>JANWJB010000001.1 GCA_025449575.1 Acidobacteriaceae bacterium
CCCGACGCAGGCTCCGCCCACCGCGGCGCAGCATGGCGATGTGGAAATTAGCCCGCAATATGCCGCTCTGGCGCCGGGCCAAAGCCTTGCCTTTTCGGCAACGGTTCAGGGCCGGGAGCCGGCGAAGGGCGCGCTCCAGTGGCAGGTCAACGGCATTCCCGGCGGCAACGCCCATGTGGGCGCCATAGATGCTTCCGGACGCTTTACGGCGCCGGCCCACGCGGCGAGTGGAAACGTCACCGTGACGGCTGCTCTTGGCAGCTCTCCGCAGGCCGACTATGCGACCGCGGTCGCCTCGGTGATCGGCCCGGGTACCATCACCCCCACAGCGAATCCGCAGGTTGTAACCTACACCGTCTCGCTACCCGCTCCGGGCACGGTGAGCGTCGATTTCGGACTGGATACCAATTACGCACAGGCCACCTGGTCGCAGCCGGCGCCCCCTCCTTATGGGGGTCAGGTCAGCCTCTATGTTGCCGGTATGCGCTCGTCAACGCTGTATCACCTGAGGGTCCATGTCGTGCTGGCCGACGGAGCCGACTTCGAGGGTCCCGACCAGACGTTTCTTAGCGGCGTCGCTCCGAAGACCGCCTCCGTGCAGGTCTCCGCTACCCCGGGCCAGACTCCGCAGCCGGGAATAGAGTTGTTCGATACCGTGATTCCGCAGGAAAAGGCCCAGCTCTACGCCACCGACATGCTGGGCAATGTGATCTGGACGTACGGCCTCAGCGACGGCTCGGCAATGGACGCGATCCAACCGGCGCAGTTGCTTCCCAACGGAGACTTCCTGCTCCTGATTTCCTATCTCTCCTCGCTGCCCATCAACGGAACAACGCTTCTGCCCAATACCATCGACGTAATCCGCGAAATCGATCTCGCCGGAAAGACCATTCGCGAGGTGACGGAGAGCCAAGTGGCGGCGGCCTTGGAGGCGAAGGGTTACAACCTGCAGCTCGGCAGCTTTCACCACGATGTGCTGGTGCTGCCAAACGGGCATTGGATTGTCCTGCTCAGCGACTATCGGACCTATCAAAATCTGCCCGGCTCCTCCGGCGCAACCAAGGTGCTGGGTGACGTGCTCGTCGATCTGGACCAAAACAATCAGCCGGTGTGGGTGTGGGATGCCTTTGATCATCTGGACATCAACCGGCATCCCTACCTTTTTCCCGATTGGACGCACAGCAATTCGCTGCTCTATTCCGCGGACGATCACGACCTGCTGCTCTCCCTGCGCCATCAGAGCTGGGTCATCAAGATCGACTATGAGGATGGGCAGGGATCGGGGCGGGTGCTCTGGCGCTTGGGCGAGGGCGGGGACTTCAAGCTGATCGGCGGCTCCGATCCGGCGGACTGGTTCTATGCGCAGCACGGTCCCGACTTCTTCAGCCCGAATACCTCAGGGGTATTCCGGCTGGGAGTGATGGACAATGGCGATGACCGGCCGGCTGCCTCCGGCGGCGGTCTCTGCGGCGCGATCAATGGGACGGCCTGTTACTCCAGCGTTCCCGTCTACCAGATCGACGAAAGCGCCATGACGGCGACGCTGCTCTACCGCTATGGCTTGTCTCCCAAGCTCTACAGTTTTTTCGGCGGCGATGTGCAGAGCCTGGCGAATGGCGACGCGCTGGCGGCCTTTTCCGCCTCCGCGGGCGGCACCGTCGTGCAGGAGCTCAAGCTGAGCCCATCGAGCCGGCAACTGGTGTGGCAGGCGATAACGCCGGGAGCGACGCAATACCGGGTGACTCATCTGCCGAGCCTTTATCCCGGAGTGCAGTGGTAGAGGCGGAATCTTTTCGCGTGGCGGACCGCGCGCGCCGGATCGGAAGCCGCGCGTCAGCGCCGGCCTATCAACAAGCCCCATCCCGGCGATAATGGGATGGAACGCTTTTTCCGGTCAAATTGTCTCCGATGCTTCTTTCCATCAATACCTGCGGCGGTTCTGGCACCGTGGCTCTCGGCCGCATCGACGCGGTCTCCGGTGACGCGGAGATTGTGGCCCAAGCGGAGTTGGCCGCGCGCACCTATTCTGCCCAACTCATTCCCCGGATTGGGGAGATGCTGGCCGCACAGGGCGCGGCGGTCCGCGATCTGGAGGCGATTGTCATTGTCCGCGGCCCGGGCAGCTTTACCGGCATTCGCGTAGGGTTGAGCGCGGCAAAAGGGCTAGCCGAAGCTTCGGGAGCCAAGCTCATTGCGCTCTCCCGGCTGGCGCTGCTGGCCGGCGGTAGCGGCCGCGATCATGTGCTGGCGGCCATCGACGCCGGCCGCGGCGAATATTATGTGGGCGAATACCGGCAGGGTCAGGCGGTGCGCGAAACCCTTCTTTCCGCCGCGGAATTGCGCGCCGCCGCCGCCGAACCGGACGCGGGGGCGCTGGTCTGCGAAGCGCCCGGCGCAAGCGACGGCAAGGGGGGCGAATTCCCAGCCGGCAGCGCAATCCTGCTTCCGGTTCCCGACGCCGCCGACGCCCTCCGCTTTGCCGCTGCGCGCTTTCGCATCGGCGCCTTTGACGAGATCGAACCGCTGGACGCCAATTATCTGCGGCGCTCCGATGCCGAGGTCACCAGCGAACAGCGGCGCGCTTCTACAGCAAATTTGTGCTGAGCATCCGCGCCATGGCGGCCGGTGATCTGGAGGAGGTGCTGGCCATCGCCGCCGCTGCCGGCGCTCCGCAATGGCCGCGCAGCGCGTACCAGGGAATCCTGAATTCCCACCCCCCTGGCGAATCCGGCCTCGCCCTCATCCGGTTTGCTCTGGTCTGCCATCAAGTTTGCGCCGAGCTTCCGGAGCCGGGTGAGGTGCAGAACGGCGAGGCGCCGGCGGGCTTTGGCGTGGTCAGCCTGCTGCGCCCGATACGGTTAGCGGAGCTCGAGATCATCGCTGTGCGGCCCGAACTGCGGCGGCGCGGAATTGGCGCGGCACTACTGCGAGAACTGGTGGAAGCTGCGCGCCGGGGCGAAGCGCAGACAATGCGGTTAGAGGTGCGCCGGTCCAACGCGCCTGCGATCGCCCTGTATTGTGGCCAGGGCTTTAGGGAGTCTGGCCGGCGGCCGGGCTACTACTCGACTCCTGCCGAAGACGCGCTCATCTTCGAAAAGATCCTTTAAGAAAACACTTTCAGGGCGGACCGTGAAAGGCTCCTGGCAACAGCGTTTGCCCGCGGGCGCACTGGATGGAGAGCTCAGGCGGAGAGACGCCTGGTGTACCGGCTCCGCAGAATCCGCTTGGATGAGAGCAATCCCTGTGCTAGGGTTCTACGTCTCAATAGAAAACAGGAGGAGCTGCGCCTATGGATGGAGAAGCAACCGCCCAGATCGAACAAGATGCGCCAGGCATAAATCGCCTGCGTGAGGAACACCGCCGCTATTCCCAGGAACTGGAATCACTATTGAGCAAACCCTACCTCTCAGAAGAAGAGAGGCTTGAAGAGGTTCGACTCAAGAAGTTAAAGCTACACCTGAAAGACCGGATCTTCGGCGTGCGCAGCGCTTGATAGGGTAACTGCCGCACTCGATGCATAGCGGTCCGCCGTCCGCCCGAACCATCATGATCTCGACGGCGAGAGAGTGTCCTGTGTCTTGCGTCGGCTTGTCTTTGCCTGCGACAGCAAAGCCAGGTTACGGCCAAAAGTGCGCGCGGCGGCCTCTTTCGAAAACCTCTAGCGCATCTTGAGGTAATTCCCGTATCCCACTACAACAATTGAGGAGATCAGTAGAAAGAGCCCGAGGCTTACCAGCAGCTTTGTGCGCCGGCCCGTCCCATTCCACTCGCGCAGCGCGATGCCCCACAAGGTGGCGAAGAGGATGATGCTGGCCATGTGGACGGACCAACTGGAGAAGGTGTATTTGCCGTTGCGCTGGATCCGCCGCCGCGTGTGAGATGGTGAAGAAGCTCTAGCATCCTATCGGATGAGAGGCTCGGGTGAGAAATAGAACTTCTATTGAAGTCGATCTTGAGGGAGCCGAGGATATGGCCGGGAAAGGGATGTCGTTGCGAGAGAGCTTGTGCTATGAGCCCAAGGAACTGAAGTTCGGCACCAGCGGCCGCCGCGGGCGGGTGGTGGACTTGGCGCAGCTGGAGGTTTTTCTTAATGCGCTGGCGGAGCTGGAATACTTGCAATCGCGGCCGCGCTCGCAAGGAGGCATCGCGCGGGGCGAGGAATTCTTTCTGGGCTATGACCTGCGCCCCAGCTCGGTGGCCTTTGTGCCGGAGATGGAGGGGCGGGGAGAACTTGCGCAGGCGGTTGCGGCGGCCATCGAGTCGGCGGGGATGCGGCCGGTGAATCTGGGCTGCACTTCCACGCCGGCGCTGGCCTGTTATGCGCTGCGCCGCGGGCGAGGCTGCATGATGGTTACCGGCAGCCACATTCCCTTCGATCGCAACGGCTACAAGACCTACAGCAGCCTCGGCGAGCTCTTGAAGGAGCAAGAGGCTCCCATTGAAGCGCAGTCCGCTCAGGTACGGGAACGTCTTTACCGGCAGCCTGCCGCCGAGTCGCTCTTCGATGGGCGAGGATTCTTGAAACTCCGCCGTCCGCTGCCTCCCGAGCGGGACGGCGCGCGGGCTGAGTATGTTGCCCGGTACACCGGCTTTTTTGCCGGCGCGCCGCTGGCCGGCAAACGGGTGCTGCTTTATGAGCACTCCGCGGCCGGGCGGGAGGCGCTCGGGATGATTCTCGAAGCGATGGGCGCGGAGGTGGTGCGCGCCGGAGCCAGCGATAGCTTTGTTCCCATCGATACCGAAAACATCGATGCTGAGCAGTTGGCAGTCATCCAACGCCTCGCCGACGCGGCGGCCAAAGATGGTCCCGTGCACGCGGTCGTCTCCACCGATGGAGATGGCGATCGGCCCCTGTTACTGGGCCTGGACGGGGAAGGGCGGGCGCGCTTTTTCGGCGGCGACCTGGTGGGCATGGTCGCGGCGCAGTTTCTGAAAGCGGATGCGGTGGTGGTTCCGGTGAGTTGCAACGATGGCATTGACCGCTGTGAACTGGCGGCCGTTTTGGAGCCGAAGACGCGCATCGGCTCGCCCTATGTGATCGCTGGAATGGAGGCTGCGCTGCGGCGCGGCAAGCGCGCCGTCTGCGGCTGGGAAGCGAACGGGGGGTTTCTGACCGGCTCGGAGTTCGTCAGAAACGGAGCCGCTCTGCCCCCGCTGCCCACCCGCGATTCCGCTCTGCCGCTGCTGGCGGCATTGTCGGCCTGCGCCGAGCGGCGGCTTTCGCCGATCGATCTCTTCGCCGAACTGCCGCGCCGCTTCAGCCGCGCTGCGCTGCTGCGGCAGTTCCCGCGCGCCGCCGCGCTAGAGCTGTTGGCCTGCTTTTCACCGCGTGTCGCCGGAGAAGCGGAGTTTGAGGAGAAGCGAAGCCGGCTTGCCGGCTTCTTTTCCGCCGAGCAGGGGTTCGGAACCATCGCCGGCCTCGACATCACCGATGGCCTGCGCATCCGCTTCGACAATGGCGATGTGGCGCACATCCGTCCGTCGGGGAATGCGGACGAATTGCGCATCTATGCGGTGGCCGATACGCAGGCGCGCGCCGACGCCATCGCAGCCATGGGTGTCGCGGAGCCGGGCGGCATCCTACGCAGCATGGAGCGGGCAATGGACTCGCCATGGAACGGCGCGTTGACGGGCGCAGCGAAGGACGCGGGGAAGGCCGCAGGATGAAGGCGGCACTGCTGCACAGAAGAGGCGCCGGCGGGGGAGCGCTGGCGATCGAAGACCTGCCCCAGCCGTCAGCGGGTCCGGGCGAGGTGCTGCTGCGTGTGCGTGCTTGCGGGGTTTGCCGCACCGACCTGCATATCCTGGACGGCGAACTGCCGCCCCGACGCGATCCGCTGATTCCCGGCCATCAGATCGTCGGCGAGGTGGTGGAGGGCGTGACGCGGGAGCTGCGGGCCGGCGCGCGTGTCGGCGTTTCCTGGATGGGCGGCGCCGATGGCAGCTGCCCTTATTGCCGGCGCGGTGAGGAGAATCTCTGCGATGCGCCCGTCTTTACCGGCTACACGATCGACGGAGGCTATGCCCAGTATGCCGTCGCGCGCAGCGACTTTGTCTTTCCCCTTCCCGCGGAGCTGGACGATCTGCATGCCGCGCCGCTGCTTTGCGCCGGAATCATCGGCTTCCGCAGCCTGCGCGTCGCCGGTGTTCAGCCGGGTGAAAATGTGGGCCTCTTCGGCTTCGGAGCCTCGGCACACCTGGCCATCGCCGTCCTCCACTCCTGGAAATGCAAGGTCTTCGTCGCGACCCGCGGCGAATCGCACCGGGCGCTGGCCGCGCGGTTGGGAGCGGCGTGGGTGGGCACGGAAGGCGAGCGTCCGCCGGTTGAACTGGATCGGGCCGTCACCTTCGCGCCCAGCGGGGACGTGGTGATTGCCGCCCTGGGCAGCCTGCGCAAGGGCGGCGTGGTCGCCATCAACGCCATTCACATGGATCGCATTCCGCAGTTCGACTATGACAGCCTGCTATGGGGCGAGCGGCAGATTCGCAGCGTCACCAACATGACGCGCGCCGACGCGCGCGATTTCCTGGCTACGGCGGCGCGCATTGGCATTCAGCCCCAGGTGACGGTGTTTCCTCTGGACCGGGTCAACGATGCACTGCAGGCGGTGCGGCAAGACGCGGTGAACGGCGCGGCGGTAGTGGTTCCGTAACCGCTCCTGAGCGGTATCGCCGCCGGTCCCGGGAGCCCCACCCCAAATTTTCCTAGACGGCCGTCGAAAAACGGCCAGCGCCGGGCCGCTCCCGCCCGCGCACTGTTTTACAGGGGCAGCGTCTGGTGGAAGCGGCTCAGATCGACGCCCGCCGCTCGCCCTTCCTGGTCGTAGAGGAAGATATCGGCGAATTTGGCGTTCCAGACCGTCTCCTCCATGCTGTAGGAGGAGCGGGCATTGACGACCTGGGAGAAGGTCTCCTCGACGCCGGTGAGCAAAACCAGAAACTCCGCCGCGGAATTCCGCAACTCCGTCTCGGTCACGCCAAAGAGCGGGCTGCTGCGGTCGATCACGTGGACAACGGTCCAGGAGAGCGGGAAGAAAGAGACGCTCTCCCGCTCCAATGTCAGCGGGTAGTAGCGGCGTACGGGCTTGCCCTCACCCCTTGGCTCAAAGCGGGCCACCATTAGCCGCGCGTGCAGGTCGATGATCTGGCTGTTGCGGGTGTTGATGATCCTGAACTGAAAGGCGTGCAGGCCGTCGGCGGTCCGGGCAATCACGGCGGTGTCGCTGAAGAGGATCGCCGCCACTGGACGCGAGAAGCGCGCGAAGACCAGCCCGGTCATTACGGCCAGCCCCAGCAGGCTCACCACCGATTCCACTCCCACCAGAAGGTTGGCCGGCAGGCCGACCGGCACGGTATCGCCGTAGCCGATGGTGGCCGAGGTGTGGATGCTGAAGAAGAAGTCTTGAAGAAAGAGCGAGTGGATACCGGTGTCTAGCGTGTGCGCCAGTCCATGGGGACCACAGAGATAAAAGGCCGAAGCGAAGATGGCATTCAGCGCGACATACGCCAAAGCGGCCAGGAGGAAGAAGATGGGCCAGGTCGTAGTGACCAGATTGGAATAGGAGAGGCCGGCTCTTATGCCGCGGCCCCGCTTCTGCACGTTAAAGCTTCCGTTGCGGTTCAGCAGCCGCAGATCGCGCTGCTCGGAGAGAACCCGGCCAAAGCCGAGGTCGCTATTCACGTCTTCGTGCCGGACGGCCTGCTGCCCGGACAAGTTGTCATCCATGGCGGATCTCTCAAAGCGCTAAGGTATTTTCCCTGATGGTGTAGAGGAGAGAACAGCGCTCAACGTAGCCATTCCGTCAAAGAATGGCTATACATAGCGGATCTTGCCACACCACAGTATCAGGGAAAATGCCTTATCTTCTCAAAGAAACAAGGAACCGAAACCTTTTCCTTGGCGCCAGTCGAGATGAAGGTGCGGCGGGCCCCTCAGCCTTCGCTCTGCCGTCCTCGCCCGTCACGCACCCGCTGCCGGGCCGCCTCCGGCAGGCCGGGATTTCCCTCCGTCATCGAGCACCACCCCCGGAGCCAAGATGGCGCGCAACTCATTCCAGCGCAGCGTATCGGCCGCCAGCGCGAAGGTGGCGACCACGCTCATCACGTCCAACGGTTCGTCCACACGCCCCCCGCAATAAGAATGGCTTTCAGGCGATCTGCCAGCTCAGCCGCTCGGTGCGCGGAGAGCCGGCCCCGCTGATGGGATGCCGCAGCGCATCGAGTTCGATCCGCGCGCCGGCATGGAAGATTTGCGGCGTGAAGTAGAGAAGATCGTCCTCCACTTTGAGAGCCGCGCGCGGCGCGCCGGCAGCCTCCGGCGAACTGGGATGCGCCAGCGGAAATTCCGCGCCGTTTTGAAAGCCGCAGAGCAGGTAGAGCGAGAGCAGGTCGCAGAAGCCGAGAGCGGCAACCCAACGCGCGACCTCCATGCCCTTGTCGCGGCACTTTGCCTTCAGCCGCCGCTGGCGGCTCCGCTCCGCCGCGATAAAGCTGCGCTGCTCGGTCTGCCGCGCCAGCAAAGTGAAGTGCAGGCTCACGATCAGGCCTCCGGCGGGAGACATGCGCTCCACGCTGTTGATCGATGCGGTCCAGGCTTCGGCGGACTCCTGCGGCGAGTTCGCGACAAAGGAGACCGGCTTTGCCGCGCGGGCGGTTTCAGACCGCAAATGCTGGATTTGCGCGGCATCCGTCATCGCCCAGCCGGTGTCGTGCATCAAGATGGCCTGCTTGATTTCCGGCGGCAGGGGGCCAAAGGCCTTGTCCAAAAGGGCATCCGCCAGGTCGCCCGCCAGCACGGCATGCGCCGGCTGGGGCACCAGTAAGCAGGGAAGCCGCGGCTCCTGTTGCGCCTCTTCTATTCGTTTCCAGGGTGAGGCTGCGCCGTCCCTCCCGGCATCATCGCGTTGCTGATTCGACCATCCAATCACCATGTGTCTGTCCCATCTCTACGTTGACACATCTTTCTAAGATGCGGGGCAGACAAACGCTCTCGCTCAGTTTTGCGGGAATTCGGTGGACCCCAGCGGCCGGTTCCGCCGCTCGCTCGGGACCTGAGGATTGGCGGCCCGTAGGGACGGGGCGGCGGATGTGACGAGACGGTGGGTCCCCGGCGCAGAAGCCAAAAAGGGGACGCCGGCCTATGCGCAGCGGCCGCAGCACGCGCCGGGCACGAACAGCTCCAGCCGGACCTTGGCGCTGAAGTCCCGCGCCAGCGCGGCGCGCGCTACGCCACCGCAACCGGGATTCGCCAGAGCATGCTGTCCGGCACAATCCATCCCGTGGCTGCCGGTCGCGCCGGCCTCGCTCTGCAGGTCTTCCTCAGCGAAGGCGGCGGCCATGGCGGCCAAGGCCGGGGGCCCGCCGGCGCCCGCGGCATACATCGAGACGGTGAGACGCATGCCGTCGTAATAGGCCCCCGGCCGGGCCTCATAAAAGCCGGCCAGCGCGCGCAGCCCGGCGATGAACTGCTTTCGGGCCGGATCGCTCATCGCGCTACCGCGGCCTCGAGCGGCTGCCGAATTACGCGGAATGGCGCAAACGAGTGCGGCTCGGGAAACGCGCGGCAGCGGCCAAACTTGCGCTCCAGCGCGCATTGCAGCTCGGCGGCGCGCCGCAGCCGGCACGCGTGGCAGCGGCAGCGCCGCGGCATTCTTTCACAGCAGAGGGGGAAGCGGGGCTGATCGGAATTCATCGGGGGAGGACTCCTTTTGAGTGCTGACGCCAGCTTCCTCCACGCACCGGAAAGCTGCAAGATGGGCAGCGGAAAAAGGAGAGGATAAAGGGTAGGGAAACTAGGGGGGCACGCGCACAGATCCCCACCAAGGCACGCAGGTAATTCTGTTGCTCAATATCTCCCGCGCCGATGTTCTCGGTAATTTCCGTCGAGTTGACCGGCGTGGCTTATGCCGACGGGTCGGCCTGGCACGCCACAAAGAATCGCCGGTGCCGCATCTCTTCCAATCTCGACGTCACGGGCGCCAGCCGCTGACGCCTTCTCTCGCTCCGCCATTCGCTCCTTCCGTCCCTGTCATAATGGGAGACGCGAAAAAGGAGAGTCTCGGCATGAAAATTGGCGTACTTGGCTCAGGCACGGTTGGTCAGACGCTCGCGGCGGGCTTTGTGAAACACGGTCATTCGGCGATGATCGGCACCCGCAACCCGGCAAAGCTCAAGGACTGGGCGGCGAAGAATCCCGGCATTGGCATAGGCAGCCTCAACGAAGCGGCAGCCTTCGGCGAAGCCGTCCTGCTCGCGGTGAAAGGAACCGCGGCGCTGGAATCGTTGCGCCAGGCGGGCGGGGAGAATCTCTCCGGCAAGATCGTGATGGACGCCACCAATCCCATCGCCGATGAACCGCCCGAGGATGGCGTGCTTCGCTTCTTCACCAAGATGAACGAGTCGCTGATGGAGCGGCTGCAGCAGGAATTCCCCGGCGCGCGGCTGGTCAAGGCCTTCAACTCCGTCGGCGCCGCCTCCTTCATCGACCCCGCGTTTCCCGGGGGGCGGCCGACGATGTTTCTCTGCGGAAACGACGACGCAGCCAAGCGCACGGTCGCGAAGCTGCTGGACCAGGTCGGGTGGGACTCCGCCGACATGGGTCCGGCCATCGCGGCGCGCGCGATCGAGCCGCTCTGTATCCTTTGGTGCATTCCCGGTTTCCTTCGCAACCAGTGGACCCACGCATTTAAACTGCTTCAGCAGAGTGGCTGAAGGACGTTTCCTGACAGTGACAAAAGGAGTCCCCGAGTGTTCCGTTTCCCGATCGTCGCGCTTTCGATCTGCCTCCTGGCGTGCGTACTTCCTGGCTTCGCTCAATCTCCAGCGCCAACCGCCGCTTCTCCCCGGCCCGCCCACCGCGCGCGGCCCATGCCACCCACGCGCGATCCTCACGCGCCGGGGTTTGTCACTGCCACGGAACTACCCGACGGCACGGTCCCATCGCCCACGAAGGACGGCAACTTCATCATTGGCCCCACGCACACCCCAGCGCCCGAGATGACGGTGAAGGATGGCGTGCCGCACGGAGCCATCTATACCTTCACCATGAGTTCGTCCGACAGCAAGATCTATCCCGGCATCGCCCGCGATCCGCACACCTTGGGTACGCCGGACCCGAACGATCCGGCCAAGCTCGTAGTCAGCACCAGCCATCCCGCGCCCTGGACCCGCACAGTGACGGTCTACGTTCCCAAACAATATGTGCCGGGCACGGCAGCTCCTTTCATCGTGGGAGCCGACGGGCCGGACCGCAACTTGTTTGTGGCGCTGGACAATCTGATCGCTGAGAAGCGTGTGCCCGTCATGATCGCCATCTCCATTGCCAATGGAGGCGGCGATGCCCAGGGCAGCGAGCGGGGATTGGAATACGACACCATGTCAGGACGCTATGCGGAGTTTGTCGAGAAAGAAGTGCTGCCGCAGGTTGAGAAGCTGTATCACGTGAAGCTGACCAAGAATCCCGATGGGCGGGCGACCATGGGCGGCAGCTCGGGAGGCTCAGCCGCGCTGGCCATGGCCTGGTATCACCCGGAACTTTATCACCGTGTGCTCACCTATTCCGGCACATACGTCAACCAGCAGTGGCCGTATAACCCCAAAACTCCGCACGGCGCGTGGGAGTTCCACCAAAGCCTGATCCCCAACAACCCGCGCAAACCGATACGCATCTGGATGGAGGTGGGCGACCGCGACCTCTACAACCCGAACGCGATGCGCGACGGCATGCACGATTGGGTGGTGGCCAACGAGGACATGGCCAAAGCGCTGGCGGCCAAAGACTATCACTACCAGTTCGTCTTCTCTCGCAATGCCGGCCACGTCGATCGCGGCACCAAGGCCGAGACGCTGCCCGAGGCGCTGGAATACGTGTGGCAGGGCTACCCGATCGAGTAAGCTGCGCAGGCCTCCGGCCCGGAGGGTTTGCTCAACCTTCCTCCAAGCTCGATATGCCAAGGAGTTCCCTCTATGCCCTTATCTCAGGATGAACGCATCGTGGCGCTCGCCAACGATCTGTTGCAGCAGTTTGACAAGATTTACGGCATCCACCCCGGCTTCCGGCCGGCGCATGCAAAGGGCCTGCTGCTCTCCGGCGTCTTCCGGCCTGCCGCCGGAGCCGCGGACTTTACCCGGGCCCCGCACATCGCGCGGGAATCGACGTCCGTGACTGTGCGCTTCTCCGACTCGACCGGGCTCCCGCTTATTCCTGACAACTCGCCCGACGCCAATCCCCGCGGCATGGCGACTCGCTTCCACTTGGCCGAGCACGTGCACACCGATATCGTTGCCCACTCGACCGACGGCTTCCCCACCCGCGATGGAAAGCAGTTCCTTGAATTTCTGCGGGCGGCGGCGGCCAGCGGACCGGATTCGCCTTCGCCCAAGCCCATCGAACAGTTCCTGGCATCGCATCCGGCGGCGTTGACGTTCGTTCAGGCCCCCAAGCCGTTTCCTTCCAGCTTTGCCCGGCAAACCTATTTCGGCGTGACCGCGTATGCGTTTATCAACGTGGCGGGCAAAAAGAGCTTTGGCCGCTATCGCATCGTCCCCGAACAAGGAAACGAATTTCTGTCCGCCGAGCAGGCCGCCGGTCTTTCCCCCAATTACCATTTCGACGAGATCGCCGAGCGCGTGGGGAAGGCCCCGGTCCAGTTCAAAATCATGGTGCAGGTTGCCGCTCCGGACGATACCAACGACGACGCCACGGTTCACTGGCCGGAGAGCCGCCCCCAACGCGAATTGGGCGCGCTTGAGCTGACCAAGGTTGTGCCCGACAGTTTGGCGCGGCAACAGCAGATCATCTTCGACCCCATACCCCGGGTGGAGGGAATTGAGCCTTCGGCCGATCCGCTCCTGGAGATCCGTGCCGCGCTCTATCTTCTAAGTGGCCGGCGCCGGCGTGCCGCCAAGATGGAGGAAACGAAGCGATAACGGATGCTTTGGCGCCTCAACTTCGGATGAACGTGGCAGGGTTGTCCAGTCAAGGAGTGCGCCGGGGCTACCAGATGCGCCGGATCGAAAAGACGTCGAGCTTCGCGTCGGTGCTCAGGATGGGGATGTCCTCGGCCAGCGCTTGAGCGGCAAGCATGCGGTCGAAAGGATCGCGATGTTCGCCGTTCAGCCTTCCGGCGCGGAGTGCGCTCGCGGCGTCGATCGGGAGCAGCGTATAGCCTGCTGCATCCATTACGTTGAGAAATTCCCGTTCCAGACGTTCCGCCCCGGGAAGTTTCCCCAGACGCACCTTGGTCGCAATTTCCCACGCGGAAGCCGCCGAGACCAGAACAACGTTTTTCTCATCGGCAACGATAGACGATGCCCTGCGGCTGAGCGAGGCCGGAGCAAGCGCTGCCCACAGCAGTGCATGCGTGTCGAGCAGAATCCTCACTCGGCATCGCCATTCCAGAAAGCCAACTCTTCGTCGGGAAGAGGTTCGAAGAAAGCGCTGGTCAAGGCGAACCCCGGCGTCTTGAGTGCTCCCAACCGCTTTTTGCCCGCGGGACGCGCCGCTGTCAAGACCGCTACGGGAGTTTTTGCACGGCCCGAGGTGATGATCACCGTTTCGCCCTTCTGCGCCTTCTTCACCAGCTTCGACAGGTTCGTCTTCGCTTCAAAGATCGTCGCGCTGGTCGTCGTCGGTTTCATCATGGGCTTTGTCATCGGCAGCGGCTCCGTGCCGAGCCTGCTAGGATAGCTTAGCTAAGATGGCTGCGGCCTGTCAAAGAGAAGCCTAGGCCAGCGCGAGGTTCAGATTTTCGATTGCCTCGTCGATCTCCGCCGTGCTCTTGTAGCCGACCGTAACGGCGCCGACACCGGCGTTTCTGAAGGCGAAGCGCATCGCGGCCTGGCGGTCGGCCCGGTTGGTGAACCGGCCCTCGCCCACCAGCTTCATGCTGATCACGCCGATGTCCGCCTGCCGGACCTGCTTCACGTTCTTGACTACCGCCGGCACGTCGCCCGGGCCCCAGGTGTTATATTGCTCGGCGTCCATCCGCGTGCCCTTCTGATTCATGCGGATCATGGCGACCTGAAGCCATTGGTTGCCGGCGCAGCGGCGCAGCGCGGGCAGCCCGTGAACGGAGGCTCCGTGGGCGATGACGGCGTGCTTACGCTCCGCTTCCAGGATTCCATCCTGCCAGTGTGCAGTGTCTTCCGGCCAGGTCGAGCCGTGCTGCATGTGTAACAGTATCAGATCGAAATACTCGGTGTTGCCGACCTTGCGCAGTTGATCGATCTTCTGCTGCGGATCGGCTCCCTCGTCGCCGGTGTTCAGCTTGGACATCAGCCGGTAGCTCTCGCGCGGAATGCCTTTCAGTGCGATGCCCAGCATTTCCTGCATGCCGGGGTAAGTTTCCGAGCTTTCGAAGAAGCGGATGCCGTGGTCATAGGCGTAGCGCACTTGGCGGGTAAATTCCTGCTGCCCGAGCGAGCGCTGCACGTGGCCGTTCATGGTTCCGGTGCCGAAGGCGAGCCGGGTTACCTTCACGCCTGATTTTCCCAGCGTGACCCAATCGGTGGCCTTCTGGGGCGCCGCTTCCAGCGGCAGGCTGCCGGCCCCGGCCATAACGCCGGCGGCTACTCCGGCCTTCAGAAAATCGCGTCTGGAGAAGCGTGTCATCGGTCATCCCTCCAATTCGCCGATATTACCATTCCTGGACAAGGCGGTCTGCACCGCCGCGCGGCCCTGTTTTTGACCGCATCACGCTGATGAGGACTTCTCCGGCTTGAATTTCGGCGGTGACGGTCAGATCGCTCCGCCGGCGGGGACGTATCCATCGGAGAAGAGACCGCGCCAGGAGGCGTCCAGATACAACCAGCGCTGTGCGCCGCACCAGCTTGTGGTCAGCTCGGGGATGTGCAGCAGGCCGTGACCCTTGGCGCAGATCAGCTCAGTGCCGTTCCAGGCCAGGAAGTTGCGCGAGGCTTGTCCGACCCGAGCCGGGTTGGACAGCAGCCGAAGGCATACCGGGCAACGCTTGCGCTGGTCCCGCAGCGTCCACCGGAAGGCAAAGAGAAGGCCGATGAATGAACTCGCGAACTGGATATAGAACGATGCCGGCGAGCCCGGCGCAGAAACGCCATAGGCCAGATCCGCGGAGCAGAAGAAGACGGTGGGCGCAACCAGGGCAAACTTGGCCGCAAGGAAGATCCAGCGGCGGGCCCGTATGGAGCGGGGAAGCCGGACGCCGTGCTCCGGATAGTCCCCCAGCGGCAAGGGAGTGGTCGCGGGCAAAGCCACGCAGGCAAGAAAGAGGGTAAACAGAAAGATCGAGAAGGGCTGCCGGGACTGCCGCGCCAGCGACAGGCAGGTGAAGCGATCTATCTCTCCGCCGCTCCTGGTGACGATGATGGATCGCCAACCGTCGGAGCCGCCGGCCAATGGCGAGATTCTCAGGCGGGCGAGGACGAAGCCTTTCGAGTTCGGCGGCAGAGCATCCAGGCCCTGCTCACGCTCAAGCATCCAACCATCCATCCGGCCCGGCAACCGCCAGAAATTCTGCGGAAGAACGCCGGCGATCGACACTGGCTGACCGGCAATCTCAACCACGCGTCCCGTAACATCAGAGCCTCCCGGGAAGAGCCTCTGCCAGGCTTGGTAGGACAGCATCAGCCTGGACGTGTGCAGGTCACCAGAGCCGGCGGACGGAAGATTCAGCAGCGCAAAGAGGTTCTGGCTGGCGCGGGCAATGGTGAGCGTCTCCGGCCGGTCGGCGATACGGACCGAAGCCGCGGCCGGCCGGTAGAAAGCGACTTCTTGAAAAACGCTCCCGCCGTTTGTCCGCCACGATTGATAGTCGCTCAGCCGGACGCCCGGTAGTTGGCTTGCGGAATATCCACCACTGGAGATAATCGCCAAGCTGGCGGCATCCCTATACGGAAGCGGCAAGAGCGATTTCCGCGCCCCGGGAAGGCAGCAGCAAAGCAGCATGCTGGCCGCCGCCACGATTACCAGCCCCAATCCGCATCGCGGCGCCGAGCCGGCGTAGAAAATGAAGTGCGGAGCTTGGCGCCGGCCATTCCGGCGCAGCCAGAGCGCATCCGGGAAGGCGCCCAGACAAAAAGCGATTGCTAATCGGCGACGGCGAACGGCAGCGTAGGGCTTCCCCTCCGGCTCCCTGCTTGACGGTTGCTTTCGGCCAGCATGGCCGTTACCCGCACGGCGGACATGCCAAAGCTCCGCCTCCCACTCCGCCAGCCACTCTGCCCGCACCTCTTGCGGCGCCAAAAAAGAAGCGCAGAGGAGAAGGACGCGCGATACCGGCAGAGCGTTGACCATAACGGCTCTCCTATTGCGCATCGTCATGCTCTTTCCACCCCGCTCATGCCTTCCTCGCCGGGGAGGAGGGAATCATCTTTTCCAGCAGCGGATAGCGCCTGTATATGAGTTCCAGCGTCGCCCTGCCAGTCCGCGTCAATTTGTAGTATTTTCGCGGCGGCCGCTGCTCGGCCTCCGCAATGGATGCCTGCTCCCACTTCGAGACAATCAGCCCATCGCGTTCCAGCCGCCGCATCGCCGGATAGACCGTTCCACTGGGCAAACCGGTCATCTCCATCACACTGAATCCGTAGATCTGGCCTGCGTGGATGGCCTGCAGGATCATGGCAGCAGTGTGCGAGAGCTTGGGCTCGACCGGCATCCACCGCATTATAGCTATGTAGCATTCTTCTTGCATCTCCTGAAGCTAGTATGCTACATAGGTAGCCATGCCCGAGCCTAGTCCGCCCCTATTGGAGTTGCAGGGACTGTCCAAGAACTTTCGCGGAATTCCCGCCATCGATTGCCTGAATCTTCGCCTGGGAGCGGGAGAAGTCGTCGGCTTTCTGGGACCGAACGGAGCCGGAAAATCGACGACGGTGAAGATCATTACCGGATTGCTGCGACCCAGCGAAGGCCGAGTGCTTTTTGAAGGCCGCAACATCCGCGACGATCTCATCAGCTTTCGCGCTGCTCTCGGCTATGTCCCGGAGGAGGCCCACGTCTACACCTACTTAACGGGGCTGGAGTATTTGCAGTTGGTCGGCAGACTGCGCGGGATGGGTGAACGGCTCATCGAAACGAAGGCCAAGAGGCTGCTCGAGCTTCTCACGCTGGAATCCTGGCAATATTCGCCTCTCTCTTCCTACTCCAAAGGCATGAAGCAGCGCGTGCTCATCGCGGCCGCCCTGATGCACGATCCCAAATTGCTGGTCTTCGATGAGCCGCTTTCCGGATTGGATGTAGTCTCGGCGCGACTCTTCAAAAATCTATTGGAAGAACTGGCGAAGCAAGGCAAGGGCGTTCTTTATATCTCACACGTGCTGGAAGTGGTGGAGCAGATCTGCAGCCGGGTTGTGGTGATCGCGCAGGGAAAGATTCTGGCCGACGCTGCTCCTTCCGAGCTGACCAGGTTGACGAAGCTGCCCAATCTGGAAAGCGCTTTTGCGCAACTGGTCCGGCAGCAGGACACGAAAGGTTTAGCGCGAGAGATGGTTGAGGTCATGCAAATTGCGAATCCTTAGTCTGCTGCACCCTTTCTCTCCGCCAGAGCACCAGGTCCTTTCCCTGGAGGTTCAGGCCGCAATGGGCGAGGCCCATCCACCCGAGTACGGGCAGTTCGCCATCCTGGTCCGCCACTTTCTGGAGCGCTTCTTCAACAATGAGATGGTCTCGGCCGATGAGGAGGGAGCGGCGCGCCTGCTGCTGATCGCTTGCGTAGCGGGCTTGCCGAACTTCATCGCGGCGGTGTATCTCTGGTCGCTCTATCATTCCGCTTCCCCCATCCACCGGCACCATCATGTCATCTGGATCCTGGGGTCCCGGCCTTACTGGTCGCGGGTGGGCGATCACTATTTCTTTGTTGCTTACTCTTTGGTCGCAATGGGAATCGTCACCGTATTTGAGTGGGATCTCTTCTTTCCCGATTTGATCGACCTCTTCGTGATGTCCAGCCTGCCTATCCGGCAACTGCGTTTATTCCTGGCGCGGGTCGCCGCCATCTCCATCTTTGCCTTCGGCTTTCTTTTGCTTGCCAATCTCCTTTCCACTCTGGTGCTCCCGCTGGCCGTCGATCCGCCAAGCATCTGGCGCTTTCTGGAGGCGCACACCTTGGCGGTGGCCGCCGCCGGCGTCTTCGCGGCGGCCTTCGTGCTCGCGCTCCAGGGCGTCCTCCTCGCGCTGTTGGGAGCCAACCTCTTTCGCCGCATCTCGCTCGCGCTGCAAGGGGCATTGATCACGCTGTTGCTGGTTCTGCTGTGCCTCTCTCCGCTGTTGGCGGAAATTCTTCCCGCTATTGCTCACTCCGGCAACGGATGGATGTTCTATCTTCCTCCGTACTGGTTTCTAGGGCTTTACCAGCGCGGGTTGCAAGGCCCCTCGGCGCTGCCGGTCTACGCCAGGCTGGCGCACCGCGGCTGGTCGATCACTCTGCTTCTTCTCGCGGTGGCGGCGGCGGCCTATCCCGTGGCCTATTGGCGCCAGACGCGTCAATTGATCGAGGGCACCGGCGGGAGGGCGATACGCGCATGGCGCACTCCTGAGCGTTTCTTTCATGCCGCGCTCTGCCGCAATCCGGCGCGCCGCGCCGTCTGTCACTTTATCAACCAGACGTTGCTGCGAGTCCCCCGCTACCGAATCAACCTGGTTATGTATGGCGGACTGGGCCTCTCCCTGGCGATCGCAGGTATTCTGCGGCTGCAACTGGAAGGCGGCCGCGTTCGCGCCTCCTTTGCCGCTGATGGCATTCAGGCGGCAATTCCCATCGCGGCCTTCTGGACGATTGCCGGGCTACGCATGGCTTTTGCCGCGCCGGGTGATTCGCGGGCACACTGGATATTTCGCAGTATCCATGGCAAGCCTACGCTGGACCATCTGCTGGCCGCGAAATATTGGGCTCTGGTTTGGGGAATGATTGTGACATTCGGAGTACTGGCGGGCCTGGCTCCCCTCGCACCCGCGGAGGCGCGCACTCCCAGAGCCCTCGCCGGGGCGGCGTTAGCAGCGGCCGGTCTCTGCCTGCTGCTGGACGATCTCTTTTTCCTGAATGTGAAGATCATCCCCTTCACCAGGCCGCACGCGCCCGACAGAACGAATCTGGCGACGGCGTTGCTCAAGTACATAGCATTTTTTCCGCCTCTGGTCCTCTTCGCGCCCGATTACCTGGCATGGATCGAAGCGAGCTTGTTTCATATGCTGGCTGCGGCGGCCTTTCTCCTGGGCGCGCATTGGTGGCTGCGGGGGCGCCATCGAAGAATGGTCAGAGAACATTTCATTTTGCTGGATCTGGAGGAGGATGAGGACGAGTTTCCGTTGAAGCTCGGCCTGCGTTCCTGAGGAATGGGCAGAGTCTTTATCCGCTTCGCCGGCCGGCGCCGCGCAGGCCGAGCCAGTCGCGCTGATAGAGAAAGCTGACGGCGAGCAGCAGCACGCCCAGTCCGAGGAAGCTGAGGATGCGGTAACCCTGGCTGAGTTCGCTGACATCCACCAGGAAGACTTTGGCGATGGTGGCCGCCAGCAGCAGCAGCGCCTGCCAGCGCAGGAAGGGGGAACGGCGCCAAAAGCCGGCTGCCAGCAGCAGGCCGCCGAAGAGCATGAAGAATGCGGAGTAGGTAAATTGCGCGTTGACGCGGGCGTCGCGCACCGAGCGCCAATCGCCTGCCGCGCCTGTGCGCGCCCAATAGCTGTGAATCTCCCAGCCGACGGCGAGCAGCACCAGCACATTCGATACGATCGCCGCGCCCAGAGCCAGCCTGCTCCAGGAGAGCGCAGCGGGCACGCTCTGCTGTTGCCGGCGCGCCGACGACATCCACGCCACCACCGCAAAAACCGCAACGCCCACGCAAAAGGTAGCAAAGCGTTGATTGAGCAAAAGCGTGGGCGCCGCTGGAGGATAGATGGCGACCAGCGCGATCAGCCCCAGTCCGAGGCAGCTTACAGCCAGCACCCGCAGTAGGGCGATGCGCACGCGCGCAGACGCGCCCAGCAGCGCCGCGCCCTCCGCCAGCCAGCCGATGGTCAGCCAGCGGCCATGCGTCCAGAGGGGAATCGCAATGGTGAGAAAGACCACGGCGGCGGCCAGGTGCAGCGGCGGCAGCTCCGCCGGGCCTCCTCCGCGAAGAAAGCGAAACAGCGATAGATAGAACAGCGCGAATGCGGAAGCCAGCCAAGGCGCCGCCCATGCCGCGTGCGACGACGAGACGATGCCGTAGAAGCCCAGAAAGCCTAACCCGGCATTGGCGACGGGAAGCAGCACCAGCACCGGGCTCTTCCAGCGGAGCCGCGCCGCGCGGCTTTCCGGAGCGATGCCGCCGGCGCTTCCCTCGCTGTCTAAGGGGAAGAGACGCGGAGTGATGGCAAAGATCAGGAAGAAGCAGGCCAGAAAGAATGCGGTGCGGCCCGATTGAGCGGCCGAGTAGTACTGCCACCACCAGCCGGCGAAGAAGAACACGGTGCCGGCGAACGCGCCGCCGGGCAAGCGCGGCCACGGCCGCACGGCAACCAGCGCGAGCACCGCGACGTCTAGCAGCAGAAGATAGGTGAAGAGAGCGGCTTCATGGTTTACGCCGCTGGAGAGCAGCAGCGGGGTGGCCAGGCCGCCGGCGAGCGAGTAAAAGGCGAGCAGCTCGGCCTCGCGCGCCCATGACAAATATCCATTCATCGCCGTAACCACGACCATCGCAGCGAAGGCCATGGAGCCGGGGAAGAGATGGAAGAGGGAGAAGGCCGCCCACAGCGAGAGATAGAGGATGCCGCTGCCCGCCGCATGGAGGGAGGAGCCAAAGCCGGCATATCCGCTGCGGCGAAAGCGCTCCGCCCAAAGCAGGATGCCGATGCCGGCGAGCAGCCCGATGACCACCCGCTCCAGGGGGCCAATCCAATGGTTGTCGATGGCCAGCTTTAGAAACCACGCCGCTCCCACCAGCACCGCCAGGATACCGATGCGATTGAACCACTGCGAACCGATTCTGTTTTCGAGCGAACGGCGGTCAGCAGCAGCGGGTTGCCGCGCTCCGGTGGCGGATGGAGTCGCGGCAGCAGCCGCCGGGATTATGGGCGCACCGGAGGGAACGGCGCGGCGCTCCATCGCTGCGCCGGTCGGGGCCGCTGGAGAGGCCGGAGCCGCCGGTGAAGCCGCGGCCGGCGCAGCACCGTCTTGAGCGACCTCCGGCGGGAGTGCAGAGCCCTGGCGGTGCAGAGCCTCTTCCAGGCGCCGCACGCGAGCGCGCAACTCCTCGAGCTGCTGGGCAAGGCTGGCGGATGGGCTCGGATCCATTGCCGTCAATCTAGAGCATCTCGACCTATGATGTATAGAACATCAAGGCATGGGCCGCTCGTGGAGAATCATCCATGAGGTGCCGAACCGGTCGCGGCATTGGGCAAAACGCGTGGCGAAGAAGGTTTCCTGCATCGGCATGAAGATTTCGCCATTCTCGGTAAGCAGGGCATAGATGCGGTCCGCCTCCTGGTCGCTGTCTACGTTCAGCGCCAGATAAACGCTACGCATCGGCTGAAAACGGTCCCCGGGAACATCACTGGCCAGAAACACCGTCTCTCCGATTGTGATTTGGGCGTGAAGGATTTTGTCCTTGAGTTCGGGCGGCGTTTTGGCCGCATCCGGCTGCTGGCCAAAGGTCATCATCATGCCGATCTTGCCGCCGAGATGTTTTTCATAGAACGCAAAGGCTTCTTTGCAGTTCCCGCCATAGTTGAGGTAAGTGCGCAGCTTCATCATCTTTGCTCTCCTTGATTCTTGAGGGGCTGGTTACCGGGGAGACTTTCGCGCGCTCCGCGCAGCAGGCTTCACGGAACGCCGAGCGGGCTTGGCTGTGCGCGGAGCAGGCTTTGCCGTGACGGTCCGTAAAGATTGCGCGGGAGCGGCAAACGGCGGCATGAGCGGAGTGGAATCGCGCTGCTCCCAGCGGCGGTATACCTCAGCCAGCACCGCTTCGCGGCTCCGATCCATGTGGTCGATGAAGGAGCAGGGCGCAGCCGTCTCCTCATGGCGCGCCGACCAGATCAGCAGTTCCAGCAGCACGGGGGCGAGCGCGATGCCCTTGCGTGTAAGCCGGTAATGACCGCTGCGGCCATCTTCCTCGGACGGCTCGGTGGTCAGAATGCCCGCCTCTTCAAGCTTGCGCAGGCGGTCGCTGAGAATGTTGGTGGCAATACCTTCGCCGGAGTGTTGGAATTCGCTGAAAGTGCGGTAGCCGCGAACCATGAGGTCGCGAACGATCAGCAGCGACCAGCGGTCGCCAAATCGCTCCAGCGACACACTCAGCGGACAGCCGGAGCGCGGCGCTGCGATGGTTTTTTTGGCCACAGGAAGATGCTACCGCAGATAGCTTGCAAGATGCAAGTAACACGTATTCAAAATCGGCCGTATGAGCACCTTAGAGAGAATTCCCCGCGCATTCCTCCTTTCCTATGGTTCGATTCCAATGCCGAAGAGGCGGTAGAGTTTTACGTCGGCATCTTCCAAAACTCGCGCCGGCTGGTTGAGCTGCACTCGGCTGCGCAGACGACGGTGCCGAAGGGAAGCATCCTGACCATTGACTTCGAACTGCCCGCGCCCTTGCCCAGGCTGCTGCGCAACCCGAATGCGATGCAGGCCGTGATGAAGATGAAGAAGCTGGATATCGCGGAACTGGAACGCGCCGCAAAATCGGAAGCTGGTTGAGCCGACAAGACGAGTTTCTCATCTCCCAAATCGAATCTGCCGTCTCCGCCGGAGAATGACGGCTCAGCCATCATGTGCAC
>JANWJB010000002.1 GCA_025449575.1 Acidobacteriaceae bacterium
GCGGGCAGATTCGGGTTGAGATAGGGAGGATTCGCGTCTTGCTGGGCGACCGCGCTAGGCGCGAAGACGCCGCAAAAAAGTAATCCTGTCGAGGCGGCAAGGCCTGCCACAATCCTTAGTACGGACTTCTTCATAGAGAGGCTCCAAGTTGGGTAGGTAGGAAATGAGCTTTACGGCTTTTGATGGAAAAAATCGAAGGCGCCTGGGATTGGAACTTCAATCGACCTGCATCCTTTCGATTGGTTCAGCGAACGCAAGAATTCCCCGACAATCGACCATGCTGGAAAACTTCACCAAATGGTTTTGGGGATTTTGACCTGCGTATTTCACTTTCATGCCGTTCGGGGCGGTTGCGGTTAATGTAACGAATGCGAAGGTTTCCAGCAAGGGTTTTCCATGCGAAACATGAATCAGCGGCGTTTCAGAGATGCCGCCGATGCGGCTGCTCCAGCGTCCGTCGCCGGAGCGGAATCGGCAGCAAGGATATTGTCATCCTCGACTGTGGGCTTGCAACAGCTTTCCGACTCCGCCTCATAGGACCGGATTTTGCCCCGCATCGCTGCGCGCACGAATAGCGTTAACAGGCCCTGGCGGGGCCCACCTAGACTGATTCTGCTTTCTCGGCACCAGGGCGATTGAGTCATTCACCGGGGGTATACTCCGGAAGCGGACGCGGAAGCCTGCGTTGCTCGCGCATCCCAATCCTTATGCGAACTCGACGGCTTGGCAACAGCGACCTTTACGTTTCCGAGATCAGCCTGGGAAGTTGGCTGACCTATTCGGGCGGCATCGCCCGGGAGCAGGCCCAGCAGTGCGTCCGCGCCGCTTTTGAGAACGGCATCAACCTGCTGGACACGGCAAACATCTACGGCAAGGGAGCCTCGGAGGAGCTGCTGGGAGAGACACTCGTGGAGTATCCGCGCTCCTCTTACCTGTTGGCGACAAAACTCTACTTTCCCATGTCGTTGGTGGACCGCGGCCTCTCCGCAGCCCAAGTAGAAAAGCAGCTCAACGGATCGCTGCGGCGGCTGCGCACCAGCTATGTCGATCTATACCAATGCCACCGTTATGACGAGCACACGCCGCTGGAGGAAACGCTAGGCGCTTTGAATCGCGCGGCCGCGTCCGGCAAGGTGCGGGCCATCGGCTTTAGCGAGTGGACGGCAGAGCAGATCGAGCGTGCGGATCAGCTTTGCCGCCGCGACGGGTATACGCACTTCATCTCCAGCCAGCCGCAGTACTCTATGCTGTGGCGCGCGCCGGAGGCTGCCGTCTTTCCCGCCTGCGCGCGCCTGGGCATTGGAAACATTGTGTGGTCGCCGCTGGCGCAAGGGGTGCTCACCGGGAAATATAAGCCTGGGGCGAAGCCGCCGGAGGACTCGCGCGCCGCCAACAAATCGATGAACATGTTCATGGAGAAGCGGCGGTTCCGGCGCGACGGCGTTCTGGAAGCGGTGGAGTGCCTGGGGGAGCTTGCCGCATCGCTGGGAATATCCGTTGCCCAACTGGCGCTGGCCTGGGTGCTGCGCCGCCCCGAGGTTTCTTCCGCCATCATCGGCGCATCGCGTCCCGAGCAGATTCGGGAGAACGCTCGCGCCTCGGAACTGCGCATTCCCGAGGAGACTCTTGAAGCGGCAGGTGCGCTGCTTGCGCCTGTCGCGGCCACAGAGTGAGGAGGCGCTCTATTTGTCTCAAGCTCCGCCAATCCATACAATTGGTGGGTGCGGCGGGCGGAAACGGAGGCAATCCCATTCCAATGCTTCCATCGCTTGTCTGCCGAATGAAACGCAAGGCTCATGACTGACCAGGCAGCGGCAAATCTTGAGGATGGACATGCGGGCGCTGAGCCGGTAACGGCCGCTTGGATCAAGACGGAACTTGCGAGGCATCCGCAGCGCCCCTATCCGATGGAACTGATCCAGCGCATCTTTACTGACTTTTCGGAGATCCATGGCGACCGGGCTTTTGGCGACGATCCAGCCATGGCCTGCGGCATGGCGCGCTTCCACGGCGAGGAAGTAATGGCCATCGGCAACCTGAAGGGGCACAGCACCAAAGAAAAGGTCCGGCGCAACTTCGGCATGCCGAATCCGGAGGGTTATCGCAAGGCGTTACGCGCCATGAAGATCGCTGAGAAGTTTCACCGTCCGATCTTTACCTTCATCGATCTCACTGGGGCCAATCCCGGATTGGCGGCGGAGGAGCGCGGCCAAGCCGAGGCAATCGCGCGCAATCTGCGCGAGATGGCTCGTTTGCGTGTGCCGACGATTGCCACGATTACCGGCGAGGGAGGCTCCGGCGGCGCTTTGGCGCTGGCGGTCGCCGACCGCGTTCTGATGATGGAAAACGCCGTCTACTCCGTGATCGCTCCGGAGGCGTGCGGTTCCATCATGTGGCGGGATGCGGGCAAGCGCGCCCGGGCGGCGGAGGCTCTGAAGATTACCTCGGAGGACGTCAGCCAGATGGGGTGCGTAGACGACGTCGTTCCAGAACCTCTGGGGGGAGCTCATGTGGACGCCCAGGGCGCGGTGGCGCTGCTGGATGCGAAGCTGCAGTGGCATTTGAGCGAATTACGAGCGATGCCATTAGAGGAGATGATTGCGCGCCGCATGAGCAAGTTCCGGAATATCGCCCAGTTTTATACCGGTTGATTCTGCTTTCTGCCGCAACTCGCCGGCGAGATGCATCCCATCTCTATTTGAGGTTGAATATTGATCCATCGATCGGGGCGTTCGGGGCGCGATTGCAGGGCAGCGTCCTCGCTGCGGCCAACTGCGGAGGCTCGTATCAATGCCCGCCTGAATCCGACGGAGCGACGCTCAAACGTGCGCGAGGGCCTCGCCCATGCGTGATGCCGCTGTTCCCGATCGTGCGCGATCGTTCGCATTTTTCGTCATCGCGGCGATCTATTTTTTCTTTGCGCAACTGATCGCCATTCATTCGGCCAACGGGCTTGTCTCCGGGGAGTGGACCCCGCTGGTAGAGCGCGCAATTCTGCTCTTTCTGTTGTTGGTCGGCTACGCCGCGATGGGACGCGCCTTCGAGGGACAATCCCGCCCGCTCGCGGCGATGGGCCTGACTTTCCGCACCGGCTGGCAACGTGAGATCGGACTGGGAGCGGCCCTGGGCTGGGGCATGCTGATTGCCAGCATCCTGCCTACGGCACTGCTGGGCGGCTTGATCGTTTCCGTGTGGACCGGTCCCCGGCAATGGTTGATTTTGCTCCTCGATCTGCTGATCTTGGCCGTTGCGGCGCTGGCCGAGGAAGTAGCCTTCCGCGGCTATCCTTTTCAGCGGCTGGTTGATTCCATCGGGCCTATCGCGGCCACTCTGCTCCTTTCCATCCTCTTCGGGGTGGCGCACATGTTCAACCCGGGCGCCAATACTGCCAGCGTCGTGATTACCATCTTTGCTGGATGGCTGCTGGCGGCCGCCTATCTGCGCACTCGCGCGCTGTGGTTTTCCTGGGGGTGGCATTTTGCCTGGAATGTCAGTATGGGTGTGCTCTTCGGGTTGCCGATCAGCGGCCTTACCCGCTTTTCTCCCATTATTCAGAGCAACACGGTCGGTCCGGAGTGGATCACGGGGGGCGATTACGGTCCTGAGGCCAGCGTGGTGGCAGGGATCGTCATTCTGGGCGGGCTCATCGCCGTTTTTGTCATGACGCGTGGGTATGCGCACAGGTATGCGCGGCCCGCGGCGGCGCCGAACCAGCCGGCTGGCATGGGCGCGGCCTTCGGTTACTGGCCTCCGGCCTCGGCCGCTGCTGCCGCTTCTATTGAATCCCCACCGCCAGGGGAATTTCCACTGCCCGCGGCGAAGGCGGAAGAGGGCGCGGCATCCAGCTCCGAACCGGAACGTGAACCGGAGCGTGAATCGGAGGCTGTGCCGGCCTTCCATCCCGCGGCGAGCGATGCCTTTTTGCCGCCTGCCGAGCCTGCGGCTGCGGAGAACTCGCCCCGTGGCGGCGATTCCGGCGCGGCTTCGGCTCCCTCCGCTTCCACAACGGCGGCAGACGAATCCGACCCTCCGTCTGCGAATGGCTTGCCTCAGAACGGTCACTGACCGCGGCCCGAACCGGTTGTCAATCCCCCCGCAAAGTGACTTTGTTCTCCCCAAAGCTCTTTGGCCATGCAAGCAGAGATCGCTTGCAATTCTCATGCGAAACGATCCATGATTGGCTTCAGAGCCGTTGGTTTTTTGCAGCGGCAGATGGACGCCTATCAAGATTGGGTTCTCTCGCGATTTTTCCGCGTGCAGCGGGAGAAGCGCCCGGATGGGAGGGCGTCATGCTTGGTTTCACGGCCAAATCGCTCCCTTTCTGTTGCAGCATGGCTAAGCTTTGCCTGCGTGTCGCAGGCGGGTCGGGTCGGGTCGCCCTTTTCCGCGCGGTTGCCCTCTGCGCTCTTTTCTCCGCGGGCCTCTGCTCCGCTCAGGTCTTCACAGTAGGTCCTCCTCAAATTCCCGGTGCGGCGACTCTGACCGTTGTGCAGCCCACCAGGGTTACCCTGCAGATGACTCCGATGACGCCCACAACGCGGGAGCAGATGATCCGCGCCTTTCAGTCAGAACAGGGCTTTGCGGTACGGCCTCTGCCTCTGGGCAAGCATGGCCTCGCGCTGCACGCCAACGGCATGCTGAGCCCTTCCGGAAGCGCCTACGTCGAAGAGCTGCAGAAGGACGGCATCTCCGTCAAGCCTGGGGATCGCGTGATCATCACCAAGTTCGACATACGGCCCGACCGGATTATTTTCGAGTTCAACGGTGGCCCATATAAACACCATCGGATTCTGCAGCACATCCAGCTAGGCAGTGTGCCTCTAGCACAGGATGATGGGGAGATTCCGGTCGGCTCTCGTTTCACGCTGCTCTTCAATCACTTTGTTCCGGAGATGAACGCCGCCCAACTGCGCGCGCTGATCGCGCCGATTCTGGATTTCTCACTAAAAACTCCCGACCAGGCTTTTGCCGACACCCTGCCGCCGAAGTTGAGGACCGCCGTTCTGGATCATCAAGTTCTGGTAGGGATGAACCGTGATATGGTGCTGCACGCGGTAGGGCGCCCCGACAGGAAGGATCGCGAAATGGACGGCCAGCTCCCCATCGATATATGGATGTACGGCACGCCTCCGCACGAGGTTCAGTTTGTGCGGTTCAATGGGAATCATGTAATCCGTCTGGAAATTGCGGACATAGGCCGTCCCCTGATCATTCGCGACAAAGACGAGACCGGGGGGTATTACGCCGGGCAGTTTGTTCACGAGGTGCGGCTGGGAGATGCACCGGTCACCGGGCCGGGGCAGGAGGAGGCGCCAGCGGCGCCGCCCACGTTGCGCAAGCCGGGCGAGCAGCTTCCCGATGGGGTTGACCAGGCGCACCAACTAAAGCGTGTGCAGTTCCCCAAAGACGATGGCACGGATTCATCCGAACCGGCGCCCATTCCGGCTCCGCCGGGCCAGGATGAAGAACCGACGGATGCAAACGCGGCAACTCAGCCACAAAATCCAGGAGCCAATGGCCGCCGTCCTCCGGTGCCTCCCTTGATTGTCCCGCCGGGTGCTCCGCCACAATAGCTAGGCTCTCTAAAATCTGCGTTTGCTCGTGTAGACTGTAAAAGCTATGGCCAAGATTGCCAAAACCGCAGACCGTGCCAAGATGGATCCGTCCAAGAGCACCGATTGTCCCAAGTGCAGCAAGCCAACCAGAATTGTGAAGCGGGTGAAGGATCGGGAGCGCGGAGTTCCCGGCGGCGTTTACATCTCCTGCTCCGCCTGCGACTTCTACGAGAAGCTCTAGAGCGGATTCACGATCGCTATGCCCCACCGTGGTTCCAGAAGCGCGGCTTTTCTGAACGGAAAAGCCGCATATGGTGCATCTGCCTCGGGGTACACCTGTCGTGAATCCGCTTTTGTCCACCTGGAGCATTCTCACTTTTGAGAGCAGCCGGACTTTTGCTAGAGGGAAATCGCGGCCTCTATCTCGCTGAGAATGGCGCGTGCCGCGGCTGCAGGATCAGCGGCGCGAGTGATAGGACGGCCCACCACCAGGTAGTCGGCTCCCGCGTCGATAGCGTCGGCCGGCGTGGTGACGCGCTTTTGATCGCCGGCATCCTCGCCGTGAGGCCTGATCCCTGGCGTCACCAGCACGGCTTGACGCCCTAAGCCGCTGCGCAGCGCCGCCGCCTCTTGCGCCGAACAGACATACCCATGAATGCCGCACGCTGAGGCCATCTTGGCCAATCGCTGCGCCTGCACGGCCGGCGGCGCCTCAATGCCTATGGAGGAAAGCTCCGCCGAATCCATGCTGGTGAGCACGGTGACGGCAAGCAGAAGGGGCGCGGCCGCGCTTTCGCCTGCCGCTTCTGCCGCGGCGCGAAGCATCGCCGGGCCGCCGGCGGCATGGACGGTCAGCATGCCGACCCCGAGCCGTTCCGCTGCACGCACGGCTGCGGCCACAGTATTCGGAATGTCGTGAAACTTCAGGTCCAGGAAGACGGAGAGGCCGCGCCGGCGGAGTTCGGTGACGATGGCTTCGCCTGCTGCTAAATAGAGCTCCAAACCTACCTTGAACCAGCGGCAGGCGCCATCCAGGCGCTCGATGAGAGAGAGGGCCGCGTCCGCTTGAGGAAAGTCAAGCGCCACAATGAGGCGGTCTTCGGGTGGCGGCAGCATACGCCCGGAGATGGACGGCTGAGATGTTGACTTCGCGGCACGAGGCATCGTGCCCGATTCTAGAGGATTTTCGACCCATTGTGGGCAAGCCGAGAGAGGGTCTTTCCCCTGCGGCTCCGCAGTTTGCGCGGATCAGTTCCTGGTGCGATCCGGCCAACTGAGCTGTGCTGTCTCTGAGCGGGTGGGACGGGCATCGATCAGGTCGAGGCGAACGCGCGAAGTTCCCCGGCCGTGAAAGCCGAGAACCCGAGCGGCGGCGTAAGACAGATCCACAATGCGACTGGGAATCATGGGGCCGCGGTCGTTCACGCGTACCACCACCGACCGGTGATTGCGCAGGTTTGTGACCCTGACCAGAGCGCCCAGAGGTAAACTACGGTGGGCGCATGTCATCTGGTTCATATCGAAGGCTTCGCCACTGGCGGTGGGTTGACCTTGAAAGTTTTTCCCATACCATGAGGCGCGGCCAAGTTGGAACCAGTGGGGTCGATGCTTCGCCTTGGGGGCGGCCTTCGAGGATTTGCTCCCGATCGCTTGTCTGGCGGTGGTGCTGGAGAAGCCGAGGCTGATTACCAGAGCCACACCGACCAGGCTCGCAGAGCGAATCGCACGACTCCCGCGGAATCTTCTCATGCTTCCCCCTGCTGTTTATTGTATGGGTGGCCCAGAGGAGGGTCAATGGCAAACGTACGCTATTCATCCAAGTTATGTGTATGGTGATAAACGAGATAACGCGTTGTGGAGCAGGGGACATGTACCCTTGGCAGCGCCAGATCGGGCACTCGGCCCACAAGCGGATGCCAGGGGGCGCCGGAAATCCATGAGAGTGCGGCGGCCCTCCGCTCACCCCCATCCGGGCGCGGTCTTCAACGTCCGAGCTGACGATAAGCCTAGCGATGCCGGCCGCGCTCTCGGCCCCAGGCCGCCGGTAGCCCTGTCGGTCGCCGGCTTTGATCCTTCCTCTGGGGCGGGCATTACGGCCGATCTGAAGACATTTGCTGCTCACGGTGTCTATGGTGTCGCCTGCATTTCGGCGCTGACCGTTCAATCCACCAGTGAAGTGCGGACGGTTAAGCCGATGCCGGCGCTCCTGGTGAGGCAGACGCTCGAATGTCTAGGCCGCGATTTGGCCTTCTCCGGGATAAAGATTGGCATGTTGGGGAGCGCGGCGGTGGCTCGCGAGACGGCGCGATTCGTGACTTCCGCGGCAGCGCGGGAGAGGATTGTTCTCGATCCGGTGCTGCGTTCAAGCTCGGGAAAGGCATTGATCAATCGGGAAGGAGTCAGGATTCTGCGCACCGAGTTGCTCGCAGCGGCGGGATGGATCACCCCGAATCTGGATGAGCTGGCGGTTCTTTGCCAAGTCTCTCGGGTGCGGCGCCACGAGGCGGAGGCGGCTGCGGCAAAGTTAAAAAAAATGGCGGCGGCTCTAGGCAATCCCTCCCTGCATGTCGTGGTGACCGGGGGAGATCTCGCCCGGCCTGATGATTTTCTGCTCACCGGCGGGGGGGAGGGAATCTGGGTCGAGGGGGAGCGAGTTCGCACCCGAGCGACACATGGTACAGGCTGTGCGTTTTCGAGCTCGCTTCTCTGCCGCCTGATCGCTGGGGATTCAGCAGAGCGGGCCGTCGTCAACGCCAAGTCGTTCGTCACCGCGGCCCTTCGCGCAGCTCTTCCCGTAGGGCGGGGACGGGGTCCTATGCACCATCTTTTCGTTCTGAGCGGCAATGCCCACAAGAACCGGCTGGCGAAGCCGGGGGGCAAGTGACGGCCGGCCAAGCCGCTCCTGTGCAGCCTCTGCCCAGTTGCTGCAGTTCGAGGTCAGGAGGCGACACTGCTGCTTGCCTTCAGGTCTTCTTCAATCATCAGGAAGCGGCGGATATAGCGCAGCGGTTCCTCGGCCGCCGCCATCTCGCGCAGATGGTATTTCCAGACATCGGCTTTGGTGGTTCGCCGAGTGAACGGCTTGCGGTTCACGGTGACGATATGCCCATCCTTGTCGCGCCGGGTATAGCTCGCCGAGGGAACCACAAAGCTAATCTGTGCGCCCTGCTTCCAGAAGCAACAGGCAAAATCATGCGAGAAAAGCAGAGCATAATAGCGCCGACCTCGGGAGAGAAGCAGAACAGCGTCGTCGAAGCTCGTCCATGGTTCCTCAAGCTTGGTCTGAAACCACTTGCGGAACTCGAAGCCATTCGCGCGGGCTTGGCGAATCAAGATACCCAGGATCTCCTGCTTAGTCATGCGACCTCCAGCCCACCACGACATGCCGCTTGGGCTATCGTGGGTCTTCAGAACTGCCCCGGGGGAGTATTCTCAAAACTAGTTATGCTCCTTGGAATGCGTCAATTGCCAATGGTCCGTGATCTTTCGTGCAAAAGGTCACGGGTTCGTTATGGAAAGAGCCCATTATGTGCTGATTTGCGACAAACGTTGCGACATACGACGATCGCTCCGTTTTTTGTCCCCAATCGCAAAGCCCAGATCAGAATGGCTACCCGATTCCGATGGCTGGGAGCTTGTATTTGAAATTCTGCCGTCTACTTGGGTTTCTCGCGGTATTGCTGCCCATGGCTCTCTGGGCCTCCGTGACCGTCCCTTCCGGGGTGGTTACCGATCCGCTTAATTTGGAGCCAGCGGTCCGTCAGGCTTACCAGCAGTTTTATATTCTCGATTATGACGGTGCGCTAGCACAATTTGAAAAGATTGAAGCTGACCATCCAGATAACCCCCTGGCCGCCGACTATGTTCTGGAAACCGTGCTCTTTCGAGAGCTATGGCGTCTGGACCTCCTGGACACGACCTTTTATGCCCATGAAGGTTTTCTTACGGGCAAGCGCGCTGCGCCGGCAGAGGACGCGAAGACCAAGAGCCAGATTCTCGATCTGGCAGACAAGGCGATCGCGCTCGCCGACGACCGCTTGAAAAAGGATCCGCAGAATGCCGACGCGCTTTATGCTCGCGCATGGGCGCGCAGCCTGAGCGCCGTATACACGGCCCTGGTGGAGCGGAGCTTTGTCTCGGCTCTGCATCTAGCGCTCCAGGCCCGCTCCGACGACGACAAAGTGCTTCAGCTCAGTCCCGGTTACGTTGATGCGAAATTGATAGTTGGAATCCATCAGTACGTCGTGGGCAGTCTGCCGATCGCGTTCAAAGTGCTCGCGGGAGTGGTAGGAATCCATGGCTCGAAGGCAAAGGGCCTGCAGGCGCTGCGGGAAGCCGGCGCGCGGGGGGTGATCACCTCGGTTGAGGCGCGCACGGCGCTCAGCCTGTTTCTAAGGCGGGAGGCGCGCTACGGCGACGCCATCGCGGTGATGCAAACGCTCCAGAAGGAATATCCGCGGAACTTTCTCTTTTGTCTCGAGGTTGCCAATCTGACCAAGGATGAAGGCCAAGGAGGGAGAGCCATTGCCGAATATCGTTCTCTGCTGGGGCAGGCGGCACAGAGGGGTTATTTTTCCTCCTCCCATTTGGAACTTGCCTGGTATGGGCTGGCGGACGCCCTGCGGGGACAGAAGGATTATCAACTGGCGGTTGACGCCTATGCCGAGGCTGCGGGGCAGCCCACCACGAGCACGGAGATTCGGGCCCGCAGCATGCTCAGCACCGGAGAGATATTTGATCTTCTGAATCGGCGGCAAAAGGCCAAAGCGCAGTACCGGAAAGTGCTGGAGAGCGACGCTGACTCCGCCCAAGCCGACGTGGCAAGGAAATACCTGAAAACCCCATTTACGGGGAACTAGAGGGCGGCGGAAAACGTAGTAAATATTTAGTCGAAGTTTCCAGACGGAGGTGCTCGATGGCAATCTATTGCGGCAGTTGTGGCCGCGAACTTTCCGACGATGCGCGCTTTTGTTCCGGGTGCGGGCGGCCGATTGCCACGGCGGGGGCGCCCCTCTGCGGCGGATCGTTCCTCTCCGGGCTGGTACGCCCGCGGGCAGGCCGCAAGATCGCCGGCGTCTGCCGCGCCTTCGCCAACCACACGGGTTGGGATGTCACCGCTCTGCGGGTGATCACGGTTCTGTTCGGGATTTTTCTCTTTCCATTCGGTGTGATCGCATATTTGGTCTTCTGGCTGTTGCTGCCGGAGGAGCCCATGCCGATTCCCCCAGCGATGCCGCCGATGACCCCGGTTGGCTGAGCGCGATGCAACCGAGACACGGAGGAAGAATCGGCTAGGCATTGGCCGGCCAAAGGAGCGAACATGGCGGAGTATTGGTCGGGCGGCGACCGGCTATGGTATCGAACGATGGGCGCAGGGCAGGAGGTGTTTTTGCTGCATCCGACGCCCGTTGACCACCGCTTCTGGATGCCGGCCGCTCACCTTCTGCAGGATCGATATAGGTTGATCCTGCCCGATCTTCGCGGCCATGGCAGGTCGGAGGCCGGGCAGGGAGAGATCTCGATGGTCCGGCTGGCAGAAGATGTGGAGCGCCTGATGGACCTGCTGGGGCTGGAGCGAGCCTGCTTCGCGGGCTGCTCGGTGGGCGCATATGTGCTCTATGAGCTTTGGAGGCGCTGTCCCGGCCGCTTGACGGCGCTGGCGTTCTGCTGTGGCAAGCCCCAGGCCGACAGTGCGGCGGCCCGGGCGAAGCGGCAGGAAAATATCGCCAAGATCGCGCGGGATGGTGTCGACGAGTTCTTCAACCAGACACTCACGGTGGTGGTCTCCGGTGCATTTGCCGGAAAGCAACCGCTGAAAGTGCGCGAGCTGCGAACCGCCATGGACGCCGTCACTCCGCAGGCGGCTATCGCCATCCAGCAGGGACTGATGAACCGTCCCGATTCGATGCCAACGGTGGAGACCATCTCCGTTCCGGTGCTGGCTCTCGCCGGGGAAGAGGACACCCTCTCCAGCCCCGCCGAAATGATGGAGCTGGCCAAGCTGCCGGCGCAAGCGGAGTATCGCTTGCTGCGTGGCCTCGGCCACTTCGCTCCGTACGAGGATCCGGAGACGGTAAGCGGCCTTCTTAAAGGCTTCTTCGACCGTGTCCTCGCTGGAGCGCCGCCCTTCGATGCCGAGCAAAATACGATAGGCTGAGAATTACATTCATTTTCCAAGACACTCCAACCTTCGTGCGAGGCTCCCAGGCTTTGAAAGCAAGAACGATTCCGGCGACCGCCGTTCGTCCCTTCCTCTATCCCGATTCGCGCCCGGTCCTGCACTGCGAGGACGTGGCGATGGACTCGTTGGCGAGGAAATATGGAACACCGCTGTATGTTTACTCGGCCGGCCAGATACTGGACAGGTACCGGCTCTTCGCGCAGGCCTTTGCCGGGCGCGATCACCTAATCTGCTATGCGGTGAAGGCCAACTCCAACCTCTCTATTCTGCGATTGCTGGCCCGCGAGGGGTCGGGATTCGACATCGTCTCCGGAGGGGAACTGGAGCGCCTCCTTACCGTCAGCAAAACCGCCGCGCGACGTGCGGTTTTCTCGGGAGTAGGTAAGACGGCTCCGGAGATCGATCTGGCGTTGCAAGCCGGCATCCTCATTTTCAATGTCGAGAGCGAAGCGGAGGTGGAGCTTCTTTCCGAACGGGCGGAGAAGCTGGGCGTGCGCGCCCGGATGGCGTTGCGCGTGAACCCCGATGTCTTTGCCGAAACCCATCCCTATATCTCCACCGGGCTGCGCGACCACAAATTCGGCATCGATATCCGCCGCGCGCGAGCAGTCTATCTGCGCGCGAAAGCTCTGCGCGCGCTCCAGCCGGTAGGGATCAGTCTGCATATCGGGTCGCAGATCCGAAGCGCGGACCCCTTTGGAGCGGCGGTCGAACGTGCGGTGGAGTTGGTTGGCGCGTTGGAAAAGGACGGCATTGAAATTGAGTTCATCGACGCCGGGGGCGGGTTGGGAATCGAATATCAAGACGCGGTCGCCAAGGGGACGAAGAAGAGCGCTCCCTTCGATCCTGCCGCTGCCGTTCGCCGCTACGCCGCAGCTATCGATCACGCCTTGGCCCGGATTCCCGGACGCCGCCCGGTCCGGCTCTTGATCGAGCCGGGCCGCTTCATCGTGGCGCAGGCCGGTGCGCTGCTGACGCGGGTGCTCTATGTCAAGCGCAATGGCTCCAAGGTCTTCGTGATTACCGATGCCGGCATGAACGATCTGATTCGCCCCGCACTCTACCAGGCGTACCATCAGGTCTTGCCGGTGGTCAGGACGCTCTCGCAGAAGGGTAGTAGCAAGATTCCGGCCGGCGATTTGCTGGTGGATATCGTAGGACCAGTCTGCGAGACGGGAGACTTTTTTGCTCGCGACCGGCGGTTGCCGGAGATGAAGCAAGGCGACCTGATCGCAATTATGGATGCCGGAGCGTACGGGATGTCGCTCAGTTCCAATTACAATTCGCGTCCGCGACCGGCTGAGGTCCTGGTGCAGGGAAAGAAGAGCAAGCTCGTGCGGCGGAGGGAGAGCGTGGAGGAGCTCTTTGCTGCCGAAGTGGGCCTTTTCTAACGCGGCCGGTTTAGAAGAGACAAACTCATCAGCGTGGTCTCCGCTTGCGGAAGCTCCGATTGGAGCATTTTCAAACTACGCTCCAGCCTTCAGGCAAGATGCTCCACGCGGGTTGTAAATTATCGTGATTCACCTGCGCAGTTTTCGCAAGCACGACCTGCCTCGGCTCTATGAGCTCGATCAGTCCTGTTTTGCTGCAGATACGGCCTATTCGATGGCCGACCTGCGGCATTTTCTTTCCACGCCGCGCAGCGTTGCATGGGTAGCGGAGGGAGAAGGCGGTGTGGTGGGATTTCTCATCCTCGAACGCGTACGCATCGACGGCATCATGGTCGGCCATCTCATCACGATCGATGTGGATGGGGCGGCAAGGCGTCTAGGAGTGGGCGGCCTGCTGCTGGGCGCAGCTGAAACTCACTTGCGAGGAGAGGGAATTACGCGGCTGACGTTGGAGGTATCTGAAGAAAATCCGGGGGCCTTGGCGTTTTACCGCCGCTTTGGTTTCGCCGCCACCGGTCACATTCCCAACTATTATGCCGGCCGGACAACCGCCCTGGTAATGGAAAAGGAGTTGTAGCGTCGTGAAACGGAACCTGCCGAAGCTCGACAACGTCCATCCCCGGAGAAGTCGCCGGGAGAGGTTGGCGCCCACCGGGGAGCTCCTCGGAGAATTGCCCGGGATGCATTCCGCCGGCGGAGCGCGCGAGGGACGTCACGCCGATTCCTGGTTGTGCGCCGCCTCGGGCCGGCATTAGTGAAAGAGCAGATGAAGCTTCCACAGGACGAGGGCGCTAAGCACCACTGCGATCTGCAACCCCAAAGCTATGGCAACGCCTCGCATACAGCCCAGAGAGTCACGCGCTTCGGCCGGCTCGCTGGAGGCATAGTGGGGCAGCTCGAGCGAAAATCGTTCCATTGTGGCGGCCGGCTGCTCCGATACAAGATGCAAACCCGACCGTGCCGGTTGATTCTGAAAGTTTGGAAGAACTTGCACACCCATACTCGTCCTCGTCTCCTCTCGGATTACTGAGTTTATCGGTCTGGGTGGCGGGATCAACAGAGGATTTCTTACAACTTTTGTTCGGTAATCTCCCCCATTTGGCAATTGAATACTATCGCTGTGTTATACCTCTGCTGGGTACCGGCGGCCCCAAGCGCCCGCCGACGTGCGGTGTGCGGACTTGTCGCAGTACATTCGAGGCTCAGTTTGCGGAGCTAATTTCGGCCATGCGGCGCCGCATCTCCTCCGAAGATACGTCCTCGACATGGGTCGCAATGCTCCACTGAAACCCAAAGGGGTCCAGGAAGACGCCCGTGCGATCGCCGTAAAACTGGTTTTCGACGGGTCGCACCACGGTGGCTCCCGCTGCCACAGCCCCCTGGGCAACGGCGTCCACATCCTCTACATAAAGCAGCAAGTGGATAGGCGAGCCCTGGAAATGTTTGGCACTGAATGCGTTTCGCTCAGGAAACTCATCAGCCAGCATGAAGCGGGAGTCGCCGACGACCATCTCGGCGTGCCCGATGCGCGGCCCCATCGGCAGCCGAAAGATCTCCTTTGCGCCAAATGCTTCCTTGTAGAACTCGATTGCCGCCTTGGCGTCGTTCACGATCAGGTAAGGGGTGATCGTGGTATATCCGTCGGGAATTGCTTTGACCATGACAGGCTCCTGGTGCGGAAGATGAGAAGGGCACTGGTTGGCCGATAGGAACGGAGCCCTTCGGGGTACCAGTCATCATAGAGCGCGCGGCGCGAGGACGCTTGGCGGAACCAATTGGGATTTGAGGCGGCGAAAAAGAAGGAAGCAGGGCGGTCTTCCGGGAGGCGGTTCGCGGAGCGGAGATGTCCGTTGTCGCCGACGGCCTAAAGCAGCCGCGGTTCGCCGGAGGCCGCGGCGAAGGCGCGGGCAAGTTGCAGGGAGAAGAAACGCTTGAGCCGGCTCAGTCCTGCTTGGCTCCCGGAGTCAGGAACAATGGGTCGGTCAGGCTGAAGATCACCGTGGATTGTGCCGGAATGTCCACCGATTGCGTGTCCAGGAACCAGCGCGCGCCACTGACGCCCGCGCCGATGGTGGAACCCACCGCGGCGCCCACCGGGCCCCCAACCGCCGCGCCGACCAAGGCTCCCCCACCCGATGTGGCGGCCAACTCAACCAGCGCGCGGTCTCCATGCGCTTTGGGAACGATATTGCCCTCGCCGGAGGCCTTGGTGTTGGATCCCTCGGTGTCGATGACTTCAGCATGCAGAAGGTACCGCCGGCCATTGGGGAGAACGAACTCGTCGGGACGCAGGTGAACCACGGAGTCGCCGGTAATGCGCCGGCCCGTAATCGCATAGACAACGGTGCCGTCTAATTCTGTGCCGGCAGGAATGGCGATGTGACCGTCGTAAGTCAGGTTCTGGCTGAGACGCGCGCGGAACTTCGAACCCGGCAGGGTGACCCCGGCAACAATGGGTTGCAGCATATGGACCCGGAACGTGGTGCCTTCCGGAAGCGCATTGGCCGGTCCGGGAATATAGGTGACGATTCCATAATCGCCGTTCGAACCCTGGCTGGAAGGCGGCGGCTCTGGACGGCGGGTGAGCTCGGCATCGCCCTTCTCCTCATCCGGAGGTTGCGTCGCGGTCGCGGCAGGAGTGGTCTTTTCCGCAGCCGGCTTCACCGGGGGGGGCGCCGGCGCCTCTTCCGTGGTCAAAATAGTGTCGTCAGGCGGCGGATTGGAGACGCCCTGGTAGGGGCTCGGCTTGCTATTTTGCGATGGCTGGGCAACCGCAGCGGATGCCGCCAGCAGGGAAGCCGCTGCAACGGCGGCGACCAGCGAAAGACGTTTGTTCATCATAAATAGGCTCTCCAGACCGCTCTTGGGGCCGCGAGACGATCGATCCGCACGACCGATCGATGACTTGATTCTATGCGGACCCCGAGGGATGAGACCCCAACGCACCGGCCAAAGCAGCGGCTAAGAACCAGGACGGTAACAGGCATGCGCACGGCGCGCGGCAGCAATCGGAGCCCGCAAGTCGGACGCGCGAACCGGCGGCCGGGCAGCAGCGCCCTGCGCGCGGAAGGAGAAATGCTTTAGAATTCCGTTGAACCCTGTTGAAATCTGCTTTTGAGATTTTTCCTTCGCCCGGAGTCTTTTCCTCCGGCAGCGCATATCCACAAAGCAAGGCAGCGTTTCGCTGCGCGGGCGCCATCGCGGTTGACGGGGCCAATCCACATTCCGCTTCGGCGGTGTCACTGGCTCGCCGACCGGCATCGGCAAAAAGATTTGCAAGGAGAAACATGACGGAAATTGCACAGATACATGCACGCGAGATTTTGGACTCCCGTGGTAATCCGACCGTAGAGGCGGACGTATTGCTGGAGGGCGGCGCAATGGGCCGGGCGGCGGTGCCCAGCGGCGCCTCGACTGGTGAGCACGAGGCGGTCGAGCTGCGCGATGGAGATAAGGCGCACTATCTCGGCAAGGGCGTGTTGCAAGCGGTAGAAAATGTGGAAAGCATTCTGGCGCCGGAGTTGACCGGCATGGATGCGGCCAACCAGCGAGTGATTGACGCGACGATGATCGCGCTCGATGGCACGGAGAACAAGGGGCGGCTGGGGGCCAACGCGATCCTTGCCGTCTCCATGGCTTGCACCCGGGCGTCGGCCAATGCGCTGGGCATCCCTCTCTACCGCTACCTAGGCGGGGTGAATGCCTCTCTGCTGCCGGTGCCGATGATGAACATCCTAAATGGCGGCGCGCACGCCGATAACAACGTGGACTTTCAGGAGTTCATGATCATGCCCCTGGGAGCCGAGCACTTTGCCGACGCGCTGCGTTGGGGAGCCGAGGTCTTTCACACGCTGAAGGGGGTGCTTAAGAAGCGCGGCGCGGGCACATCGGTCGGCGACGAGGGAGGCTTCGCTCCCTCACTCAAGTCGAATGAAGAGGCGATCGAAGTGATCTTGGAAGCGATCGCCCTGGCCGGCTACAAGCCGGGCGAGGAGATAGCTATCGCGCTCGATCCAGCCGCCAGCGAGTTCTTCGACCAGGAGAGCGGCCGCTACATTTTCAAGAAGAGCGACAAGAGCGAGAAGACGGCCGACCAGATGGTGCGCTTCTTTGCCGATTGGGTGCGGCAGTACCCTATCGTTTCCCTGGAGGATGGACTGGCGGAAAACGACTGGGAGGGTTGGCAACTGTTGACTCACGAGCTCGGCGACCGCGTGCAGTTGGTAGGCGACGACATATTTGTCACCAACACAGAGCGTTTGCAGCGGGGGATCGACGAAGGCGTCGGAAACTCGATCCTGATCAAGGTGAATCAGATCGGCACGGTCAGCGAGACGTTGGACGCAATCGCGCTGGCCCGCCGCTATGGCTACACGTCGGTCATCTCCCATCGCAGCGGCGAGACCGAGGATACGTTCATCGCCGACCTTACGGTGGCCACCGCCGCCGGCCAGATCAAGACCGGCTCACTCTCCCGCACCGATCGCGTGGCAAAGTACAACCAGTTGCTGCGCATCGAGGAAGAATTGGGTCAGGCGGCCGAATTTCCCGGCCGCGGCGCCATCAACTGCGCGGAATAGCCGAACGCAATTTTGAACAGGAGAAAACGTGTCTGGTAACAAGCCGCTGGTATTAGTGATTTTGGACGGGTGGGGCTACCGCGCTCAGCGGGAGGGCAATGCCATTGCCCTGGCGCGCAAGCCCGTCTACGACAAACTGCTGGCCGAGTATCCGAACACGCTGCTGCATGCTTCCAATCATTTTGTGGGGCTACCCGATGGGCAGATGGGCAACAGCGAAGTCGGTCATCTGAATATTGGGGCGGGGCGGGTGGTCCGCATGGACATCACTCGCATCGCTGACCTCATCGGCAGCGGTGAGTTCTTTCGCCATCCGGTACTGGTCTCGGCGCTGCGGCATGGATCGGAGACCGGCCGCGCCATTCATCTGCTGGGATTGCTGTCCGATGGCGGCGTGCACTCGCATCAGGACCACCTCTACGCTCTGCTGCGCGCGGCGAAGGAGCAAGGCGCCCAGCGGGTCTTCATCCACGTCTTTCTCGATGGACGCGATACGCTGCCCACCAACGGGGTGGGCTATCTGCAAAAGCTGCAGGCCAAAATCGCCGAAATTGGTGTCGGCCAGATCGCCAGCGTCAGCGGACGCTACTTCGCCATGGACCGTGACCGCCGCTGGGAGCGCGAGAAGAAAGCCTTTGACGCGATGGTCACAGGCAAGGCGGAGGGAGGGGCGGCGACCGATCCCATCGCTCGGGTGAAGGAGCGGTACAACAACGGCACAACCGACGAATTCATGGAACCGTTCGTGGTGGTGGACGCGAAGGGTGCGCCGGTGGCTCGAATCCGCTCCGAAGACACATGCATCTGCTTCAACTTCCGCGCCGACCGGGCGCGCCAGATCACCCGTGTGTTGGCGCGCCGGAGCGGCTTGACGCCGGAGCAGGGGCGCGAACTGCCTGGAGCATCCGACCTGGATGCGGTGATTCCTCCGGATACGGCGCCGGAGAATCTTCATTACGTCTGCATGACGCAGTATGACAAAAGCTTTTCCCTGCCTATGGTCATTCTGCCGGAATCGATGGAAAACCTGTTGGCCGACATGTTGGCCCAGGCCAACCTGCGCAATCTGCGGGTGGCGGAGACGGAGAAATACGCGCATGTAACCTACTTCTTCAACGGCGGAGTAGAAAAGCCGTTCCCCGGGGAAGAGCGGCTGCTGGTGCCCTCACAGAAAGTGGCTACGTACGATTTGGCGCCGGAGATGAGCGCCGAGGGCATCGCCGACGCGGTAGTGAAGGCGGTGAGCGACAGTGTCTTCGATCTGGTCGTGGTGAACTTCGCCAATGCCGATATGGTGGGCCACTCGGGCAAGATCGAGCCGACGATTCGCGCGGTAGAGACGGTGGATACCTCGCTCGGCCGCATCTATCGGGAGATTCGCCAGCGAGGCGGCGCGTTGCTGATTACCGCCGATCATGGCAATGCCGAGATGCTGATTGATCCCGCGACGGGTGGGCCACACACCGCGCACACCACCAACCCCGTCCCGCTCATCCTTGTGAGCGAGGATGCCGCTCGCATGACACTGCGTCCGGAGGGCTCCCTGCGGGACATCTCTCCTACGGTGCTGGCGATGCTCGGCATCGAGAAGCCCCGGCAGATGACCGGCGGCGACAGGCGCATTCAGGGCTAGACCGGCTTCACGATAGGTGCACCGCGGCGATTCCCTCCCGCTTTGCGCAGCGGCGTGTCTCGTTTCGTCTGCTGCGCGCAGGCCGGATTCGAGAATCGGGCGAAATTGTATCTCGCCGCATTGCGCGCTCGAAGGGGCCGGCTGCGCCAGACGGAAGGACGCAGCCGGGAGGTCCGACCACGAAGGCTGGGGCACAACGTCAGAGACGGAGCGGAGGACAAAAATTTAGAAGTGTTTGACCTGAGCCGGATACCAAGTGAACTGGAAAGTGGCGCTAGTGTCATGCTGGAGACCGGACTTATAGATGGGGATCAGCCAACGCTCGTACTGCACGTCTCCCTTGAACTCCAACTGCGGCAACAAGCGCTTCACCAGGGAGAAGTCGATGTCGCTCTGCGTGGTGCCTCCCGGGATGAAATCCCGGTTCGCCTTATTCTGCCGGAAGGAGAGCTGCGCCCACTCCCGCGGAGAGAAATGATAGGTGAGCCATGCTTGGCCGCCCTTGCCCTCGCGTCCAATCCAATCGCCCATCAGCAGCCCATTGTTGGTGTAGCCGTTTCTTTGGACGACCTCGATGTACTGCACCTCCCCGCCGACGTTATTTCCGGCTGGGGCGGCGGTGTATGCTCCCTCAAC
>JANWJB010000003.1 GCA_025449575.1 Acidobacteriaceae bacterium
CATTTCCCGGAGCCAACGCGGGTTCGTTTACGTTAGAGTATGGAGGAAACAGCGGAGGTGAAAGTGGCAAAGCCGAAAATTGTCGATACGCACGCCCATTTGGGCGAATGCTGCGTGTTCGGCGGATTTACTACTGAAGAAGACCTTATTCGACGCATGGAAGAGTGCGGCGTCGACGCAACGATCGTCCAACCCTATCCCGGCGCCAAGGACTTTCTGAAGAGGCATGATGAGATTGCCGCGCTTTGCCAGAAATATCCCGGGCGGATCTTCGGCTTGGCGAGCCTCAGTCCGCACATCGGCCGCGACCGGTACCGGAAAGAAGTCGAGAGATGCGTGAAGGAGTTGAAGTTCGTCGGAGTGAAGCTGCACACCATCGGACATGCGGTGAACCCGCTTAGCGAAGATGGCAACCTGGTCTTTGAGACTGCGCATGATCTCGGTATCCCAGCGATGGTGCATACCGGAGCGGGCATACCGTTCGCACTTCCCGCGCTTTGCATTCCGGCAGCGCAAAAATATCCCGGCCTCAACATTGTTCTTGCACACGCCGGCATGGGCATCGTATCCGCGGAAGCGCAAGTTGCCGCCTCGGTCTGCAGGAATTTGTATCTTGAGACCTCATGGTGCCTGGGCGAGGATATCCGATGGATGATTTCTACCATCGGACCGGACCGCGTGATGATGGGCGCCGACCTGCCAAGCAACGTACCGGTTGAATTTGCGAAATACCGGGCTTTGGATCTGAAGCCTGAGACATACGACCAGGTGATGGGCAAGACGGCTACCGAAGTTTTCAAGCTTCACTGGTCGAATTAACAGGCGTGTTTTAGAGCGTGTTTCATATATAGAGTGATCGCTCCGGGATGCTGCACGAGCCCCGCTTTGGCGGCGGGTCTCGTCCGTGTCCTGATACGGCGCAGGAGGTTTATGAAACACGCTCTAGGCCATCCGCAGGGGAGGACTCGGTATTCGCGATTTGTGTTCTCTCCCGCGGGAACGAGCCAGGCCGTGGGTTCGAGTTCTCCGATTGCGGCAAGGAGATAGATAGGAGATAGATAGATGATCGGTCGTTTGTTGGGTCTGTCCTTGGTTGCGGCCATCGCTATGGCTATGGGAGTTCAACCGGCATCCGCAGCTTCTTGTGAGAGTCTTGCGTCGACGGCGCTAACGAGCGGGAAGATTACTTCGTCCTCCATTGTTGCGGCAGGCTCTTTCACTCCCCCGGGAGGAATGGGCTTTGCCATGGGCCGGCCGGGGACCCCTGGACCTTTCAAAAGACTGCCGGCATTTTGCCGGGTCGCGGCGACCCTCACGCCCACCCCTGATTCCGATATCAAGATTGAAGTTTGGATGCCGGCCCAGAACTGGAATGGCAAGCTGGTTGGCATCGGCAATGGAGTCTGGGCCGGCACCATCGGTTATTCCGCGATGGCCGGACCGCTGGCGCAAGGTTATGCCACGGTGGCGACGAATACGGGCCATGCCGGCAGTGGTATGGATGCCGGGTGGGCCGTCGACCACAGAGAAAAGCTCATCGACTTTGGATATCGCGCGATTCATGAGATGACCGTGAACGCCAAGCTTCTACTGGCGGCATATTACGGACAGAAAGAAAAGACCGCGCTGTGGTTCAGTTGCTCGACCGGTGGACGGCAGGGCCTCATGGAAGCTTACCGTTACCCGGAGGACTACAACGGAATATCCGCCATGGCGCCGGCCAATCCGATGGTGGGGCTGATGATTGGCTCTTTGTACACAGGCTATGTCGCCATGCAGGACCCGGCGCACAGACTCTCGCGGCAGAATTTGATGGCCGTGCACAAGGCGTTCATCGCACAATGCGACCAAAAGGACGGCCTGAAGGATGGCATTGTCGCCGACCCCCAAGACTGCGCCTTTGATCCGTCCGTCCTTCAATGCAAGGGTCAGCCTGGCGACGATTGCCTGACTGCCACGCAGCTCGCCACAGTGCACGACATCTACATCGGCCCCAGGAATCCGAAGACCGGAGCACAGATTTTCTCCGGATTCGAGCCGGGCAGCGAACTGCAGTTCGGGATGCTGACGATGGGCACGCAGCCCTTCCCGGTAGCAACCTCTTACTTCCGCGACCTCATATTCAACAATCCCAAGTGGGATTTCAAATCCTACAACTACGACAAAGATCTCGCCGCGAGTTACCGGGACGATGGCAGTATCCTCGACGTCCCCAGCGATGGCTTAGCCAAGTTCTTCTCCGAAGGTGGGAAGCTGTTGCTCTCCCACGGCTGGTCGGATGGACTCATTCCGGCGCCCAACACCATCGCTTTTTACAAGGCGATGACAGCCACGATGCCTCCCAAGGAAAAGGACGATTCCGTTCGTCTCTTCATGATTCCCGGTATGGGCCATTGCGGCGGCGGCGATGCCCCTACCGTGACGAACATGCTTTCGGTGATCAACGATTGGGTGGAAACGGGAAACGCGCCCAATCGCGTCATCGCTACCAATTCGCCCCGTCAAAAGCCGGAGTCGCGCCTCCTTTGTCCGTATCCGCAGTATGGCCAATACAAAGGCGCGGGAAATCCGGACGATGCGTCCAGTTTCACCTGCAAAGCCCAGTAAGAGGGCAGCAAGCATCTATCTCAAGCGGAGCCTGCAGCCGCAGGCTCCGCAGTTGTTCCTGGAACGTCTCAATCCCTGCGAGTCGCGGCGGGCTTCGAGCGAGCCGATGAGATATCCGCGGAGTTTGGCGCGGAGTTACGCTCGATGGTTGCCCTGCGGGATCGGCGGCGGCCGTGTGCGGGAGGCAAAAAGCAACAGCGCTACTGCGTGCGGGTCGAACCGGCCCCCGGCTGCGCAGTCTTCACCATCAGCGGCTCGTTCATGCCGTGTTCGGGATCGTAGTTGTGCTTGACCATCCAGTTCTTGAAGACGGCGGCCGGCTCTTCCCCGAGATGGCCGTTTCCCCGATAGTAGGCAGTACTCTCCTTCAATGTCACCTTGAGATCGCAGGAGTTCATCTGGCCTGGCTTGCCGCCGATGCTGGGCATCAGAATCTCGATCACACGATCCGGTTTCTTCCATCGCGCCATGAGCGTTTCAAAGCCAAGTTCAGGGGTAATAGGCTGTCCGCACTGATAGGTGAAGTCGAAGCCGCGCGGTTGACCGTTTTCAAAGAGGTTGGCCTGCCCTATGCCGTCCACCTCCTGCAGGAACGAGCCATGGTAGTGCCGGATCGAGCTGAAGGAAAAGACATGTACGCGTAAAGGATAATCTGCGGGTTTCAATTTACCCGCCCAAGCCGAGGCTGCAAGGAGGAAAAAGCCGGTTATGCCGCTTAGTACGCAGATAGGGACGCGACGCATCTAACTACCCCCAGCGATTGGCTGTCCAGGTTTAGGGCCATTCTAGAGCAACTTGCTTAATAGCGGGAAATAGAGATCCCTCTGTCTTCTCGACCCGAGCAAAGCGAAGCGGAGAAGGAAGATCGGCACCTTGCCGGACAAAAGCAATGGGCCTCGCGAACGCCTGCCATCAAAGTGGTTTGAATTCCGGGTCCGTACGTTCTTTCAAAACGTCTTCGCGCATATTAATTCCAACCCCGGGCGCGTCCGGAACGGTCAGGAACCCCTCAGCATCCAGCTTTACGGGATCGCACAGTTCGGTATAGGCCGGTTCCTGATACTGCGTGAACTCCTGAATCAAAAAGTTTGGCATCACCGCGCAGGCGTGAGTAATGGCCAGCGTTCCAAAAGGCGAACAGACGCCATGTGGCGCGAGCGGAATGTTATACGTCTCCGCCATAGCCGCTATCTTCACACCCTCGAAGAGGCCGCCTGTCTTGGTGAAGTCTGGTTGAATGACGCTGAGCGCCTGTTTCTCCAAATAGGGTCTGAACCCGAAGCGGGTATAGATGTTCTCGCCGGCCGCGATGGGCACGCGCGTATTGTTACGGAGGCGCACCATCGATTCCACATCATCGCTGGTCGTGGGTTCCTCGACAAAAAATGGCCTGTATGGCGCGACTCTGTTGCAAAGCTGGATGCCGGTTTCAAGGTCGTAATGAGCATGACATTCCAGAGCAATTTCATAATCCTTGCCGAGTTCCTGACGAAAGCCGGCGAAGAATTCGACAACATCATCGATTTGGTCGTTGGTCATATGCAGACCAAAACGCTTACCTGGCTCAAACCCTTTGTTGATCGTCCAATCATCATTGGAATAATCGATGCCGACCTTGACTGTGCGTATTTTGAGATCATCTACGAGTTTCCGCGCGACTGAGGGGTGTGCTGCATGGAGATAGACCGGCACTCGATCGCGCATCTTGCCGCCCAGAAGCTGGTGAATGGGTAAACCCAGCGCCTTGCCGGCCAAGTCCCAAAGCGCCATCTCGACGCCACCAATGGCGGTCAGATAGGGTCCACCCTGACCATGCACAAAGACAACCGAAGGCGGACCGCCCAGATTGACCTTGTGATAGCCCCAGAAATCCGCGAGGATGGACTCAATCTCGAGCGGATCGCGGCCTTTCAACATCACGTTGAAATTGTTATTGATTATGTATTCCGTACCCATCGAATCGACACATTCGCCCGTGCCGTAAAGACCTTCCTCCGTATAGACACGAACAAAGCGGCTGTTGAACCCGTTCCGGAGGCGGACCGCCCGCACCTCGCGGATTTTCAGCTTGGGGCGACGGCTGGTACCCGCCGCTTGGGCTTCGAGCAGCGCCGCCATATAAAGTCCCAAAGCGCCACCAAGGAAAGAACGTCGGTCCATATTCCCTCCTGCACGAGCATACGACACCGAAGAACCTGTACGTGCGCAACTCTGGCAAAAACCATCGCCGGAGTCATCGATCGGCGCATTCTCGCCAATGGCCCGGTTGAATATCGCCGGCATCTGCCAGATATTGTTTTCGTGTTCAACTTATAGGCGAGTTGAGCCGCAAGGCTTCGGAATTTGGATTGCACCGGTCATTATGTGTGGTTTGGCTGCCACGCTCATCTGGAAAGAGCTCAAGTCTACAGCGATTTAGGCTATTTGTTTCAGCCCGTACGGGTCTAACAGTTTATCGGTGGATTCAAACTGACCCACTACCGCACGGCCCGAGGAGGCCGTTTTTCAATGGAATGGTCAGCCTTTGTGCTCGTCTAAGCCAGAATTCCGGTAGTTGCGGAGCTCTAACGTTGACGAGTGCGGCTTTTCGGGAGAAAAGCCGCACTCGCTGTAGAAGCCCCGAGATATAGCTGGAAGACTCCGCTCTGAAGCATCTCTATCTGAAGAGTCTTGGAGCAAAATCCTGCAGGGCTCGCCGCCACGTCAGCCATTCATGGGCGGTGCCGGGAGACTCAAAGTAGACGTTATGGATGCCGGCTTTGGTGAGGGCCTCGCTGAATTCCTTTACGCGCGGACCTTCCACCGAACCGGTAGACAAGAACAGCACCTTGACCTTCTTGTTGAATTCCGCGGGATTCGCAAAAGCGCCGTCGCAGCTCGTCTTGGGGTCGAAGGCGGCGCCGCCGAAGGAGCCGCAGTTGCCGCTAAAGCCGCCCAGATAAGCGAATTTATCGAGATGATCCAGACCGGTGGTGAAGGTTTGCATTCCCCCCATCGATAGCCCCGCCATCGCCCGGTTCTCGCGGCCCGGCGCAACCCGGTAGTTCTTCTCCACCATTGGAATCAGATCGGTGAACATCATCTCGGTGAAGGTGTTACTTAGCTTGAACATGGGACGGCGAGCCCCTGCGGCCGGCGGTCGCCGCGCTCCGCGAGGTCCTGCTCCCGGAACCCCGGGCGCTCCGCCCAACGGCGCCTGAGGCTGCGGCACCGCCTCCGTGAGTACGCCGCGGGCGTTATAAATCGACCCGTTTTCACCCGGCTTCACGGCGTTGAGATTGTCCATGACGATAAGCATGGGCTTGGCCTTGTTAGCGGCGATCAGGTTATCCATGATTGCATTCACATGACCCTGGTTGGTCCAGCCCACCTCGTTTTCTCCCCAACCGTGCAGGAGGTACAGAACCGGGTACCGCATCTTTGCGTTCGTGTCGTAACCCGGAGGGGTATAGATGAAGGCGCGACGCCATTTCTGAGTCACGGTGGAGAAGTACCATTGCTCCCGTACTACGCCGTGGGGAACGTCCTGATGACTGTAAAAAGCGGCGTCCGACGCGGGAATCTCGATGGCGCTGCTCCATTCTCCGCCGCCGAAGTAGGAGTTGGTGGCCGGATCGGACACGGAGGCCCCATCAATATTGAGCATGTAGTAGTGGAAGCCTTCGACCAGGGGCGTGGTCGTAACATACCAGAGGCCGTCCGGTTTCTTCGTCATATCGAAGCCCTTGCCAACGCGGACCCGCACCTTTTGAGCATCGGGGGCCGACACGCGGAAGCTGGCGCGATGATCGGGAAAAACGCATGGGTAGGGCGCTCCCGGGATATTCAGAGCGGAGGGTTTGCAGTCCGCCGGCGCTTGTGCCCAGCAGATTCCTGAGGCCAGAAACGCCAACAAAACGATTGCACCTGTTTTCATGGATCTCCTTTGAGATAAGGGCAGTTCGCCCCAACTTGGGAATACGGAAAGCTTCAACATTCACTGCACCTTGTTTCGCCACCCTTGTTATTGAGAGCGCCGGAATCTCACGCAATTTCGAGGCTCACGCAAGTTCGAATTCATATAAGCTCACGCTCACTGGCGGAACCTGCACCGTCTCAGGAAGCCCGCTCTCCGTACTCTCAACGATTTTGACTGCAGGCTCCTGCCCCGCTTCGTTGGTTGCGTTCACGCTGGGCGGTGCAATCCGGTACAGCTTGCACCGGCCGGGCAGTTTCACGCCGTTAATCTTATGCGTAAGATTTTGGGCCTCTTCCGTTGGGTTGACGACGGAGAGGAGAAATTTTTTGCGATCGCTGGAGAAAGCCGCCAGAACATCCAGGGGGTAGGTCGGGCTGCCCGTGGGTGTCGGCCCCCTGTCGACAAAGGCGGTGCCGGGCACCAGCGGCTGAGGAGAACTCCCATCGACGGCAACTGGATGCGCTTCGAGGAAGTGAGTTTGCATCAGCTTCATCACCATTGCCTCGGCGGGAAGACCCACGGCGTCGCCGGTGAACCTGTCGGTCAACAAACGCAATCCGCCGGTGGCGCAGCTGGCTTGAATCATGCCGGAGTTGCGGAACAATTCGTGCAGGAGAAGCGCGTAGGAGAGCGGAACCACCATTCCCGGCAACCGCTGGTTTTTGCCATCCGCCGACCGGGCGCGGGTACCCCATTCGTCGAAGATGAATTTTATGTCTGCCTGTTTCAAAGACGGCATCTTCTCGACGTATTTATTCCACGCGTCGAATGCCCCGCCGATACGGTTGGCGAGCCGGCGAGTTTTGAACTGCAGAGGATCCTCGCCGGCATCCACAAACCGCTGCGCGGCGGCGTCGAATCTCAGCATGGGATAAGCGTATGTGTGTTCGGAAAGCTGATTGATGTTGTCGGCGCACTTGGCGAGCAGCCATCCATCCCAGTCATCGATCGAGCCGAACTCAAAGGGTAGTGTTGCAGTGATCGGCGGCTCCCATATGCTGGGGAAGAAATTCCCTTTCTTCTCCGCGCCGCCCACCGACTTCTCGCAGATGCTCGCCCCCGACACAGTGACCTTGATCGTCGGATCCACCTTCTTCATGGCCTCGACGATGTAGTTGTGCTTGTCCCAGTACTGGTCGAGCGACATGTGACCGTACTGCCAGGGGCCATACATCTCATTGCCGATCGTCCAGTAGCGAACTTTGAAGGGCTCCGGATGGCCATTTGCCGCCCGCATTCTACCCATGCGCGTTTCGGCGGAACCGTTGCAATACTCCGTTTCCTCGGCCGCCTCGCGCGCCGATCCGAATCCGCTATCGATGGCCAGATCGGGCTCGGCGCCGACCAACCGGCAGAGGGCGAAATACTCATGCAGCCCTACGTCGTTCGACTCGATTCTGTTGGACCACATCGGTTCCAATCGCGGGGGACGCTTATCCCGGTCGCCAATCCCGTCGCGCCAATCGTAGGCAGAGACAAAGTTGCCGCCGGGCCATTTGAACATCTTGAAGCCCATCTCTTTGAAGAGCCGGATCATCCCGGCGCGAAATCCCTCTACGTTATCGGCAGCCATGAGCGACGCGGCGCCCACTTGAAAGTTGCCGCTGCCGGTGCCCAGAATTTCCAACCGGGCGTTTTCGGTATTGGCCGCCGGGGTGAACTTGAGTGGGAATTTTTTGTATTCCCTGGAGAGCGCGGGAATCGAAATGGTATGAGAGTCGCCGGCGCCAGTTCCCCATACCAAGCGGACAACGACTTTGGCCCCGGGATCGCCGGCCAGATAGACCCGTCCCTCGTAGGCTTTACCGCCGGCCATGCGCAATTTGCCTTGCTGGATGCCACGCGGCTCGGCGCCGGCAAGCTTCACGCGGGGACTGTGCTTGCCCACGAACGGGTGCACCGTATCCATCACCACCGTTCCCGCCGGCCCAACCAGCCTGAATGGCTCGCCAAAAAAACGAAAGAAAGGAGAGGCATTGGCCGGAGCCGGTTGCTCGGCGGTAACCGGGTTGGCGAATTTCCTGTCGGTCAACAGTTCGGCCCACACCTGCGTGGTTGCCGGCTCCATATATCCGCCAAAAATCATTGCATTGATTGGCGCTCCGCTGTTCGCCGCATCGATCGTAGCCTGGATGCTGCTTCCTGTAGCGCCGAATGCCTTCATCCCAGGTTGCAGCATGGCGGCGCCGGCCGCTGAGGCGGCTATAAACTCGCGCCGATTCATCGTCATTCTTTTCCCCCTCTTCGGCGCCGGCGGCCTCCACTCGCGAGCTGCCGCGCCGGACGAACCTTCAGTGTTGATATTTCCCGGGACCACGTTCGGTCACCGGACAGGCGAGAAAGCGTTTCCTCATCCCGCCAGGAATTCTCTCTTGCCGAGGACAGCCGAATAGTATCCCAGAAGAGCCGCCGCCGAAAAGCGGCATCTTTCAGGGTAGGCACCATGGGAGCCCGATTTTCGCTTGCAAGGGACCGCGTGAAATCGTAAGCTTGCGCCGTATCTCGGGTCTAAGGGCAAATGCGCGCGAATCGGATAGTGGAAATCGAGGCGCCGCAAAAGATGCATGGATCGGGCTCCTTCCGGTATACGTTTTCACGCGCCACGGCAACGCCGTGTCATTTAAGGAACTTCACTCACTAGCAATGGGAGATGGAATGGGAATGAAAATATCGAGTTCAGAGAATCGCGTCCTTTTCAACCGGCGTGAGGCGCTCCTGCTGTCGGCGACCGCCGGCGTAGCCGCCGCGCTCCCTCGGTCGGCGCACGCACAGGAGAACACCGACACCGGAGCCCCACAGGGACCTGGAACCTGCGCCACGCCCCGCTCCGCAGTCGCCAAGACGCAATATGGAAAGGTCCGCGGCTATGTCGATAGCGGCGTCTTGACCTTCAAGGGCGTCCCCTATGGACAGACCACCGGCGGCGAAAATCGCTGGTTGCCGGCCAAGGCCCCCGCGCCATGGAAGGACGAGTTTCCCGCGCTGAGCTACGGGGCGGACTGCCGCCAACGGCTCCATACATGGACCTCGCCCGAGCAGACCTTCATTCAGGACTGGACGGACGGCTGGCAGAGCGAGGACATGCTGAAGTTGAACATCTGGACGCCAAGCCTCACCGGAAATCGCGCGGTCCTGTTCTACATCCACGGCGGCGGATTTACCTTCGGCTCCGCTTATGAGTTATCCGCTCAGGATGGCGCACAGCAGGCGCGGCATCATGACGTCGTGAGTGTCACCGTCAATCACCGTCTCAACATCCTGGGATTCTTCGATGCCTCGGCGATCGGCGGTTCCGCCTATGAGGACTCGGTCAATGTTGGAATGACCGACCTGGTCGCGGCGCTCCAATGGATCCATGAGAATATCGCGAACTTCGGTGGCAATCCCGACAATGTGATGATCTATGGCCAGTCGGGCGGCGGCTCGAAGGTAACGACTCTGATGGGCATGCCCTCGGCCGTGGGACTCTTCCACCGCGCTTCGGCGCAGTCCGGCGGCGGCGGCAACCCTCCGACCAAGGAACAGCAAGCGGAAGTCGCCCGGCAGATGATGAAGGATCTGGGGCTGCCGGCCAATGACATTGCGTCACTGCAGAAGATGCCGTGGGAGAAACTGATGGCGGCCGGCAATGAGGCCGTCCGCAAGGTCAATCCCCCGTTTCGTGGCTTCGGCGGACCGTTCGGCGGCGGCCAACCGCGGGCAGGCTGGTCGCCCAGTGTGGACGGCAAGGTCATCAACGTCCGGTCGTTCTCCGACGTTGCGCCTGAAGTGTCGAAGAACGTGCCAATGATGATCGGCTCGGTGAGTGAAGAAGGGAACCAAATGACCTCTCGCCCCACGGAGGAAGAGTGGCATGCCGGCCTCGCCAAGAGATATGGCGAAGACAAGGCTACCGCCGTCATAGCCGCCTTGAAGAAGGCGTATCCGGAGAAAGCGATTCAGACGCTCTCCTATGAATGCCCTGCCAGCTTCGGTCTCAATAGCCTCTCCATGCGGAACAATGTGGTGAAGATGGCCAAACTGAAGCACGGCCAGAATGCAGCGCCCGCCTATACCTATTTCTTCAGTTGGCAAACGGAGATTCTGGATGGCCTCCCCGGAGCATGGCATACCTCGGAGCTGCAATTCTGCTTCGACAACAGCCTGCGTTGCCAACAAGGCACCGGCAACACACCGGAGGCGCAGGCATTGGCGAAGAAGATGGGGACCGCCTGGACGAATTTCGCCCGGACGGGGAATCCCAGCCAGCCCGGAATGACCTGGGAGCCGACCGACCCGGAGAGCAACAAGACCATGGTGCTGGACAATGAATGCCGCATGGTTGACGACCCATTGGGCGAGGCGCGCAAGATCATCCTGCCGGCGCCAAAGGCATAGGGCGAAATCGGCCGCGAAAGTAGCTTCCCTCCAGAAGATGCCCACTCAAGCGAAGGCTTGGGTGGGCATTTCTTTTGCTGGACGCAGCGACCGCAAACGCGGCTTTTACCGAGAAAAGCCACACCTCGCGGCGCTCGGTGGGACACAGCAACAGGAGAAAACTCCAGGATGTGCTCCTAAAGTTGGGTGGTGGAGCTGAGCTGCTTCACAAATCGTTCCAGAGCCTCTTTGTCGGCGCCGTTTCCTACCCTGCGCGCCGCGGCATTGACGAGGCGTCGCGGGGACGGAACAAACGTACCCCCAAAGCCATCGTTGCCCTGGCGAATGACCAAGACATTCATAGCAATCCAGTATCCGGGTGTTCCACGCTCTTGGTCGGTTCTCTGCAGAGCCATGGAGATCACGGTGCCCGGAAGCCATCGATCGTGAGTGGCAAGGTAGAGGCCGCTCGAACTGATGTCGACAACTGCTTGAGGTCTAGGAGTGCCCCCCGTCCAGTAATAGGCAACCAAGGGGGGCCTGAAGAGGCGCCGGCTGCGCCGTGGATCTTGTGGTGGAGGAAGTGCAAGCCAACTCCGGAGCCATGTGGAAAGACGCTCCCCGGCATCGTCTAAGAGCGCTCGAATGGATGGGCCAATCTTCGCGAGACACCTCATCTCACCTTCCAGCCTGGCAAGGAACGCGCGCACCGGGAAGGAATCCTCAACGGACGCAGGCGGCCTGGGCGGGGCGCTGCCGCGCGCTTTTGCAGTGGCTGCTGATTTCGTTTTTGGAGTGGGCATCAGGAGAAGTGGATGGTCTGGCGGGAGCCCCCGCTGTGGAACGGCGGAGAATGCTGCCAGCCGCGTGGCGAACTCCGTGCTCTCAATGGCACGCAACAAAGAGGCGCGGGTTTCCTGGCTATCCGGCTCCTCTTCTGGCGCAGACTGGGGGCTCTGGCCTGGGTCCGATTTCGACTCCGGCTGTTGCAGGCGCGCGGCCAATTTCGTTTGCGGAGCGGGCGTCGGAACACGTGGATGGTCCGGCAGGAGCTCCGGCTGCTGAACCGAAGATGCTGCCTCCGGCGGGAGCGCAGCGGACAACGGGTGATCGACTCGCCGATCCCACGGCGCCCTAGCCACGGGGAAGGTCGAGGCAGAAAGGCTAGCGCCTTTCGTTAGCTCGGACGGCGTTGGCTTA
>JANWJB010000004.1 GCA_025449575.1 Acidobacteriaceae bacterium
AAGAGAATGCGAAATCACGGCCTACCCTTCTTAACTATTGTATTATCAATGGGTTACAGGAGAATTTCCGGGGGTCGCGATTTGCGTGTTTTTCGCTCGACGCGAACCGGAGCGGCAGCCCATTTCCTGTATGAATAATATTCCGGGTTGCAATCGTATCCCAATGCCGTGTCACGGACAGATGATCGCTACGCGCATAAATGAAAATCCAGCATAGGCTCCCATCAGCCGCGCGCCGAAGGCCAGCAGCAGTCCCCCGACGATGATGCGATAGATGGCGAAGGTCACGAAACCGTGGCGGCGCACCCATAACAGGAACCACTCCACCACCCCCAGCGCAACGATAAAAGAAACCGCGAAACCGACCGCCAGCACGAGCCACTCGTGCGTGTTCATCACCAGCGGCACGATGGGATCGCCCCCCGGGACATATTTGGGATGGATGGTTCGTACCAGCTCATACCCGGTGGCGGCAATCATCACCGGGATGGAGACCAGGAAGCTGAACTCCAGGGCCGCCGTGCGCGTCATACTGACAGCCTGGCCGGCGGCGATGGTCGACATCGATCGCGAAACACCAGGGAAGACAGCCGACGTCACCTGCCACAGGCCGATCCAAATGGATTGGCCGATGGTCATCTCCTCCACATCTTTGGTCTTCAACTGGCGCCGCACGCTCCAGGCATCCACCGCCCACATCACCACCCCGCCAATTACCAGGTCAAAGGCCATCAAGCGCACGCTCTCCAAATGCTTGCCGATCGCCTTGATGAACAACAGCGAGGGAACCGCGGTGCAGACAAAAGCCACCAGAGTGAGGGTGATGGGATGATTCAGCACCGTGCGATCGCCCTTTTCACCCTTAGGAAAGGTGCGAAAGAACTCGATAATGCGCCCCGTAAAGAGAAGAAGCAGGGCCAGGATGGCGCCCAACTGAATCACGATGGTGTACATCTTCCAATACGGATCCATCAGATTGACATGGAGCAGAGCTTCGACAATCCGGAGGTGAGCGGTGGAGCTCACGGGCAGAAATTCAGTAAGTCCTTCGACGATTCCCAGCAAGACCGAGAGAACGTAGGCGTTCAAGTTTCCTCCGAGCGGGTATATCCTCTCCTGCTCCCGCAGCCTCCAGGCCAGCTAAGGGGCAGGCATTTCCCGCTACTTCGTGTACACGCAAAGTGAAAGTGTTCTAGCGCAAAACCCGCGGGGCCTTGTGAAGCAGCATGGCTGGCTCTGACCTTCTTTTACACCATTGCAAGAGGCGCGCTAGAGCATTTTCATGCGGGCTGTGAACTGGTCAGATGCTCCGGAGCGCCGGCATTATCTGTCAGTGCCATAGATGGGGATGTCCGCCTGCAACTTATAGACCAGGGCCGCCACCCGCGCGGCGTAATCCGATTGGGCATACTTGCTCTCCAGCACGCTGGCGGTCTGAATCGCATCCGCCTCCGCCTCCTGCGCTCTTTTCTTTTGCGCATTCGCGGTATACATATCCTTCAGAACGCCCTGGCGATAAGCGGCCTCAAAGAGGGCTTGCGGGGTTTTGGAGGAGTCGGGGTGATCGTGAGCATACTGCTCGTAGAGCTTGGCTTCCTTTTCAGGGCATTGGGTTGATCCCTGCCAATCGCCGCAAATCTTGTTATCCAGCATGTCCCAGGCGGCCAGATCGGACCACCGGGAGTTGGGATAGGTCTTCTCCAGCTTGCGCATTGCGGTCTCGTCAATCCCCTCTCGCAGATACGACTGCTTTTCATGCGCCGAGGGTAAGGAGAAGACGTCAGCCTTGGCCAGTTGCCATGCAATGTCCGCGGAGCGCCATGCTGCCTCCGGGGCCAGCGGCGAGCGCGGGAAGAAGTCAGCCACCCGCTGATAGAGCCGCTCGGCGGCCTGTGCCGTACCCTGCGCGGCGTGCGGCTGGCCGGCGGCAACCTCCTCGGTCGCAGCTTGGCCAAAGAGAATTAAATCGCCCTTCGGAGTGTCGGCGCCGACGACGACGCCGGCCTGCATCCAGCCCGAGACGGGGGTTGCGGCGTCATTGGGCCCGAAGACGGGAGCATCCGGTGCATTGTTGTCTTGCACATCGGTGTTGGCAAAGACGCGCACCCATGGGCCGTTGCGCTCGTCCACTGCCAGCTCACGGCCGGCGCCAACCGTGGTCAAGCGGGCAGCGCCGGTATTGGGCGATACGTAGAGATCCGTATCCCGCAGTACCGTCGCTTGGGGGCCATTGGAGATCTTCGGCCGCTGCGCCAGGGAGCGCGCGGCGGGAAAGGCGAGCAAAAGAAGAAATAGATAAAATAGATAAATCGGTCGAATGCGCATAATTAGGCTCTCGCAGGCTCTTCTTGGATCCTTAGACCACCGCCCAGGGCGCCGGGGAAGCGAATGCGATTTGGGCAGGCCGTGCAGGAAGCATGCTCCCATCAGGCCTTCTCCGCAAGAATCGAGGCCAAAATGCGGGGCTCGACGTTGCCTCCGCTCAACACCGCAACGGTTTTTGAGGACCGCGGCAGGGCTTGAGCGCGGAAGAGCCCTGCCGCGACGGAAACCGCACCGCTCGGCTCTGGAACCAGCCGGGCAGCGAAGACGATTCTGCGCATGGCCTCGCGGATCTCCGCCTCCGTGACGGTGACGATATCGTCCGCATATGCTTCCATGTGGGCGAAATTCAGCGCTCCGACGCTCTCGGTGCGCAGCCCATCGGCCATGGTCCGGCTGGTCTGCTCGCCGGAAAAAGAGATTACGCGGCCGGCTTTAAAACTCTGCGCCGCATCTCCGGCGAGCTCCGGCTCAACGCCGATCACCTTCGCCTGCGGACGCGTCAGCTTGACCCCCGCCGCTACGCCGCTCAGCAAGCCGCCCCCGCCGACAGGAACCAGCACCAACTCCACCTCCGGCATCTGTTCCACAATCTCCAGGCCGCAGCTTCCCTGCCCGGCAACGATTTCCCGGTCGTCGTAGGGAGGAATCATCACGTATCCTCGAGCCGCGGCAAGCTCCTCGGCTTTGGCCTTGCGCTCCGAGCCGGAGGGCCCGACGAAGACGATCTCCGCGCCCAGCGCGGCCACTGCTTGACGTTTAATCTCCGGCGCGTCGGAGGGCATTACGACCACCGCCCTCGCGCCCACCGCGCGCGCGGCATAGGCCACGCCCTGACCATGATTGCCGCTGGAGTAGGCGATCACGCCGCGGCCGCGGTCCTCAACAGCGATCTGGGCTACCTTGTTATAGGCTCCACGCAGCTTAAAGCTGCCTATCGGCTGCAGGCTCTCCGCCTTCATCCATAGCTCCCCTCGCGCGGCAGCGCCCATCGGCACCAGGGGCGTATGCGCAGCGATGCCGCGGAGCCTCTGCTGCGCGGCCCGTAACTCCTCGAGCGAGACCAGATCAATCATTTGATTTGCCGGGGCGTGAGGATTTGCCCGGGAGCGGCCGGTGAGTGGCCAAAGGTTGGGTGGGTTTGGAGCGGTTTGGCTGGGGGGCCGCTGCTCGCCGGAATGGCGGATCTCATGCGTTGCCTCGCGGCTTCCGCGGGTGGATGAGACCAGTTCTGGAACTGGTCTCACCGTCGGTTCGTGGCGCTGGGCTGCGGATGTTTCCGCTCCGGAGGCGGGTCTCCCGCGAAGTCACCGGCTTCCGCGGGTGGACGCGGCGGGAGCTAGGCCTTTTCTCCGCCTTCTTCGGCGGGCGGCTGCTGCTCGGCCATGGCCTTTTCCAGTTCTTCCCGGCGCTTGGTCCGAGCCTCGGCGCGCTTCTGCCGCTTCTCGTCCAATTCCTGCTCGGCTCCCAGCAATTCAATGAATGCCTTGGGGGCTCCGTCGCCCTTTTGGAAACCGGTGCGCACGATGCGCAGATAGCCGCCATTGCGCTCTCCATAGCGGGGCGCGACGGTATCAAAGAGCCGGGAGACCGCCTCCCGCGTTTGCAGATAGCTCAAGGCCTGCCGGCGTGAGTGGAGATCGCCCTTCTTTCCCAGAGTGATCAGCCGTTCGACACGCGGGCGGACGGCTTTCGCTTTGGTAAGGGTGGTCTCCACCCGATCCTCAAGGAGAATCGAGGTAGCCAGGTTACGCAGCAAAGCGCGGCGATGGCTGGTGTTTCTTCCCAGTTTGTATCCTGCATTGCGATGGCGCATGATCTCGTCTCTTTTCCTTCTTACTGGGTGCGGCCGGCTGAGAGCAAAGGCTGCCCGCCGGCCACACACCGCCTATCCAAAAGAAGCTAGAAGTTCTCCGGCTCGGATTGCAGCGGAGGCTCCGCCCCTTCCAGTTCGTCTTCTTCCTCGTCGTCGTCAAAGTGGCTATAGCTAGCCGCCAAGGTTGCAGCGGGCAGCACGCTGGTCGGCCCGGGCACCGCATTGCCGTGCTCGTCGATCTTCATGCCCAGCGACAGCCCCATCTGAGCCAGGATCTCCTTGATTTCGTTCAGCGACTTACGACCGAAGTTCTTGGTCTTCAACATCTCCGGCTCGGTCTTCTGCACCAGCTCGCCGATAGTCTGGATGTTGGCGTTCTTCAGGCAGTTGTAGCTGCGCACGCTCAACTCCAACTCTTCGACCGAGCGATTGAGGTTTTCATTGCGAAGCTGCATCCGGCCTTCGTCGCTGGCGCTGTCGGCTTCAATCTCCTCCTCGAAGTTGATAAAGATGCTCATGTGGTCCTTGAGCAGCTTGGCCGCCAGCCCGATGGCGTCGGCGGGGAGGACGGAGCGGTTGGTCCAGACTTCGATGGTCAGCTTGTCATAGTCGGTGATTTGTCCGAGACGCGCGGCGTCGACAGTATAGTTCACCTTTCGGACGGGGGAGTGGACCGAATCCACCGGGATAAAGCCGATGCCCAAATCGGCATCGAAGTTCTTGTCGGCAGAGACGTAGCCGCGGCCGCGCTTAAGGCGCATCTCCATATCCAGCCGGCCGCCCTCGCTGATAGTGGCGATATAGATTTCGCGATCTAGAATCTCCACGTCGCCGTCGGCTTCGATCATGCCGGAGGTAACGATTCCCGGCTGGTCAGAGCGCAGATAGAGCGCCTTCGGCCCCTCGCCGTTGAGCTTGAAGGGCACCTGCTTGAGATTGAGGATGAGGTCGGTTGCGTCTTCCACCACGCCGGAGAGCGACTGGAACTCGTGCAACACGCCCTCGATCTTGACCGCAGTTACCGCCGCTCCCTCGATCGAGGAGAGTAGTGTACGCCGCAGCGCATTGCCGATGGTGGTGCCGAATCCGCGCTCAAAGGGCTGCGCGCTGAACTTGCCGTAAATCTCGGTTAGGGTCTCGGTGTCGACCGCAAGACGTTTGGGTTTTTGAAATCCTCTCCACAGCATATCGGTATTCCTTTCCACGCCCGGCTAGCGTCGCGAAGCATTCTGCAACGGCCGCGCCTGTTTCTCCTGGATTGAATTGGGCTTATGCCCTTCTTACTTGCTATACAACTCGACAATCAGTTGCTCGTTCACCGGCAGGTTGACGTCTTCACGTTTCGGCAATGCCAGCACTTTGCCGGAAAGATTCGCATGGTCCACCTCGAGCCAGCGGGGAGCGTTCTGGTGCGATGCAAAGTCGGCGGCAGACTCCAGCACCGTCATCTTTTTGCTGTTCTCGCGGATTTTGATGGCGTCGCCCACGCCCACCTGGAAAGACGGGATATTCACCTTGCGGCCGTTCACTTCCACATGCCCGTGGCGAACGATTTGCCGGGCCTGGCGGCGCGAGGAGGCAAAACCGAGCCGGTAGGCGACATTGTCCAAACGCCGCTCTAACTGCTGCAATAACAGTTCACCGGTGACGCCTTGCGTCCGCGACGCTTTTTCGTAATAGGCGCGGAACTGGCTCTCAAGCGTGAAGTAAATGCGTTTCGCTTTCTGCTTTTCGCGCAACTGCAGCCCGTAGCCGACAATCTTGGGTTTGCGAGCGCGACCGTGCTGGCCGGGGGGGAAGTTACGCTTCTCGATGGGGCACTTCTCAGAAAAGCACTTGGTGCCTTTGAGGAAGAGCTTGGTGCCTTCGCGACGGCAAAGGCGGCAGACCGGTCCGGTATAGCGTGCCACGTTTCAATCTCCTGGGGCATTTTGCTGCGCGCCGCATGGGGGTTCGCGCGACAAGTTCATGCCCTACATCGGAGGCCGAGCGGTTTACAGATGCCTTGGCGGCTTCCTTCTTCCCGCTCCACCTACTGCTGAGGTATCGGCCCGCGGCAATGGCGCCGCGCACCGGCTTACAAACGGATCAGGCCCAAAAATCAAAGCCGAAAATCATCAGACCCGGCGGCGTTTCGGCGGCCGGCAGCCGTTGTGCGGAATCGGCGTAACGTCGCGGATGGAACGCACATCGAGCCCGGCGGCAGCCAGCGCGCGCACGGCCGACTCGCGCCCGGAACCGGGACCGCTCACGCGCACATCGACGGAGCGCATACCATGATCGCGGGCCTGGTTAGCGGCATTGACCGCCGCCTGCTGCGCGGCAAAGGGGGTGCCCTTGCGCGAACCGCGGAAGCCCAGCGAGCCTGAACTCTTCCAAGAGATCGTGTTCCCCTGCCCATCGGTGATGGTCACAATGGTGTTGTTGAACGAAGCCTGCACGTATACCAAGCCGTAAGGCACGTTCTTACGCTCGCGCTTCTTGAACTTTTTTGCCTTGCCGGTTTTGCCCGAGGCGGACTGCTGTGCTTTCGCCATTATGTCTTTGCCGTCGCTTTCTTCTTACCCGCAATAGTGCCCTTGCGCGGACCCTTGCGCGTGCGCGCATTGGTATGCGATCGCTGGCCGCGCGTGGGCAGGTTGCGCCGATGGCGCAATCCGCGATAGGACTGGATGTCGATCAGCCGCTTGATGTGCATTGAGGTGTCTTTGCGCAGATCGCCTTCCACCCCACCCTCTTCTTCGATCGCCTGGCGGATGCGGTTGACCTCATCCTCGGCCAGATCCTGAACCTTCTTGAAAGGATCGACATTCGCCTTTCCCAGCAGGCGCAGCGCACGAGGCTGGCCGATCCCATAGATATATGTCAGGCCGATTCTTGCCTGCTTCTGCCGCGGCAGGTCGACCCCAGCAATACGCGCCATCTCTCAACCTTCTTCTTTCGCGCCGGTCCGCGGTTTCGCCGCTTACCAGCCGGTTATGACTCTCTTCCCCGAAGAGAGAGAGCCGGTGACAGCAACAGGAGAGCAGCCAGGCGACTCGTCTAGCCCTGGCGCTGCTTGTGCTTGGAATTCTCGCAGATCACCCGCACCACACCCCGGCGATGAATGACCTTGCACTTATCGCAAATTTTCTTAACTGACGCCCGAACTTTCATAACTCAATCTCCAGTTTTCCGGTCTCCCGGTTTCCGCCCTCGGTCCAACACTTCGTTTCCGGGGACCTGCAACAACGGCGATTGCTATTTGTACCGATAGACGATGCGGCCCCGAGTCAGATCGTAGGGGCTTAGCTCGACCGCCACCCGATCGCCGGGAAGAATGCGGATGAAGTTCTTGCGCATGCGTCCGGAGACGTGGGCCAGGACCTGGTGCTTGTTCTCCAGTTCCACCCGGAACATCGCGTTGGGCAACGTCTCGACAACCGTCGCCATGACCTCAATCGCATCTTCTTTCGACAATCCCTATCCCATTCCGCCTTCGCTCCCGAGAGCGAGGGCTGCGCCCTTGACTTGTCTCTACTACGTCAACACCATCGCCCCGTCGGCCACCACGGCAACCGTATGCTCAAAATGAGCGCTGAGGCTGCCGTCTTCACTCACCGCCGTCCAGCCATCGCTTAGAACCTGCACTCCCGGCTTGCCGGCATTGACCATCGGCTCGATGGCCAGCACCATGCCTTCGCGCAGCTTGGTTCCTACACCGCGCTGCCCATAGTTCGGCACCTGTGGATCTTCGTGCATCCGGGTCCCGATCCCATGGCCTACGAAGTCGCGCACCACGCTGAAGCCCTCGGATTCCACAACCTCTTGCACCGCCGCGCCAATGTCACCCAACGTCGCCCCCGGCCGCACCGTCTGGATCGCTTTTTCAAGCGAAGCCTGCGTGACTTGAAGCAACCGCTTGGCCCGCGGTGAGATCTTCTCGCCTACCGGGACGGTAATCGCCGAATCGCCGTAGTAGCCGTCCATCACGACTCCGCAATCGATCGAAACGATATCTCCCGGAGCCAAAACCCGTTCCGCGGAAGGAATGCCGTGGACTACCTGCTCATTCACCGAAGTGCACAGTACGCAAGGGTAACCGTGGTAGCCCTTGAATGCCGGAACCGCTCCCAACTCGCGAATTTTCTCTTCGGCGGCGCGTTCGAGGTCGAGCGTAGTGACGCCGGCCTTGACCAGGTCCCGCATCGCGTCGAGAACCTGACGAACCACCCCTCCGCTGCGCCGCATCTTCTCAATCTCTTGCGGCGACTTGATCACAATGGCCATCGGCCTGATCCACGCTCCCCCATCTGCTCTGCCAATATCCAAAAACCAAAAACCAGCAAAATCCGCATCCCGGCTTAGAAAAGATTCCTGAGCCGTTCCTCGGTTCTGAACCGCTCAATCCCGGCGGTAATTGCCGCTGCGACCTCATCGGCGGGCCGCTCGCCATCCACTTCGATAAACCTGTCTCCGGCGCGATAGTGTTCCACCACCGGCGCTGTCTGGGCGTCGTAGACGCGCATGCGCTCTTCGAAGACCGTCTCCACATCGTCGGCGCGCGCAACCAGCGGCGTGCCGTCCACGTCGCATACTGTGTCCACTTGAGGCGGTTTCAGATAGACGTTGTATATGCGGTGACAGGTAGGACAGTTGCGCCGGCCGGTGATGCGGCGCAGAAGTTCAGTATAACTTACGCGGATATTGACGGCAATCGCGGCCAGCGCCGGAACGGTGGTTTCCGCTTGGCCGTCTACCCGCTGAGCATCGGCACGCTGGGCTAGCGATCGCTCCAGCCACTCAGCCTGTGGCAGCGTGCGCGGATAGCCATCCAGCACAAAACCCCGGGCGGTATCCGGCTGAGCCAGCCTCTCGGCCACCATCTTATTGACCAGGTCATCGGGCGCCAGCTTGCCTTCGCCCATCAACTTCTCCGCCGCCTTGCCCAGCGCCGTGCCCCGCGCCCGGTTCTCCCGCAAGATGTCTCCCGTGGAGATTTGGGGAATGCCCCAGGAGGCGGCCATCGACTTGCCCTGTGTTCCTTTACCCGAACCGGGAGCCCCCAGCAGCAGGATCGGGCCCGGGACCGTCTCGGAAGCGGAGATCTTCTCAGACGACGAGGTACCACCCTTTTTCGGTGCGTCGGAAACCGCCACCAGCGTCACCACGCTCGCCTTCCGCGCACCCGGCCACTGCGCGGTGAGAAGCCTTCGTAATGGCGCATGACCAACTGCGATTCCACCTGATTGATGGTATCCATCGCCACCCCCACCACGATCAGCAGCGAGGTGCCCCCGAAGTAGAAGTTGACTCCCAAGCCATGGGTCACCCAGGTGGGCAGCCGCTCAAAGAAGCCTCCTACCAGCCAGAGATCGTTGAGATGGATGCCGCTGATCAGCATCGACGGGATCAGCGCGACGATCACTAAATAGACGGCGCCGACCAGCGTGATGCGGGTAAGAATCTCGTTCACAAAGTCGGAGGTGCGCCGCCCGGGACGAATGCCGGGAATAAAGCCGCCATACTTCCGCATATTGTCGGCAATGTCGTCGGGCCGGAAGATGATCGAGATATAGAAGTAGGCGAAAAAGACGATGCCTACGATGTAGAGCAGCTCATACCAAGGTTCGCCCGGGCTGAGCGCATCCATCACCCGGGTTAGAAACGGGCTGTTGCGCACAAAGTTCGACCCGATAAAGAGCATCGGCGCCGATAAGAGCGACGCGGCAAAGATGATAGGCATCACGCCGCCGGAGTTGACCCGCAGCGGCAGGTGCGTGGACTGGCCGCCCATCAGCCGGCGTCCCACGATGCGCTTGGCGTACTGCACCGGAATCCGACGCTCGCTGCGCTCCACCCAGCAGATGAAGGCCACAATCACCACCATGGCCACGATCAGAATCACCAGCGCCGGTATGGTGAAGCTGCCCCAAGCCGCGTTGCGCGCCTTGTCGATCAGGTCCTGAATGCCCGCCGGCAGGCCGACTACGATGCCGGCGAAGATCAGCAAACTCATCCCGTTTCCAATGCCGCGGTCGGTGATCTGCTCGCCCAGCCACATGATGAAGGTCGTTCCCGCGGTCAGCGTCAGCACCGTCATGAAGACGAAACCCGCGCCCGGGTTCAGCACATAGGAGACGCCGCCGCCGGAGCCATGCACCAGCGTCAAAGCGATAGCCAGGGACTGCACCACGCCCAGCAGCACGGTCACGTACCGGGTCCACTGCGCGATCTTGCGCTGGCCCAGCTCGCCTTCTTTTTGCAGTTTGGCCAGTGGCTGGTAGACGACCGTCAGCAGCTGGAAGATGATCGACGCCGTGATGTAGGGCATGATGCCCAGGGCGAAGACGGTGAGCTTGCGAAGATTGCCGCCGCTGAACAGGTCGACCAGGCCCAGCGCGCTGCCGGCCTGCTGGTTAAAGAACTGCTCCAGCGCAGCCAGATTGACGCCCGGCGTCGGAATCTGCGAGCCCAAGCGGTAGATTGCCATCACTCCCATGGTGAACAGCACCCGCTTGCGCAGGTCGGGAATGCGGAAGATATTGGCCAGCTTCTCAAACATAAAATGAACCACCCGCCGGGATCGCTCCCGGCCCCGCAAATCTTATTCTCTCGTACGAGGGCTTTTCCCCTATCGCAGTGTCACACCGAGCGCCTCGAGATGCGGCTTGTCTTGGTAGAAAGCCGCGCTTATCGAAGCTGTTCCGAAGACACCTACAGCAGAAATGCTCTACGCGCCGATCAGAACCGCCTTGCCCCCGGCTTTCTCGATCTTTTCCTGCGCCGTCTTGGAGAATTTGTGCGCGTGCACGGTGACCGCCGAGGTCAGCTCCCCGGTACCGAGAACCTTCAGCAGCCCATTCCGCTTGGCGACCACGCCCTTGGCGGTCAGGTTCTCCAGCGTCAGCTCATTGCCGCCGCTCTCCTCCACCAGTTTAGCGACGCGGTCCAAGTTGAGCACCGTGTACTCGGTGCGGAAGATATTGGTAAATCCTCGCTTGGGAAGACGGCGGTGCAGAGGCATCTGGCCGCCCTCGAAGCCCCGCATAAGGCTGGAGCCGGAGCGCGAGCCCTGGCCCTTGTGTCCCCGGGTCGAGGTCTTGCCCATTCCCGACCCCATTCCGCGTCCCACCCGCTTGCGGTTGCTGTTCGCCTTCTTGGGCGCCCGTAAATTTGAAAGATTCATCGCCATGTGGTTCCTTACCCTCTCCCGGCCAAATGCCGCGCTGCTGCGCGCGCCGGCCCTGCAGTGCTATTTATCCAGAATACGCACCAGGTGCGGGACGCGGGCCACCATGCCACGAATCGATGGAGTATCTTCACGCTCCACTACCTGACGCAGCCGGGTGAAGCCCAGTCCCTTGATCACGCGTTTGTGTTTTTGCGGGGTCGCAATCGCCGAGCGGTAATACTGCAGGCGCAGACTGCCCCCCGGCTCCGCCACGCCGGCTGCCGGCTTCGCTTTTTTCGCTTCTGCCATCATCGCTATATCTCCTGCACCTGCTTGCCGCGGAGGGCCGCCACTTCGGCGCGGTCGCGCAACTGCAGCAGGGCATCGAAGGTTGCCTTGATCACGTTGTGGGGATTCGCCGAGCCCAAGCTCTTGGTCAACACGTTCTGCACCCCCGCGGAGGTCATTACCGCGCGCACCGCGCCGCCGGCAATCACTCCAGTGCCTTCCGGAGCCGGCTTCAGCAATACGTGGCCGGAGCCGAACCGCCCCAGCACCTGATGGGGAATCGTGGTCTCATTCAGTTTCACGTGGATCAGATTCTTCTTGGCTGCCTCGATGCCCTTGCGGATGGCCTGAGGGACTTCCTTGGCCTTCCCCGAACCGTAGCCGACTACGGCTGCGCCGGGATCACCGACCACCACCAGAGCCGCGAACGACATGTTTTTGCCGCCCTTCACTACCTTGGTGACGCGGTTGATCGATACGACTTGATCCTTCAAATTGAAGTGTCCCGCGTCCAGCTTCTTCTTCGATATCGCCATGCGATCCTTCCCCCCGCCATGCGGGGCCAACCCCTAAAACTCCAACCCTGCCTCGCGCGCCGCCTCGGCCAGCGCACGGATGCGCCCATGATAAAGATAGCCGCCGCGATCGTAGACCACGCGCTTAATGCCCTTCTCCAAAGCCTTGGCCGCCACCTGCTTGCCTACTTCCTTGGCCGCTGCTATGTTGCCGCCCGTCTTCTGCTTGCCGGCCAGCGTGGAGGCGGAAACCAGCGTGCGCCCGTCGGCATCGTCGATAATCTGCGCGTAGATGTGGTTCAACGAGCGGTAGACATTCAGCCGCGGACGCTCGGCGGTGCCCTGCATGCGCCGGCGAATCCGCGTATGCACCCGCTGCCGGATGGTGTTCCTCTGTCTCTGCGTGATCATCTCTCGTCCTTCCTAAAAGCGGAGCCGCCCTGCGGCCCCGTTCGGTTTCCTATTCCTCATCTGCTGCGGCGGATGGCAGCAGCGGCCTGCAGCGGGCGGCTACTTCGCGCCCGTCTTGCCGACCTTCTTCTTCAAGCGCTCATCTAGATACCGCACGCCTTTGTTCTTGTACGGATCGGGTTTGCGCAGCGAACGCATGTCGGCGGCCACCTGGCCAACCTTCTGGCGGTCGATGCCCTTCACCGTCACCCGCGTCTGCTTGGGATCGATGGCCACCTCGATACCGGAGGGCAGCGGAAACTCGATCGGATGCGAGAAGCCCAGGGTAAAGACGACGGTGTTCTTGCCCTTCAGCTCGGCGCGATAGCCGATGCCGACAATGTCCAGTTCCTTGGTCCAGCCCTTGGTGACTCCGTCGACCGCATTGGAGACCAGGGCCCGGGTAAGCCCATGCAACGGGGCCAGAGCATCGTTCTCCCGAGTGGCCAGCAGCTGCCCATTCTCAGTCTTGAGCGCGATGCCCTTAGGCAGCAGCGCCGTCAATTTTCCCTTCGGCCCTTCCACTAGCACCGTGTTGCCCTCCGTCGTGTACTTCACGCCGGCGGGCAATGGAATCGGCTTGAATCCTATGCGCGACATATTCTTTTCAATCCCTTATGGCTTGCGAGTCCCGCCGGCTGAAGTCGCGCCTTGCGGCCTCGACCCTTCCACGCCCAACGTTCCACTGCAGCCGCTCACTCAACCGC
>JANWJB010000005.1 GCA_025449575.1 Acidobacteriaceae bacterium
CACTATGACGAAGACTCGCAAAACGAGAGCGGAGTTCCCGGTGAGATTCGCGGCGGCCGGCTGCCTGCTGGCGCTGGCGAGCGCAGCCCTGCCTCTCCGCGCACAGCAAATTGAGGTCAATAAGAACAATCGAACCATCGCCATCACCACCAGTGCGGAGGCGGAGGCGGAGGCCGACACCGCCATCGTCCACATCGGCTTCATCGTCTATGGCAAAGAGGAGACAAACGCCTACGCCAACGGATCGAAGAGCTCCAACGCCATCATCCATGCGCTGCACGGCGCCGGCATCGCCGCCGGCGCGATCCAGAGCGAGAGCCAGGGCATCGCGCCGGTGCAGGAATACAACAATCAGAATTGGACAGCGGAAGAGAAGGCGGAGCGCAAGTTCCAGGTGCAACAAAGCTGGACGGTGAAGACCTCGGCCAAAGACGCGGCCAAGATACTCGATATCGCGGTGCAGGCCGGCGCCAACCAAAGCGGGCAGATCGACTGGCGCGTGGCCGATGAGGATGCGCTGCAAGCCAAGGCCGCCGGACGGGCCCTGATCCGCGCCCGGCAGATTGCGCAGCAGATGGCAGAGGGCCTGAAGGTCGAGCTGGGCGGCCTCCTCTATGCCAGCAATGAGACTCCCGCCGTGCCCATCCCGCGGATGGCGTTTACCGCCCAGGCCGGGGGGATGGCGAAGGCCGCCCCGAGCATTGAGCCTCTGGCCATCAGCGCACGCAAGATCACCCGCTCCGCCACCGTCTATGCGGTATTTGGCATTCAATAACCGGCTTCGAGGAACAGCCCAGCGATGACGAAATACGCATACCGCGATCTGCATCCGACAACAGAGGCCCAGGATCTCTTTTGCCGCTGGATCAAGCACCTGGACGAGGAGTTTGGGCGCCATAAGGAGCCCCGTTTGCGCGCCGAGCTGGTGCGCGACTCTCTGCACCAGATTTATCTTGGCCGCCCCCACCGCGCCCGGGTAGCCACGACGCTGACCTCCGAGCTGGCCGGCGGCGTGCTCGAGTTCTCGCTCGACCCGCTGAACGCGACACTGGAGCCGGAGTATTACGGAGACGTGGACGCGGAGAGATATGCCGAACGCAAGCCTCTCATTTGGTTCTGGCAGATGTTCGACCGGTCGCCTTTGGGGCTGAACCACTGGCTGGGCTTTCGCTTCCGCCGCATGCTGGGCAGGCACATCTTCAAGCACCTGGGCAAGAACGTGAAGATTTTCCATGGAGTGGAGTTCAGCTACGGTTACAACCTCACGATTGAAGACGACTGCACCATTCACAAATTCGCCATGCTCGACGATCGCGGCGAGCTGATTTTGAGAAAGGGCACATCGGTCTCCGATTATGCCGCCGTGTTCTCCCACCGCCACGATGTGGTGGACGGCCTGGACGTGGAAAATCGCGCGACCGAGATTGGCCCGCGCGCACGGCTTACCTATCACTCCTCGGTAATGGCCGGCGTCAGGATCAACGAAGACGCCATGCTGGGCGCCATGGGACTGGCGACCAAGGAGATGCCTGCCCACTCCATCTGGGGCGGCGTCCCCGCCCGGGAGATTAGAAAAAAGAGCTAGCCCGTCCTCACCGCTGCGTTTGCGCGCGCTCTTCGAGCGGGCGGCGCCTGCGTGCTACCATCAGGTTTCAAGGATGGCAAACCCGGCAATCGTTCTGGCAATCTTCGAGTTTGTAGTTCTGCTCTTCGCCCTCAGCCTGCATGAGGCGGCGCATGGATGGACCGCGTGGCGGCTGGGCGACCCCACAGCCCGCATGCTGGGGCGCGTCACACTCAATCCCGCAAAGCATATCGATCCGCTGGGCACCATTTTGCTACCGGTGGCGGCACTGTTTCTTGGCTTGCCGCTGATCGGTTGGGCCAAGCCCACGCCGGTGACGAGCCGCAACTTCGCCCATTACAAGCGCGACGACATGCTGGTCACTCTGGCCGGCCCGGCCAGCAATGTGCTCGCCGGCATCGTATCCCTGTTGGTGCTGGCGGTGATTTCGGCCACCTCCCCGGCGGGCAAGGCCTCGGTGCAGTCGGTCGCCCTACAGGGCCTCAGCGGGCTCAATGCGCAATTAATGGCAATTAGTCCGATAGCCTACCCGCTAGCCGAGATCTTCTATATCGCCATGCTTTGGAATCTCTTCCTGGCTGCCTTCAACCTGCTGCCCTTGCCCCCGCTGGATGGCAGCCATATCGTCCGTCATTGGCTGCCGTTCAAATGGCAGGCCACCTTTGACCGGCTGGGCATCCTGAGCATCTTCCTTATGCTGTTTTTTGGCGGCCGCGTAGCGATGGGGCTCATCTCGCCGGTGCTGGGCTTCTTTCGCGTCCTGCTGCTCTCCATCTGACTTTTCCGTACAATCAACCAAAGATTGAAAGCCAAGCGATGGACCAGAGAGCACACTCCTCCCGAATGAAGCGCGTATTGAGCGGTATGCGGCCCACCGGCAAGCTCCACCTGGGCAACTACATGGGCGCCCTGCTGAACTGGGTGCGGCTGCAGGGCGACTATGAATGCTACTTCTTCATCGCCGACTGGCATGCGTTGACCACCGATTATGCGGATACTTCCAAGATCGCGGAGAACACCCTGGAGGTGGCGCTGGATTGGCTGGCGGCCGGACTCGATCCCGAGCGCTCCGTGGTCTTCGTGCAGTCCTCGGTGCCGGAGCACGCCGAGCTGCACTTGCTGCTCTCGATGATTACGCCGCTGGGCTGGCTGGAGCGCGTGCCCACCTACAAGGAGCAACAGCAGCAGATTGGCGACGTAGCAGCCGGAGGCAAGGACCTGAGCACATATGGCTTCCTCGGATACCCGCTCCTGCAGTCGGCCGACATCCTCCTGTATCAAGCCGATTTCGTGCCCGTAGGTCAGGACCAGGTCGCGCACGTTGAGCTCACGCGCGAGGTGGCGCGGCGCTTCAACCAGTTCTATCCCCCGCCAGCGGGCGGAGCGCCGGTTCTTCCCGAGCCGCAGGTGCTGCTCACTCCTTCGCCGAAACTGCCGGGTACCGACGGCCGCAAAATGTCCAAGAGCTATGGGAATACCATCCTGCTCACGGATCCGGAGCCGGTGGTGCGGCAAAAGCTCAAGACCATGGTCACCGATCCGGCGCGCGTGCGCCGCAGTGATCCGGGCGAACCGGATCTTTGTCCGGTCGGTGATCTGCATAAGGTTTTCTCCACCCCGGAGACGATGGAGAGGGTATACGCGGGATGCCGCTCCGCAGGCATAGGCTGCATCGAATGCAAGGGCTGGCTGGCCGACGCCGTCGTCGCCCAGTTGAATCCTCTGCAAGAGCGGCGCCGGGAATATGAAAACAGCCCCGCTCTGGTGCGCGAGATTCTCGCTCAAGGCTCATGCCGGGCGCGTGCCCGCGCCGGGGAAACCATGGAACAGGTGCGTGACGCCTTGCACTTGGTAGAACTCCCAACGGAAGAGCGATCCCGATGAACAGCGGCAGCGAAGACGCGCGGACGCCGGGCGCACCCGAAGCCTCGCCCGTGGCGGAGCCGGCGGAATCCGGCGCCCCTGCCAAAACCGGTGTCTCCCCTAAATCCAGCGCCGCCAAATCCAATACCGCTGAGGAGAGCACCTCTCCTTTTACCGTGACTGTGGGCAAGGTCTACGACGGCCCTCTTGACCTACTCCTCGATCTGATTCGCAAGCAGGACATCGACATCTACGACATACCGATCGCCAAAATCACGGCTCAGTTTCTGTCCTATGTCGAAAACCTGAAGCAGACCGACATCGACGCAGCGGGCGAGTTTATTTATGTAGCCGCCCTGCTGATTCAGATCAAGAGCCGCATGCTATTGCCGCGCCTGCCGATGGAGGCTGAAGAGGAGAGCGAGGATCCGCGGCGGGAGCTGGTGGAGCGGCTGCTGGAACATGAGCGCTTCCAGCGAGCCGCGCAGATGCTGCTGCAAAAACAGCAGATCGAAGAGGCCACCTGGAGTCAGCCTGGCGGCCGCCAGTTCTATGCGGACGAGGGAGCGGAGCGGGAGATCGCCGCCGATACTGTCGACCTGGCGCGCGTCTTCCGGGATATTTTGGAGCGGGCGCGGGATCGGCCTGTCCTCAACGTGGATGAGGAAGGGGTCACCGTAGGACAGATGCTGGACTTTGTGCGGCGGCGGCTCATCATGGAAGACCGCCCGCTCGCCTTGCGAAGCCTGCTCAAAAATACCCACTCAGAGCGGGCGCTGATCTGCATGTTTCTCGCGCTGTTGGAGATGGTGCGGCTGCAGGCCATTCTGCTGCGGCAGGACCGCAACTTCGGCGAGGTCTATCTCAAGAAGCACCCCTCGTTCGAGACGGTAATGGACGAAGGCATGGCGCGGATGCGCGACGACTGGCGCTGAATTGCTTCGCTTTGCTGATAGTCCTTGCCCGGTAAATCGCGGCCCGGGTTCTATCAGCGTTCTGCAATATGAGTCTTCGATAGTATGAGTGCAGGAGTATGAGTCCAGAGCAAGAGCCCTTGCAGGTTATCCCGGGGCGCTTCTCCCCTTCGTCCCATGAGCCTGAAAGCCAAAGTAGAAGCTGTTGTTTACGCAGCCGAAGAGCCGGTCACCCTCGCCCAGCTTGCCGCCGCCTTCTCCAGCGACGTTCTTGAGGAGATGGCGGCTGAGGCCTCAGCTGCGGCCTCAGCAGAGCCGGCTGAGTTGCCGGCCGAGCCGGCCGATGCGGCGAGCGCGCCGGCCGATGCCGGAAGCGATCTGTCTCAGGCTGAGAATGCGCCGATGGCGGCCGGCAGCGCCGGTTCATCCCCAGAACGGGACGCTGAGCCGGCAGAACAGGACGAGAAGAAAGCCGCGCGCCAGCGCGAGCGCGCCATCCAGAGCGTGCTTCGGCGCATCCTCGACCAGCTGATGACCGAGTATTCGGCGGGCGATCGCGGAATGGAGATTCGCGAGATCGCCGGTGGCTACCGCATGGCCACCAAACCGGAGTATCACGATGCCGTACGCGGCTTTGTCAAAAGCCTGAAGCCCCCGATGAAGCTCTCTCTCCAAGCGTTGGAGACCCTGGCCGTCATCGCCTACAAGCAGCCGGTGACGGCGCCCGAGGTCAATGAGATACGCGGCGTCGATTCCGGTGGCGTGCTGGGCAGCCTGATCGGCCGCAAGCTGATCACGACCGCAGGCAGAAAGCAGGTGATCGGGCGTCCCATTCTTTATCGCACCACCAAAGAATTCTTGATGCGCTTCGGATTAAAGGATCTGAACGAGCTGCCCAGCATGGAAGAGTTCGAGAAGATGGCCGGCGAGATCTCCGAGGCGCAGGCAGAAGAGGATGAAGCGGCAATGCGCTCCTCAGAGGAACCCGAATTTCCCGAGGATGGGCAAGTGGAAGCTGTGGAGCAGCGGCCGGAAGCTGCAGATGATGCGGAGGACGAAGCTATTTCCGCGGCCGAACCGGAAAGCGACGATCCATCTCAACCATGAACGGTCAAGCACAACGCGAAGAGCAGAGGCTGCAGAAGATTCTTGCCGCCGCCGGCATTGCGTCGCGCCGCAAAGCCGAGGAACTGATTCTGGCGGGGCGCGTACGCGTCAATGGTCAGCCAGTCACCCGGCTGGGGTCGAAGGCCGATCCGCTCCAGGATCATATCCGGATCGATGGCCGGCCTATCAAGCTGCCTGCAAGGCCCCATTACTTCATGCTCAACAAGCCTAAGGGGGTAGTCACTACCGTCTCCGATCCTGAAGGACGGCCCACGGTGATGAAGTTTCTTCCCGGCGGCAGCGCTCGCGTCTTTCCCGTAGGCCGGCTGGACTACCAGAGTGAGGGACTCCTGCTGCTTACCGATGATGGCGCGCTGGCCAACGCCTTGACGAGAGCCGCCTCGCGCGTGGAAAAAACCTACCTGGTCAAGGTCAGCGGTAAGCCGTCTCCTGGATCGTTGGAGCAACTGCGGCAGGGCGTGATGATCGAGAAGGGCCGCCGCGGAGCCCACGCCGGCCGCGTGATGACGCAGCCCACGCGCGTCACGCTGACGCGGAACGCGGAGAACCCCTGGTACGAGGTTGTGCTGGTGGAAGGCATCAACCGCGAGATTCGCAAGATGTTTGAGGAAGTCGGGCACTTTGTGGAAAAAATCCGCCGTGTGGGCTTCGGTCCCTTGGTTTTGGATGTGCCTCCTGGCGAGGTACGGGAACTCACCGCAGAGGAGGTCGCAGGGCTAAGGAAAGCGGCCCGGCCGCGGGCGCCGCAGCGAGGAACCCTCCGTGCGACGCCGCATACAACGGCCCCACCAAAGTCGGGATCGGCGAAGACCGGCAGCCGAGGGCCCGCTCGGCTGAACCAAGCAGCGGATCCGGTTCGACCGCCGCGACTTGGTCGGCGCACCCGGTCGCCTCGGCCAGCACGTTGAGGGCAACACAAGATTAGGATTAGGCAAATCCTGCGCAAGGGACTGCAACCTCGGCGCTCCCCGAGCGTCGAATGGTGTAGATCTCTATGCCGGGCAGCGCACTTGTGTCATGCGCGGTATATGAGGAGAACCGGAGGGAAGAGATGGAGACGGCGACATTTGGCGCAGGCTGCTTCTGGGGAGTCGAGATGCGGTTTCGGGAGCTTCCTGGTGTGAGTGACGTGGCAGTCGGCTATGAAGGCGGCAAGCTGGATAATCCCAGTTATCGCGACGTCTGCAGCGATAAGACAGGACATGCGGAAGTCGTCCAAGTCACCTTTGATCCGGCAAAGGTTTCCTACCCGCAGCTCCTCGACTTGTTTTTCGCGCTGCATGATCCGACTCAGCGCAATCGCCAGGGCCCCGATTGGGGAACGCAATATCGCAGCGTGATCTTCTTCCATTCACCCGGACAGCAAACCGCTGCCCAGGAGACGATTGCCCGCCTCACACGGGACCATGTCTTCTCCAAGCCGATCGTCACTGAGGTGGCGCCGGCACAAACATTTTGGCGCGCTGAAGAATACCACCAGAGGTATTTGGAGAAGCGCGGCGCGACCTCCTGCCACATGTAACTGCGGCTAGCTCAGGCGCGCGACTCTGCAGTTCTGTCTTTTCTCCGTCTCAAGAAATGAACGTACCGCCAGCAATAGACTCCAATGTTGGCCGCGCAGATCGCCACCGCGCATGTCATGATGAGCCGTACCGGCAGATTCGGGTAGACAATCTGGTCCAGATAATGCACCAAAAAGCTTCCGGAATAGGGCGCGATCCCGGCGCGAACCCCCACAAAATTCTCTAAAAGGGTCAGCGGGCAAGGCCATGGACCGATTTCGACCACGATGCCCCAGAGGAGCGATCCCAGGTGGAGGGTGGTCAGCTTAGGCCGCTTGCGGGTGAAGCATACGCCCGTCATCACGAAGAGAATCCAGGTCAGGTGCAGCGCCAGCACCAGCGTGACAGCAGCGGTATAGAAGAGATGATGCATGGCACTGCTCTATGTTCCCGCAGCGGCGCGTTCTCCGCTCCACAATGTGACGATCCACCACAAGACCACTAATAGATAGACGGCAATGCGCAGATACGAAAAGAAAACATAGTCGGAAAGATCCCGGCCCAGGCGAAAGTATCCTCCGGCAAAGATGAGGACGGCTGTATACAAGCCATAACCGAAGCTGATTGCCGCCACACCGGCGCGCCAGCGAAGGCCCAGCGGCCGCAGCATGACCGCCAGCACGATTGCCCACTCCGTGAAGAGCACTCCCAGCAGGAAATGCAGCAGCAGCTCCGCGAGACCATGGTTGTAATGGCCCAAGGGCGCCACGCGGCTCACGATGAGCACGCCGCAAGCTAACAGCAGCAGCGGCCACAAAATGCGGCGAAGCTTTCCCAATGGCCATAAGGCGGTAAGCACCAGCTCCGCCAGTACTGCGAATTCCAGCAACAGATCGGCTGTATCGAAAGCTCTGCCGGCCAGCAGCAGCTCCGGCCTGGAGAGGTGGCCAAGCACCAACGCCAAGGCCAACGCGCGCACCACGTCAAAGGCAATCAGCAGCGTGAAAAAGGGAAAGCGGCGCACCCAGCCTCGAGCGACGAGTATGGCGATCAGCACCAGATGCCCGACGAGTCCTGCGGTCCAAATCAAGTGTTGAGTCATAGGGAGGCGTTTCTATGATCATGCCACGGCAGAGGCAGGCTGCCCGGCTAGACGATTTTCACCTTAAGCTGTAGAGCGAAAAGGCCGCCGAGGATATACCGGCACGCCGGAAGGGCAGGGGGAGAACCCGTCTACGACAGGCCGTTCCGCGTGGCCATTTTGTCTTTCTGGCGGCTCATCACGTAGGCGGCGCGGCGGCCCGCCGCCGCGTGGTCAATCTGCCGCCAGAAGGCGACAAAGTAGTCCACTGCGGAAATAATCGACACCAGCGCCATGAAGTAAACCGCCGCGATGGCGATCCATTCCACGGGCAGAATGAAGCTCCCGGCATGCCACACATACCAGCGACGGGCGAGGATCACCGCGACCACGGAAAAAATTTGGATCACCGTCTTCAGTTTGCCCAACTCGCTGGCTTGAATTGTGAAGCCTTCCACGCTGGCGATGGAGCGCAAACCGCTTACCAGGAATTCGCGGCCAATCACCAGAATGGCAATCCAGGCCTTCATGACGTGCGGATTGAACTGCACCAGAGTGATGAACGCCGCCGTAATCATCAGCTTGTCAGCCAGCGGATCCAAAAGCATGCCGATGGTTGTGATCTGGCCGCGTTTGCGGGCCAAGTAGCCGTCGACGCCATCTGTGATGGAGGCCAGCACGAAAACCAGCGAAGCGAAAATCTCCTGCTCGCCGCTGCCGCGGAAGGGAAAGACAGGCGACAGCATCCATATGAGCAGGGGAACACAGGCAATGCGGCTCATCGTGATGGCGTTCGGCAGGTTCACGGGTTATCCAGGGACTCTCTCAGGTAGTTTTCACCATTACACCACGCAGCACGCTGCATCGCGAGCAGGACCAGGCCCTTCCACAGGCGATCAGGCATAGATTCCGCGCTGCTGGATGGTAAAGGCGACGCGGTCGATCGCCAGCATGCATGCCGCGATTCGGTTGTGAACGCCGTGGGCTTCGGCGTACCGCAGGACGCTGTCAAAGCTTTCGACCATGATCGCCTCCATGTTCTCGTTGACGACCTGCTCCTTCCAAAAATAGCCTTGGCGGTCCTGCACCCACTCAAAATACGAAGCGATTACGCCGCCGGCGTTGGCCAAAATATCGGGGATCACAAAGACCCTTTTATCCGCCAGGATGTCGTCCGCCACCGCGGTCGTGGGCCCGTTGCTCCCTTCGCAGAGGATGCGGGCCTGGATCCGCTCGGCATTGCGGCTGGTAATCACATTTTCCGTCGCTGCCGGAATCAAGATCTCGCACTCGGCCAGCAGGAGTTCATCGGTATCCGCCGCTTCCGCTCCTTTGTAGCCAAGGATGGTCGAGTTGCGCTCGCGATATTCAAGCAGGGCGTGCACGTCGATGCCGTTGGGATTGTAAAGAGCGCCATCGATCTCAGCGATTCCAACGATACGGTAGCCCTCCTCCATCAGGAGCCTGGCGGCGTGGGAGCCGACGTTGCCAAAGCCTTGCACAATAACGCGGCAGCCATCGCGCTGCATATTGAGGTAACGAAGAGCCTGGTTGCACATGATTCGGAGGCCGCGGCCCGTAGCTTCACGCCGGCCCCGCGATCCGCCAATGCTGAGCGGCTTGCCGGTCACCACGCTGGTGACGGTCTGGCGCATGTGCATGGAATAGGTATCCATAATCCACGCCATCACCTGCTCATTGGTGTTCATGTCCGGAGCGAGAACATCCTTTTCGGGTCCTATGAACTCGATCAGTTGGGAGGTATAGCGGCGCGTCATCCGTTCCAGTTCCCCCAGCGACATTTTCTTGGGATCGCAGACAACGCCGCCTTTAGCCCCCCCAAAGGGGATATTGGCAACCGCACACTTCCATGTCATCCAGCTGGCCAGGGCGCGCACCTCGTCCAGAGTCACTTCAGGCGAATAGCGGACGCCCCCTTTGCCGGGTCCCCTCGCGACAGAGTGTTGCACCCGGAATCCCGTGTACACCTCTATGTTGCCGTCATCCATCATGACCGGAATGTGAACGATAATCTCGCGCTCCGGATAGCGGAGCATCTTCCACAATCCCTCGTTGAGATTGAGCTTCTTCGCCGCGAAATCGAAGCGGGCGGCCTGGGCTTCCCAGGGATTGATTTCGTGCTCAAGAGATACAGTCTGCATGGATGGCGTCTCCCGCCGGTCAGATCGCTGTTCCGTACATTCTTACAGTTTCTAGGATGCCGCGCGAGGCTGGCCGGCACCAACTTGTCCATCCCAAAGGACCTGTACGTCAGCGTATCTGCGCGCCCAAGCGCGCAATTTCAACTCCCCCGATACCTCACCACATCGTCAGGCGGCTTGGCAGCCAATGGCCATGGCCATTTAGTATGAGTTGCGGATGCCCAAAACCAGCACAAATTCGCCCGATCGCAGGGATTTCTTGCGCCTAGCAGCCAACCACAGCCTAGTGCCGGTCTACCGCACACTCACCGCCGACCTGGAGACGCCTGTTTCCGCCTTCCTGCGGCTGGCCGCCGACGAGCCGGAGTGTTTTCTGCTGGAGTCGGTCGAAGGCGGCGAGAAGGTGGGCCGCTATACCTTTATTGGCATCCGGCCCTATCGGAAGATCATCGCGCGTGGGCGCTCGGTTACCGTCCTCGAACGTGGGAAGCGGAGGGTAATTGACGGAGATGTCTTTGCGCTGCTCAAGCAGTCGCTAGAGGGGCACAAGCCGGCCCGCATCCCGGGCCTCCCGCCGTTTACCGCCGGAGCGGTTGGCTTCTTTTCCTATGACGTGGTGCGGCAGATCGAGCGGCTGCCGGCAATCGCCCAAGACGATCTTGGCCTGCCCGACGCCTGCCTGATGTTCTTTGACGAGATTCTTGCCTTCGACCACGTGCGAAAAGAGATTCTGCTGATCGTCACCGCCGACATCAAGCGGCACAAGCCGGCCGCTGCCTATGATGACGCGATCCGGCGGCTTGACCGTCTGGAGAGGCGCCTGGCGAGGGCAATTCCTCCATCGCCGCGGCGGAAGCCGGTGAAAGGGCCGCTGCAGATTGCCAGTCGCACCTCCAAACCGAACTTTCTCGCCGCCGTCCGGCGAATCAAGCAGTACATTGCGGCGGGCGACATCTTTCAAGCTGTCATCTCGCAGCGCTTTGAAGTCGATCCGGGCGCCGATCCCTTCTCTATCTATCGCGCCTTGCGCATCGTGAATCCCTCTCCCTACCTGTATTTCCTGCGCTTCAGCCTGGAAAGCGAATCGCCCGGCAATGCGCGGCCCAGGCGTCGCGGGGAAAAGCGCGGAAAGCCCCAGCAGATCCATCTCGTCGGCTCCTCGCCCGAGATGCTGGTTCGGGTGGAGCAGAGGCAGGTTGAGTATCGCCCGATTGCCGGCACCCGGCCGCGTTCGCCCAACGAGGAGGAGGACCTGCGCATCGAGCGCGAGCTCATCACCGATGAAAAGGAACGCGCCGAGCATGTCATGCTGGTCGATCTAGGCCGCAATGATGTCGGCCGCGTCTGCGAGTTCGGCAGCGTGCGGGTGAAGAACCTGATGTTTGTCGAACGCTACTCGCACGTCATGCACCTGGTCAGCTCGATTGAGGGAAAGCTGCACCCCGATCTGACTGCTGTAGACGCTTTTCGTGCCTGCTTCCCCGCCGGGACGCTGAGCGGCGCGCCCAAGATCCGCGCCATGGAGATCATCGAAGAGCTGGAGCCGGTCCGGCGCGGAACCTACGGAGGCAGTGTCCTCTATGCGGATTTTTCCGGCAATCTCAACTCCTGTATCGCTATTCGCAGCATGCTGATCCAAAACGGCAAGGGATATATTCAAGCCGGCGCGGGCATCGTCGCGGATTCGGTTCCCGCGAAAGAATATGAGGAATCGATCAACAAGGCGCAGGCGGTGGTGCGCGCCGTCGAACGCGCACGGAAGGGGCCGGGAAAGTAGGCGCGATACACTTGAGAGAGTATCGGTATGGTCTTCGTTCTCGATAATTACGACTCCTTCACCTACAACCTGGTGCAGTACATGGGAGAGCTGGGTGCGAAGGTTGTTGTGCGTCGCAACGACGAGCTGACGGTGGAAGAAGTTGAAGCGCTGGCTCCGGAACGAATTGTGATCTCGCCCGGTCCCTGTACTCCGCAGGAAGCCGGCATCAGCATTGAGCTGGTGCGCCACTTCACCGGCAAGGCGCCGATTCTCGGAGTTTGCCTGGGCCATCAGGCAATCGGCGCGGCTTTTGGCGGAGTCATCACTCGCGCGCCACAATTGATGCATGGCAAAACCAGTGAAATTGAGCACGACGGCCGTGGAGTCTTCGCCGGTCTGCCCAGCCCCATGGTCTGCACCCGCTATCATTCGTTGATCGTGGCTGAGGAGGGATTGCCGCGCGAGCTGGCAATCACGGCGCGGGCGGTTGAGAATGGCGAGCGCAGCGGCAAAAGCGCGGGCAAGGGTACGATCATGGGCCTTCGGCACCGTCGCTACCCAGTCGAGGGGGTGCAGTTCCATCCCGAGAGTGTGCTCACGACAGAGGGAAAGCGCCTCATCCAGAATTTCCTGTCACTGTAGGGCAAAGCGTGCAGAAACCGTATTCGCGACTGTTCCTCCGGCTGGGCCGCTCGGCGCCGGCCGCCCGCAGGATGCTGGCATGCCCGTTGTGGGCGGCGGCCTGTGCCTTGCCTCTGGCCGCTCAGCAAACGCCATCCGAGGCCATCGCCCACACCTCAGCCAAAGAAGTACAGGTGGCGGGAGCCGTGGACCTGCGCGGCGGTGAGCTCCGGCTGGGCAACGGAAGCACCATTACGGCTGCCGATCAGCCGGTCAAGATCACCCTCACGCGCGGCGGCCGGTTGCTGCTCTGCTCGACGACCAGCCTTCACCTTTCGCGTGACCGCTCCATCCCCGATCCAGCCAACACCGCCTTGATGATGGCGCTCGACCGGGGCGCGCTGGAGGCGCACTACACCGTAGGAAAATACTCCGATGTGCTGCTCACGCCGGACTTACGCATCCTGATCTCCGGTCCGGGCGAGGCGGACCTGAGCGTCCGCATCAATGCTCAAGGCGACACTTGCGTGGACAATCACGGAGCCGGAGCGCCCTACGTCACCGTCAGCAGCCAGCTGGCCGGCGGACTCTATCGCGTGATGCCCAACCAACGCGTCAGCTTTGAACACGGCAGCCTCAGCGAGATGGTCGACAATGAACCGGAGTCTTGCGGCTGCCCCGTGACGCCGCCGGTGGAAACGGCGGCCACTAGCCCGGCGAAGAACAACATCCATCCCGCCCAGCCCGTGGGCGGCCCGTCTTCCACGCCGGCCGATACCGCCTTTCCCCTGAAAGAAAGCGAGGGACTGGCTGCTCCACCCGCCGCGCCCACAACGCCAGTGGTTCCCGTGGGCCAGGTTCACGCGCAGGTGACGGTTCCACTGATCTACAACGGAACTGCGCCCGCTCCCGCTCCGCCTCCCGCACCGCCGCCGGTGACGGCGCCCCCGGCGCCGGTGGCCGATATCGCCGCCCCACCCTCCACCGCGACACCGCAGAAACGCCCCTCCCACGGATTCTTCCATCGCATTGGGCGATTCTTCTCCCGCATTCTGGGGCCCTAGCGCATTTGTGCCAGAGCACGCCGCGCCGCTTCGAGCCGGGCTGCCCCCAGCCTGATACCTGTGCGAAATCAGGCTACAATCGAACCCTGGGACATTTTTCTCCGCCGGATTCAAGGCAGGGTTTCTTAGGGAATCTGCCCTAGCCACCTAAATGTAAGGAGCTTGCTTTCTATGGCGATTCCCGCCACACAGATGCGTCCGGGCATGATCATCAAGCATAACAATGAGCTGCATGCGGTCTTTAGCGTGGAGCACCGGACCCCCGGAAATTTGCGCGCCTTCATCCAAGCCAAGCTGCGCAACTTGCGTACCGGAGCCATGTTCGAGCACCGCTTTCGTTCGCCCGACCCCATTGAACGCGTAGTGGTCGACGAAATCCCGATGGACTTTCTCTATTCCGATGGGGACGACTACTACTTCATGAATACGGAGAACTACGAGCAGACCAATCTGAAGGCCGTTATGCTGGGTGACGCGGTCGAGTACCTCACCTCCAACTTGCAGATCAAGGTCTCATTTTTTGATGGCGTGCCGGTCGGCATTGAGCTGCCGCAAACCGTGGAACTTACCGTGGTGGAGACCGAGCCGGGCCTCAAGTCAGCCACCGCCTCCTCGGTAACCAAGCCGGCCAAGCTTGAAACCGGTCTTGTGGTGCAGGTGCCACCCTTCATCAATGAGGGCGAGAGAATTCGAGTGGATACGGCCGAAGGAGCATATCTCAGCCGAGCATGAGCCGTCCGCGGTCACGGAATGAGAAACAGCAACTACGGCAGACACACCGATGAGCAACGGGGAGCGATTGATCGTCCGATACTATGTTGTGCGTGGCCGGGTGCAAGGCGTTGGCTTCCGCTGGTTTGTTCACCGGGAAGCAGCGGCGCTGGGATTGAAAGGCTGGGTGCGCAATACGGAGAGCGGCAGCGTGGAATTGGTCGCAGCGGGCAGTGAAGAGAAGCTGGGTGAGCTGCAAGCTGCGCTTCGCCGAGGCTCGCGGGGCAGCCGTGTCGATGCCGTCGAGCAAAGCGATCTTCAGGAGAAAGAAGCAGAAGGCCTCAAATCATTTCAAATTGAAGGAGTCTGGTAGCGACCGATGCCCCATCCCGCGATTGATTGCGAGCCCTTGAAGGCGCTCATCCGCACCGTTCCCGACTTTCCCAAGCCGGGCATACTTTTCTACGACATCACCACACTGCTCAAAGACAAAAAAGGCTTTGCCATCCTGGTCGACGCCCTGGCTACCCACTACATCGGGCAGGATGTGGACATGGTGCTGGGCGTCGAGGCGCGCGGATTCATCTTCGGCCCGGCTCTGGCGTACCGTCTGAACACTGGCTTTGTGCCGGTGCGCAAACCGAAGAAGCTGCCTTCGCGAACAGCGAGTGTGACCTACGATCTCGAGTACGGCGTAGACGCGCTGGAAATCCACCAGGACGCGATTGAGCCGGGGCAGAGTGTTGTGATCGTAGATGACCTGCTGGCGACGGGGGGGACCATGGAAGCCACAGCCCGGCTGGCACGGCAACTCGGGGCCCGCATCGCCGGCCTGGCCTTCGCCGTGGAACTGGATTTTCTCAAGGGCCGGGATCGGCTGCAGGACTACGACGTCTTCAGCCTGCTGCACTATCGCGAATAACGCCCCCTCTTCCGATGCGTTGGAAAGATCGCCGTCCTGCCCTCCCCCGCTCTGGGAGATCGAGGCGGACGCCTCCAACCGGTCTAGGATCTAGGGCGGATTCACGATTGCTAAGCCCCACCAAGGTTCCAGAAGTGCGGCTTTTCTTACGGAAAAGCCGCGTATGGTGATCTGCCTCGGGCTATACCTATCGTGAGCCCCGATCTAGGCCCGCGGCATGGCAGCCGGCGGACCAGCGGCGCGGACTTCCGCGGGCGCGTCGAATCTTGCAAAGTTCGCTGTGAATTTCTCCGCCAGCAGCGCAGCCTGCGCATCATAGGCGGCTTTGTCCTGCCAGGCATTGCGGGGTTGAAGCAGTTCTTGCGGCACGCCGGGGCACTCCGTCGGGATGTGAAGACCAAATGCCGGCTCGCGGATAAATTCCATCTTCGCCAAGCGGCCGTCAAGCACCGCATCCACGATGGCTCGCGTGTGCGGCAGGCTCATCCGTTTCCCGACCCCGAAGGCGCCGCCTATCCAGCCCGTATTCACCAGCCAGCACTCCGCATTGTGCTGGCGCAGCCGGCGCCCCAGCATGGCCGCATAGGTCTTGGGTGGGAGGGGGAGAAAAGGCGCGGCAAAGCAGGTGGAGAATTCCGGCACCGGCTCGCGGCCCAGACCGGCTTCCGTCCCGGCAAGCTTGGCCGTGTAGCCGGAGAAAAAGTGGTACATCGCCTGTTCCAATGTCAGCTTGGCAATGGGCGGCAGCACGCCGAAGGCATCGGCAGTGAGGAAAAGCACATTTTTAGGGTGCCCACCCATGCTTGGGATGGCGGCATTCTCGATGAACTCTATTGGATATGCGGCGCGCGTGTTTTCCGTGTGGCGCATGTCGGTAAAATCGGGAACCCCTTGGCGCTCATCGATCACCACATTTTCCAGCACCGTGCCAAAGCGTATTGCGTGATAGATCTGCGGCTCCTTTTCCTCCGTGAGATCGACGCACTTCGCGTAGCAGCCACCCTCGAAGTTGAAGACCCCGTCCGCGCTCCAACCGTGCTCATCGTCGCCAATGAGCCGCCGCCTCGGAGCGGCCGAGAGCGTGGTCTTCCCAGTGCCGGAGAGGCCAAAAAATAGTGCGGACTCGCCATTGGCCCCAATGTTGGCCGAGCAATGCATAGGAAAAACATCGCGGTCGGGCAGCAGGAAGTTCAAGGCTCCGAAGACCGACTTCTTCATTTCGCCCGCATAGCGGGTGCCCCCGATAAGGATGAGCTTGCGCGTGAAGTCGGTGATGATGAAGGTGCTGGACTTGGTGCCGTCGCGCTCCGGCACGGCCTCAAACTCCGGCGCCGCAATAACGGTGAATTCCGGCTTATGAGAGGCTAGCTCCGCCTCCGTCGGCCGGATCAGCAGCTGTTTCACAAACAGCGCGTGCCACGCGTATTCGGCGACCACTTGGACGGGCAGCCGATAGCCTCTGTCGGCGCCGGCGAAGAGGTCGAGCACATAGATGTCGCGCTCCTGCATGTGCTCGATCACACGATCCAGCAGAGCTTGAAAATCGGCCGGATCGAAAGGTTGATTGACCTTGCCCCAGTTCACAACCGGCCCGGTCGCCGCGTCCCGAACAATGAACTTGTCGCGGGGTGAGCGGCCTGTCCGGGCGCCCGTCAGCGCCACCAAGGCGCCGTTGGAGGCCAAGCTCGCTTCTCCGCGCGCAATCGCCGCCTCAATCAACTGCGGCACTGAAAGATTTCTGTGAACGTGTGGACCCTTGACCAGGCTCTTTGCGCCTGTGCGTGCTTTTACCGACCCCATGCGACGCTCTCCTTATTGATTGGAGCAAAGAAGGAAACGCAACGATTGTTCCATCCCCAGTGGGGGATTGGCAAAGGTTTTACCCGAAAAGCGGCGGAGCGATGAGAGGATTCCTGAATGGAAGCCGGCTTGAGTGCTTGCTCATCCTGCAATTACGGGTAGTTCAGGCAACAGCGAGGAATGGCGAACTTCCTTCATCACCGCGTCCGCCTGCTCCAACACCTCTTCGACACTCATGGCATACATCTCGCGCCCATTGTCGTAGCCGCTGAGCACCGCTTGCTTTAGATAGCGGCCGGCGAGTTGCGCCGCGAGCCGGTCCGTGATGACGTGACCACTGCGACGCTTCTGCTCCACCCACGCGGCCGAGGGAAGAGTGATCCACACGGGCCGGCCATTCACTTCAAAACGAATGTCGACAGCATCTGCATGGCGCGTGGCGATGGCGACGATATTCGCCGTCCATCGACAATGCAGGTCGTCTCCGCTCCAAGGATCAGTGACGTGGAAATCCTCATACATGCTACCTACTATACCGGTTCCCTCTTCCGAACCGCTGGATGCAGCCGGCCCAACCGATGTACGGAAAGGGGTGTCCGGGTTGCCATGAAATAAAATCCATCTTTGCAAAAAAAAGACATATCTTTTGCTCCCATTTGCGTCAAAAGAAAACGACGAATCCGACCCTTTGATTCAGGAGCAATGCGAATGGAACACAGCCCGCAAACAATTCGGCGTTTTGAAGAACATCTGCGCCAGCACCAAAAACAACTCGAGAGTTCGATGATCTCTGCCGTTGCGGAGGGTAGGGCAATAGCGAGAGATACGCAGGACGTCGCCGACCAGGCTGTCGAGTCGTATCAGAAAGAGATGTTGTTTAGCCAAGGAGCGAACGGACATGAGCAGCTCTCGCTGGTTCGGTTGGCGCTGGAGAGGTTACGCGAGGGAGAGTTTGGAGAGTGTCTGCGCTGCGGCCGCGCAATCGGCCTCAAGCGGCTGGAGGCTCTCCCCTGGACTCCCTACTGCATCGACTGCCAAGAGAAGATTGAGCGTGGGGAGTTGCACGATCCGGAGCGCGCCGCGTAGTGCCCTCAAGGGGCCGCCGGCGCCAGGCTTCCCGACCGATGTTCCACCCGCTCCCTGGCTCGCTGCCACCCGCGGAGGCGCGGAAATGGTATAGACTTTGGTCTAGGCCGTGAGCAGAACCGTGGACTGACCGGCTGCTCAGCCGTGCCCCTGCACGGCTGCCGAAGGATTCGAAGTGGACACACAAACTCGTCGCGCACTTAAGAAACAAGACAAATTCATCCAGGCAGCGCATACCAGCGCCGATTGGCTGGAAGAGAACCGCACCCGTGCCATCCAGGCGGGGATTGTGCTGGTTGTCGCTCTGGCGATTCTCATTGCCGGGATTGTGATCTATCGCCAACGCTCGGCAGCCGCCAGACTCGCCTTCGGCCAGGCCATGGACATTTACACCTCTCCGCTCGCGCAAGCGGGGCAGCCGCCCCAACCCGGGGAGACGACCTTCGCGACCTCCGTTGCTCGCGCCAAGGTAGCGAACCAGCAATTCACTGCCATCGCAAAACGGTACGGCATGCTTGAAACGGGCAAGAACGCTCGCTATTTCGCCGGCATTACCAGTATGGAAATGGGGCAGAATGGTCCGGCGGAAGCCGACCTGAAAGCAGTCGCGAGCTCCCACAATGCGGGCGTTGCCGCTCTGGCCAAACTGGCGCTGGCCAGCCTCTACGAGAAAACGGGCCGCAGTTCCCAGGCGATCGATCTTTACAAGCAACTCATCTCCAAGCCCACTCTGACTGTGCCGGCAACCGCCGCTCAACTGCAGTTGGCCGCTCTCTATGAAGCCGTAAACCCGGCCGAGGCCCACCGCATCTATCTCCAGCTCAAGAGTGACAAGGGCGCGGCGGGTGAGATCGCGGCGCAAAAGCTAGGACAGAACTAGTCCTGAGCAGCCGGCTCACAGAACCGGCTTTCCGATCGCTTTCCCAAGCACGGGAAAAGGTATTAGAGCGGATCAGGATAGATGTCCCCCCGAGGCAAATACACCCCCTGCCGCAGTGGAAGGGGGGATGCTGCAGGCTTCCCGTACGCTTTGCTCTCGCTATCGGCTCGCGATGACATAGTGGCCCGGGTGGTCGAGCACCAGATTCCGCCGCAAGCGCTCGGTGCTGCGTCCGGTGCTCTGGACACGCCCATTCACTATCACGATGCTCGATTCCGCTTGGATCGGCACCGATACGTGCGCCGTCTCTCCCAGGGGAAGATCGAGCGCGATGGACATGCCGCCATTCTGCTGCTTCAAGTCAACGCGAATTTCCCCTTGGGGAGTAGGCATGGCCCCGCGCGCCCATGCGAGGCCGGCCAAGTCAGGCCGAATTTCGACCGTGCGGAAGCCAGGAGCTGTCGGCTGGATGCCGAGCACCTGCTCTTCCAGCCAAGCGGCTGGTCCCGAAGACCATCCATGCGCCAGCGAGACGGAATAGCCGCTGGTGCCGTCCGCCTGCAGCGAAAGGTGCGGGTGATTCTTGGGCCAGCGCAGATCGTAAGCCTCCCAAAAACTGGTCGCTCCTTCCGCCAGCATGCCGCCCCAATACTGGCGCATCCATTCCAGCGCTGCTTCCCGATGGCCGGTCTGCGCCATTGCCTGCAACAGGAAGAAGTTGAAATAGGGCGAAATGACCTGATCGGACCAAGTGTCCTGTTTCACATTGCTCAGGACGCGGCTCCAGATCGCGGCATCGTCGTCTGGCAATGCGGCGCCGGATAGAATGGCGAGCGCATTGATCTGCCAGCGCGTACCGAAGTTGACGCTTGAACCGCTCACAGCCTGACGGTGAAGGGCTTGCGCCAAGCCGGCGGCGAATTGCTGGTAATGCGCGGCGGCGGGGGTGTTCCCCACGGCACGCAACAGCGGTACGGCGGCACGGAAGGCGCTCAAATACTCCATCGACGTGCCGTACTGGGACTCGGCGGTCCCCCCGCTCAGCCCCGGCGACCAATCCACAAAAAACCAGCTCTTGTCGGATGTTGCGAAGCGTCCGTCCGCATTCAGGCTGCGCTCCATGCGCTCCAGAAACCGATTCAGGGAGGTTGATTGCCGCTTGAGGAAATCCATGTCGCCGGTGTGACGGTATAGCCCGGCCAACGCTTCCACCCAAGCAGCGGTATAGCCGGGGATGCCATTTACATCGCGGGAGCCGCCGTTTGTATTCGCCGCCAGATGGGCCAGCGTGTCTTCAATTGCTGCACGGTCACCGAAGACATCGGAGATCACATTGCCTTCGATTTTCAGGTCGCCTGCCCAGCGGCCGCGATCACGCTTAGGCGCGTCCCAGATATTGTCTTGCATGCACAGATGAGCGGTGTAAGCAGCAATCTCCCAGATGCGATTCAGCACAGGATCGGAAGACTCGAAACTGCCCCGGTATTCGACTGGATAGGCAATGCCCTCCGCGCGCAAAGCTCTGAAGCGGAGAATGCCGGCCCCATATCGGGATGCGGGCGAGGCCGCCGCCGGCGCACTCCCTAAAAAGCGGATGTATGCATAGCGGAAGGCTGATTTTGGGCCGCGAGCGATCCGCCCCGGCCCGATGCGAAGCGCGTTTACCCCTAGAAATTGCTGCCCACTCAGGGCCTCGCCCTCGCTTTCACCGTAGCTGACACTGATCTCTTCTGTGCAGCGGCAGGCCGATTCGACATAAAGCCGGCCCGCGATCTCGCGCCCAAAATCAAGCAGAAGGTGCGGGGGGTCCGATGGATCGATGCCCGAGGCGGGAAGCGTCACGCTGAACCCTGCGCCGGAAGCGGAGGAACGGAGGTCATCGAGATGGTCGAAATGGCCGCCAGCGGCGTAGAGATGGGTCGCATCCGCCGCCGGCGCCGGATAGGTCCTCAGAGACGGCGACATGCCCAGATATCCAGGCCAATCATAGAGGCCTGCATCGGCATTCCATTGAAAGAAGTCAGGATTGCCTTCAATCGGCCCCAGCGATTCCACCTTCCGCCAAGAAGAATCGTGGAAGCCCGGTTGCTGCCAACCCTGCTCCGCTTCCGCCGAGGATTTCCACGAAGTGTCGGAAATCAGCAGGGGAGAAGCAGCCGGATCGGGCTCCGACGAGCGGGACTTCGCGGGAAGGATCTTCGCCACCAGCACTTCGCCATAGGCCAGCTGGGACATCAGCGCATTGCTCTCGCCATTGGACGTCGGGCGGCCGCGCACCGCTTCGATGGCAATTGTATTTGAGCCCGCACGCAATACGCCGGCGACTTCGACGGCAAACACATGCATCCCCAACGGCTGGTCAATATCGCGAGTGAAGGATGCGACCAGCGCGCCGTTGATCCACACCCGAGCCGAGCGCGGCCCCGCTACATAGAGCGTCGCGCCTGAGGGCACGGATGCGAGAGTGAATGTCTTGCGGAAGTAGCGCGGAGCAATTCGTAGCCTCTGTTTCTGAGTAGCGAACTTGGTGGAGGCCGGAAGCAGAGCGGTAACCTCTCCTGCAGTCCAGATATACTGCTCCGCGAGTGGCGCGTGATGCGGCTCGGTGAGCGCCGCGGGATCCCGCGCAAGATCGAGCGGAGAAGGTGTGGGAGTAGATTGCGGTAAGGCCGAGGCTGAAAGCAAAAGCAGCATAGCGCCGCAGAGTGGAATCGCGAATCCCCGCCGGCTTTTCATCTTGCCATTGTCCCAAAATCTGAGCCGTCGCGGCTTGCATCTGCTGGTCGGGGCGACAAACTACCGGATGCGCCGTTTCGAGATCATAGCGGCGCAGCATTGATGGGGCTTATACCGCATCGGCAAGCGAGGATGTCTCGCCGACAAACAACAACTCCATTTTTAAAAGGATTTGGCCCGTCCTCGGCGAAAGGATCTCGGGCGCCTGCGAATCGGTTTGTTCCGCCGGCGCCCGCAGAATTTAAAAGCGTATATGCGGGCCAAAGGTAACCCGCAAGTTATTGTATGTCCCATTGTTCAGGTAGATTTCATCCCCTACATCCAAGCGAAACCCAATAGGACCGGCGAACGCCTCCACGCCACCGCCTGGATAGAAGGCTAGGTGGGTCCCATCTCCGCCCACACCGCTCACCGCGCTGGTGAAGGTGCCGGACGAAACGGCACTTGAATGACTTGTACTGAAATTAATGAAACCTAACTTGCCGGTAATAAAGGCACGAAATGGACCAGTGGTGCCAAGCTGCAGCTTCGGGCCGAAGAGTCCCGTAAGCGGACGCACGCTTGTCTTCGCGAACGACGTGGTAACTCCGGCGCTAGTGTCGGTTTGATGAGTGGTGGTGAAATTACGGGCAAAGTCATAATTCATCTCTGCCTCAAGCGCCATATTGGCCCGGACGTTGAGTGATACTCTCCCTCCCACACCCACGAAGTTAGCTGACGGATTGCTCGGCGAAAAAAGGAAATAGTCAGCATATGCGCCTACTTCTCCATGGTTGTTTTGCTGTGCGATGAGCCCTGATGGCGCCCCCAGAAACAGTGCGGCGCCCAAAATGATGGCGAGACATCTCATATGGTTTGCACTCCCTCGAAAGATGACTGTCGATCACTTGATGCCTTCCCGGCGTGCACAGGGAAGCTGCGCGGCGATTCTCGCGCGCTGCAAATTTGGATGCAAGACGCCTCAGCAAGTAGGCCTGGAAATGGCTCAGAGGAAAGGGTGAAAGGGTTGCTTTGCCGATCTTACGAATTCACGAAACAACGACCATGACATTAAGTCAAATTGGCATTAAGCCCAGGACAAAAGATGTCAAGCCTTGGCAGGCTATAGAACTTACCTCGGCCGCGCGGCTGCCGGCGAAGAAATGGAATCGGTTAATTCAAGGGCATCCCTTTCGCTGAATTGGCCATCTGAAGCGCCGTTTGAGGCCCCAAGCCATTAGGGGAAACGGTTGGATGCCTAAATCGTTGGAGAAACGACTCGAATGGCGTATGCTGATGTTAGGAGCCACAAGACTGTTACTTCAGTTTTTAGTTTTTTAGGAGTTTCTAGCCTCCTCGTCATCCTTCCATCGGGCCACTGTCAACCAATCCGCCCGGAAGAGGAAGCTGTTCACCTGGCGAACACGACGCAGCTTGGAACGAGAGTCCGGCTTCTGTTGCAAACGCGCCATAACCGGAAAACGAGGGACAATGCGATCTGATCTCGTGCATTCTGCAGGACTTCAAATAGAAAATCGATTTTTGCTAGCCACCACGGTGATGCGCGCGGTGCGTACCCTCCACATCAGCTCGACACGGACGGAAGACACTGCAAACCAGGTCTTCGCTGAAGTGGCGAACGGCCATTACATCCACGTGGAGCTGCCTGAGATCACCCGCCCCGCTGCGATGGATCTTCTAATGATCACCCCGGCCGCCTAGCCGCCGGAGTCTGGCCACAGCCACGCCTCGCGCCCACAAGGATACCGAGGCGTGCGATCTCTATTCTCCTTCCAGAAACCTCCGCACCTTGTCAATTTCATCCCCCTGACTCTGCTCGAGCAGAGTCCAGGCGTCGCCGATGGCGCGCTTTTGCCTTTCCGTCATGTGCCAGCTCAAGGGCGGGTAGCTGGCGGCCGATCCGGAGACCGCCGGAAACTGAAAAACAACCGGGTGCAGGACGGCTCCGGCGCTTTGACATGCCTGCGCAAGCAATTCGACGTCGAGGTTGCTGTTGGCTAACTGTCCGCAATCTCGAACGCTCAGCATGGTTTGCAGCGGACTCCACAACTGGTAAAGCCATGTGCGGATGGTTGCCGGCTGAGCCGCGGCGCCAGAGGGAAATCCGCGCAGCTGTAGAAGCAGCACCTCGGTGATCTTGCGCCCGGCGTGGGACGGCGCGCTCTGCTCCTGGAGCGCCTGCCGCACCCATTCGGCAAGCGTTGCTATGCCGTAATTGTCGTAATATCCGCCATCTACGACGTGATAACGCTGGCCGACGATCGTTCCAGATTCGCTTTGAGGAGCGGAAGCTGGAGTGACAAAGGGGAAGGTCGCCGAAAGGCGTGCCGCGGTTGCGACGGGCAAGTCATATCCGGGATAGTCGGTGTAGAACTGGGAGAGCCCTTCCACGGGTTCTTTGAGCGCCGAGCTTCCCATCAAGAAGCGGCTTCCCGATTCGCAGAGCGTCGCGTTGAAGAGGTTGGCGGGCCGCCGCCCCTCAGCGACCGCCGCCCACCAGGAGGAAAGACTCTCCCTGAGACTTGGCGTGCGTGCGGTGAAGGCGTTTTCCAATGCAGTCCCGCGGCCCGGAAAGCATTTCCATCGGAACGGAGTCAGCGCCCGCAAGAAGTCCCCATAAGCCAGAGCGGCGGCGACGTGAGCAAGACTCGACGCCATCGCTCGTCCTACAAGCGTTTTCTGCTGGTCCAAGCTGCCGCCCTCATCGTAAGCCGCGGTTACCAGTGCCGCGCCTACGCTGCCTCCGGAGACGGAACTAATGGCTCGAAGCGCACGCGCGAAACGGTGAGGATCTTGCGGGTGGGCCGCACTCCAGCGCGCGCTGAGCTCGGCCAGCACTTTGGCGGTCCAGGCGCTGCTCTGAATGCCCCCGCCCGTCGTTGCCGCTACAATCACTCGTCCTGAAGCACCCGCTGCCAGCGCGGCGAGCGCGCCGGGAGGTGCGATTGCCCCTGGCGCCTGCGGGCCGGGCACTAAGCGGTAAGTATGATCGGAGTGAAAGCCGGAGAACTTCCATAGATACAGAGCCAATATCAATCCTACCGGGACGCGAAGGGCGTCGAAGAAGAAAGAAAGCCCGCAGAGAATCCAACAACTCCAGATGGCAAGCAGTAGCAGGTAGCAAAGCGCAGGCGTATAGGTAAACAACTTGGGCCATCGATAATGCACCATGCCAAAAAGGAAGTAGACGGCAAGCGATAAAAGGAGCGCCAGCAAGCAGAGCAGATGCACCGGGTAAAGGCGGTGAAAGTGCGGATCCAGATAGCCGGCCAGCCAAGCTGAACGTTCCACGCCGCGCAGCCAGGGAAAGCGGATCGCGGCTTGACGGTTAGCCGCGTGAGCGACTCCCGCCGCGCGCCCCAGAAGGAACCACCCGGGATGCTTGTAAAGCAAAAGGCACACAGCAGCCAATCCGCCGGCGAGGGAATATCCGACCGCGATCGCGGCCACGAACCTCAGTGAGAAGTCTCGTGGAGGCTCGATGCGCTCCTGGAGCGAATACTTTCGTGCCGCCAGAAGCAGCCGCAGCGGAAGCAGGCAGCTCAGCGCGAACAGCGACCAAAAAACCGGTTGCCAGGAGAGGCCGTGGAGCCGGGCAGCGAACCACGACGGCATTTCGATCGCGGCCCCAATCCGCTCCGGGCCCTCGCGAGCGATCGCCCAGAAGCAGAGCATGCAACTCCAGGCGCCAATACAAGCCGCGACCGTAACCGGCACCGCCTGGCGGGGTCGTAGGTCCAGCAAGCCCGCGAGGAGTGGCCGCGCTTTTTTAAGAGCGAGCGTCGGGAAAAAGAGAAGGAAGGCCGCTATCAAGACGGGAAAGCGAAGCATCCAAAATAATTCGATCAGGTGCATCGGCGCTCCCCGCGTTCGGGGCCTATTGGAGCGGATTCACGATTGCTATGCGCCACCGTGGTTCGAGCAGTGCGGCTTTTCTTAATGGAATAGCCGCGTATGGTGCATCTGGGGGAATAGCGAATTGGCACAAGTTTACACACCGAAAGCGGCAAATCGCTCTGTGATCGCGACCAGGGCACGGCTATTGGGCGGATCGAAAGCACTATGGCCGCTGTCGGGAGTGATAATGAAGTCCGCCTCGGGCCATGCGCGATGAAGCGCCCATGCACTCTCCATCGGGCAGACAACATCATAGCGGCCCTGCACGATTGCCGCCGGGATATGGCGAACCCGGGAGATGTTACGCAGCAACTGATCGTCGCTATCGAGGAAGCCCTTATGGACAAAGTAGTGAGCCTCGATACGCGCAAAGGCTAAGGCGAACTCATCCTCCTCATAGTGACGGCTAAAGCCGGCATCGGGCAGGAGCCTTGAGGTGGCGCCTTCCCATCCGCTCCAAATCTTTGCGGCGGCGAGCCGCACGGCCGGGTCCTCGCTCGTAAGGCGGCGATAGTAGGCCGCGAGCATGTCGCCGCGTTCGCTGTCGGGAATATGGGCAAGATATGGCTCCCAGGCATCGGGATAAAGCGCCGAGGCGCCGCGCTGATAAAACCAATCGATCTCCTGCTTCCGCAACAGGAAGACGCCGCGGAGAACGATCTCATTCACATTCTCGGGATGCGTTTGACAATAAGCCAGTGCGAGAGTCGAACCCCAGGATCCTCCAAAGACCTGCCAGCGGGCGATGCCGAGATGCTTGCGAAGCTTCTCTATGTCGTCGACCAGGTCCCAGGTGGTATTCGCTTCAAGGGAGGCGTAAGGCGTGCTCTTGCCGCAGCCTCGCTGGTCGAAATTGATAATGCGATAGGTCTCAGGATGAAAGAAGCGGCGCTGCTTCGGATCGGAGCCGCCGCCGGGACCGCCATGCAGAAACACCACCGGCTTGCCGGAAGGATTGCCGCTCTGCTCGAAGTAGATTTCGTGCAGCGGCGACACCTGCAACCGGCCGGTGCTGTAGGGCTCGATCGGCGGGTAGAGCCAAGTAACAGGATCTTTTGCAAGAGAGAGGGAAAGTGGCTGACCGGGCATCGCGAGCAGTATAACAACCATGCTTTTGTCAATCAGGGCCGGCCCGGAATTTTCCATAATTTCCGCTTGGCAGCCGCTCTGTGACGGCCGGGACCGGGTCATGCCGCCAGGGGAGTCGGGGATCCATCCCTGTGAATCCATGGCGTCGCGATCTCGCGCCGGTCCAAAGCATGACGAACTGACAGCACACAGAAGAAAAGATGACGTCAGCCCTTCCACGAGGCAGCAGTTTCTGCGGCAAAGTTTTCATAGCTGCGCGGTGCGTGACCGAGCAGATTCGTCAGGCGTGCTACTTCGTCCGCCGTGGAAGCGAATCCACGATCGAAATAGCCTTCAAACATTGTGCGCAAATCAAACGCTCTCCACGCCGGGGCCATCGAACGCATCTGCCTTTCAAATGCATCAAAGTCGTGCCCTGTATACCTGATCTCCTTATCGAGCAGCTTGCTCCAAATGGCCGCATTGCCGGGACCGCGAATGAGAGCGGGTCCGACAAGATCATAGGTCTGCCCCTCATGCCCTTCGCCGGTGAGAGAAATAGCGGCGGCCTCGGCGATGTCGCGGACATCTACAGCGCAAATACCCGCTGTGCCGATGGGCATGGGGTAAATGCCGGCTCCGGCGAGCACACCCTTGAGATTCGCATCATTTTGCATGAAATACCCTGGGCGCAGAATCGTATACGGCATGCCGAACTCGCGTAGAGCATTCTCCACTGCCAGCTTCGATGCGAAATGCGGTACGTCCCGGAATTGCTCCACCTTGAAGACGG
>JANWJB010000006.1 GCA_025449575.1 Acidobacteriaceae bacterium
ACGGTGGTCACCTGAGCATAAACCTGCGTCGCACAGGGGTTTTGTGTCTTGACAATGCCCTCGACCTTATCGATGGCCGGAGATTGGTAAGTACTTAAATCCGCATCCTACCGGGCCGTGCGTTAACCATACATAACGCCGGGCTTGCTCTGTCCGACTTCGATAATGTAACCGTCAGGATCGCGGATGTAGCAGCGCGTCTCGCCGTACTTGTCCTTTGGCTCCGTGATGAACTCGGCTCCTCGACTTTTCCACAGCTCGTAGCACGCTTGAATATCCGCAACCCGGAAATTCATAAAGCTGCTGATGTGATCCGGGTCGGGAACGCTGAGCGCTACCGTCGGCTTGTCAGGGGTCGGCCCGCCCCCGATATTCAGAATCATCCAGATATTCGCGAGCTGAAGGTACCCAGGCGCGTTGCCGTCGCCCAGGCTCAGAATGCGAGCGCCGAAGACCTTCTCGTAGTACCGAGCCGATCGCTCGATGTCCTTCACGGTGAGAAAATGTGCGATGCTGATCCCGTCCCGCGGGGGCATCTCATAGCTCTTCTGCTCGATTTGTACGCTGTTCATTGAAGACTCCTTTTCCGATATAGAGCCCATTCGGTGATTAAACACCCTAAATGCGTCATAGGAAACCTCGCCGGGTGCCCCATACAAGCCCGCCTTTGGCTTGTGTGGGAGAGTTTATGAGCGTCAGCAGCTCACGTAAAGTCACAGGTTTCCCGTGTGCCTCTGGACTGTCCGGAACCTTCCATGAGATCAGCTCGGTATTCACGTCCCTATCGAGCGACAGCTTCTTTTCCTCAACTAGCTTCAAGGCCGCCATGGCCGACACCGGCTTGCTAATTGACCCTGCCTGAAACATCGTGTCGGCATCGACGGCCGGCCCTCCCACCCGGGCGACCCCAAACCCGCGCGCCCACTCAATAGAGCCGTTGTGAATGACAGCAATACTTACGCCCGGAATATGCAACTGAGCCATTCGCTCAGCCAGCGTGCTGCACGAGTTTGGATCCCCTTTCACCAACACTCGCGCCGTCAGGCAAGAAGTCACCTTGTCGATATGCTGCTCAGCCGCCGCCTGGTTGACAGCCTTCGCCGGTTGCCCAGCGGAGACTCGTTCTGTGGATTGTCCGGCGGCGATTCCAACCAGCAGCGCCGCCACCATTCCGAAGACCACGTGCCTTGATCGCAGAGCCATAGACCCTCCAAGGAGCCCGAGCCATTCACCCACTCTTCCCGGAGGTCTGACTAAAAATCGTGATCGCTGGCTATTGGCTTGTTTTCCTGATGGCCCGTCATACGGACAAATTCGCTCTTGAGCCGGGCGCCCCGCCTTTGCTTGCGATTTAGGTTCCTCCACACAACGGCGCGGCCCTCCTGTCGCCGCTTAATCGTTCCTATCGTTCCCTTGGACAAGAGTATGTTGAAAGAATGATGCGTCCCGAAGATTCAGACAGGAGAATCTCTGCCCTAAACGCGATCGTCTTTGACATGGACGGCACCATTGCCGACTCCAGGACGGGGATTTTTGCAAGCATCGATTCTCTGTTGCGCCAGTTGGGCCACACCCCCGATCCCGGTTTCGATCTTGCCTTCGTTCTGGGACCTCCGGCCGAGGCATGGATGGGAAAGGTGCTGGGCCACTATGGCGACGACCGGTGCCAGCAAGGAGTGGCCCTCTACCGCGCCCATCAAAAGGAGGGCGGGCTGTTCCTCAGCACTCTCTACCCCGGAATTGCCGAATTGCTCGGCAAGTTGGGAGAACGCGGGGTTGATACCTATGTAGCTACGGCGAAGCGTACTGAAGCAGCCCAGCAGATACTGAGCCACTTCGGCCTCGAATCGTTTTTTAAACGCGTTTACGGATCAACGCCGGACGGGAAGAACGGCGACAAGGTTGCACTGATTGCAAAAGTTGTGGAGGCGAATCGGCTCAACCCTCGGAATACCGGGTTGCTGGGCGACCGCATGTATGACATGGAAGCTGCGCGCATAAATGGGCTGGTAGCGCTGGGCGCATTGTGGGGCTACGGCACAGAAACCGAATTGTCGGAGCACGGAGCATCGTCGTGTTTTGCCGCACCGCACGATCTCATGGCGGAATTTATCTGATTCGGTCGATGCACTGCTCTCCAAATGACTGGGCGCCGGGCGCCCCAGTGTCCCGACTTTGGGACCTGGGATTGCCCTCTGATCGCGGAACGGGACTGTAAACGCTATAGGGGCTCGACGAACTCCGCTGGAGAGGCGAGGCGCCGCCGCCTCTAAGCCGGTCCGCGCGTCAGCGCAATTTGGTTGATGATGCGCTGGATGAAGACGATATGGATGTTGAATCGCTTCGCAACTTCGGGAAGAAACTCGCTGATGAGGTTGCCAATGGGCGCCGTTCCAATAGCGATTGCCGAGGTCTCCGCCGTTGGCCATACGCCCTGCTTGCGTCCCGGGACGTAAACATTCGCCAGCGTGACCGCGGCCGGAAAACCGATCAGATTTCCATAATTGGGCATCGGCTTTCCCTGGTCGCTTACCGTCCAGACCGGCTGCACAATCGCGTTTGCGATACGCCGGCGGATGGAGGCCTTCGGCATCCGGTGAAAGCGCGGATCTTGCCGCGTGAGCGAGGGAATTAGATAGGTGGCAAAGAACTCGGTTGACATATCCTCTGCCAGCAGAGTGCCGGCGTTCTTCGCCCATCCTTTCATCCCCGGCCCATAACCCGTGTGCGGATTGCTGCCAATGGTAATTGCTGCTGTCGCGCCGATGGTGAGCAGGTTAAAGGGAGCTACAACATCCCTCGCCGCCATTTGCAATTTGTTCTTCGAAGTCAATGGCCCCGAGAGGGGCGGCCTTCCCATGGGATGGAAGAAGTCAATCCCGGAATGGCAACCGGCGCCGGGCTTCTGCTGCGCTCCGGCCGCCGCGGTCGGCGCAGGGGGGCAGTCCTTTTGCGGCGCAGGCAGATGCGCATCCGGCGCCGCGGGCGCTGCCGCCGGCGGGGGAGCGTCCGGCAATGCGGCCGGCGCAGCCGGCTGAGAGAGCCGTTGCGCCGGGAGCCAGGGGGTCGCGCCAACCAACAGCGCCATAAGGGTCATGCGAAAGAACAACGCTCGTTGGCTGCTGTGGCCCATGGTCCTCACCCGAATCCTCAACCCCAATTAGAATCGAAGCGGGAAACAGGTGTAAATCCGCAGCGGGGCTTAAAGCCAATAAGTAGCTGGGTCGTCACCTGCGAGCAATCACGGTCCTTCCCCCCCTACCCTCGATACGCCGGGACCTGCTTACATCTCTCCGCGCCGTTCCAGTTGTTTGTAGATGACAAGGGAGTACACGTATGGCACGAGCGCGCCCACGAGGAGAGCGGAGATCGATAAAACACGAAGACCGGCAATCATGAACGCCAATCCCAGGAGACCGCCTGCAATCCAGGTTTTGGCCGCGAAACGATGCGTCGCGTTCCAGACCCGGTCGTTCGCGAGGGTCCATGGAGTTCTGACACCGATGTAGAAGTTCTTGCGCACCTTTCCCATCAGGTTCCCCATCAGCACAACGATGATGCAGACTCCCCCCAGAATCAACCGCCCGGCATTGAAGTCACCGTGAAGTTCAGCCCATAGCATGGCGGCAAAAATGTAACCCATCATGCAGAACAGCAATAGCATCAGGCGCTGCCATGTGGAGCGAAAGTTGTCCACCTCGAAGCGCTTCGGCGAAAGCCATGGGCCCAGGAAGGTCAATAGAGTTACCGCTGCCATCAGCCCCGGACCGAGCAGGAATAGCTCCCACTTTGGGCCGTGCCGGTTGGGCTCCAAATGGATATCCCAATGCGTCGGTATTCGACTCGGAAGGTGGGGATATGCAACCACAGTCATAGCGCACGCCGCTGCAATGAATAAAATTTCGAACCAAAGCACCCTGCGACTCATTGCTATTTCGCTCCCTTCCTCTTGCCGTCACCTGCCAGATTCATGGCCCAAGCCACCAAATCCTGCACGACTGTCGTATTCAGCGCATACCAAATCTGCTGGCCTTCCCGGCGGCTCGTGATGAGTTCGGCTTCCTTCAACACGGCAAAGTGATGCGACATGGAGGGTTTCGTCATATCGAACTTTTCGGCCAGGGCGCCGGCCGTCATTTCTCCCCGGCGCAACAGCGCCAGGATCTCCCGGCGGGTGGGGTCCGCCAGCGCCTTGAATGGATCGCTGTCTTTCACGGTGTTGTTCGACATTCTTATAATTAGACGCTAGCCTAACTATGAGGCGGTGTCAACGGAACATGGATCGGAGAATGGAACCAGGAGTGGATCTTTGAAATGGATCTCGGCAGTGGCGGCAGGCAGCATCCCATGTTGGGTGGGCAGGGCTTCTAGAGCGGATTCACAATGGCTATGCCTGCATCGTTTTTCCCAAAACTGCCCGCGCAGATCCTCTAATCCTGCTCGCCGAGCGTTTGAGCATAGGTCTTGCCATACGGATAAAAGAGTTCTCTGCGGCCTTCCTTCCAGGCGGCTCTCATCTCCGGCGTCGTGATATCCCAGTCCGGCCGGCACTTTCGGGAGACGGCGCGAAGATCCTGGCGGAGTTCCTCCATAGTCGGGCGTCCAAAGAACCAGTAGCCGTTGTAGATCTTGTAGATGATGAGGCCTGGCTCCAGAACGATGACATGCGGAATCATCGGATTATGCTCCGGATCGGTATATTCGGCAATGTCGAGATCCTTTTGCACGACCCGCCCTGCATCCGAGAGGAAGGGCCAGTGAGCGCCGACGCCGGAGCGGTACTCGTTCGTAACAGCGATATTGTCGGTGCTTATGGTGACCAGACGGCAATATCCAACTTCGAGCTCGCGGTGCAGTTGAACCAGCAGCTCGGCCTGCCGGCGGTCCTTGGGGCAATACCCTCCCCGGCTGAGGACCAGCACCATCGGGTGCGGACCCTGCAACTGCGAAAGCTTCCGCCGCTTCGCGGTGTGGTCGGTAAGCTCGAAGTCGGGAAACAGAGTGCCTGGCACAAGATCGGATCGCATCGCCATAGTCTTTCATAGTGCCGTTTCGGTTGGAATCGTAGTCTCCTTTTGATTTTGCTCATAAATCTGCTTCCCGATGCGGGCTCTCCCTTACCAACATTGCTTCGCACGGATTGAAAGGCTAACTTCTAGTGCTCGGCGGCTCGCCTGCGGCTTCCCTCGCCTGGCGCGCGAGCTGCCGGAATGTCTCGCGCAGCTCCGGTGGGCTGTGCACTACGATCCGGCGTCCCATGCTGAGCAGCATGGCCGCGAACATCTCCAGGCGATCCCGCCCGCAGCGCAACCGTGTGCCGCCCCGCTGCTCATCCGCGATCACCCGCATGGGGGCAAAGGTGCGCTCCGCCTCTTCGACCGGCATGTCGATCCACACCTCAATCTGATATTCCGATTGAATAAACGGCATGCGCTGCTTCAAATAGCGGCCCGCGTCGAAGCCGGCGGGGCGGCGAAAGCTCGCCGTGCCGACTACCAAATCCGTGACACGATCCAGGCGAAAGGTGCGCATCGCCTTGCGTGCCAGGCAGTGGCCGATCAGGTACCAGCGCCCGTCGAAGTGCATGACGGCATAGGGTTCAATTTGCCTGCGTGAAGCGGCGCCGGCGTGTGCTTGATAGTGAAAGCGAATCCGCTTGCCGGCGCGGATGGCCGAGGCGGCGCGGATGAGGCTCTCCACCGAGGTGGCAACCACCCAGGGGCCGGGTTCAATAGCCACCACATCTTCCACCGTGCGGATACTCTCCTTCAGCGCTTCAGGCAGTACACGCCTTAGCTTCTCCAGAGCGCTCTCCGTGGCAGGCGCAACGGCCGAGAGTCCAATCTGCCGCAGCGCCCGCAGGCCGAGGGAAAGCGCGAATGCCTCCTCGTTGGTAAGCAGCAGCGGAGGCAGACGAAAGCCCGGCCGCAGACGATAAGCCCCGCCCACTCCAGGGGAGGAGTCGATGGGAATATTCAGATCCTTCAGACGCACGATGTAGCGCTGTACCGTGCGCAGGTCCACTTCCAGACGCTCGGCCAGTTCGGCGCCGGTCACGCGGTCGCGCGCCTGCAGGATTTCCAGTAGCGTGAGGACGCGCATGATGGGGTCATACATAGGAATTCCGATTCTTCTTTGAATTTACGACAGAAGCTGTCGGGAATGCCCGGTAGTCTTCCTTCTGAGCCCGGATAGGGCCGATGGAGGATGGATATGGCAATCGAGACAACAGCATCGGGAGCGATGACTGCGGACGATCTTCTGAAGCACTGGCAGGGACACCGGCGGCTGACGCGCAAGGTCATCGAGGCGTTTCCTGAAGACAAGCTCTTTCAATTTTCCCTGGGCGGCATGCGGCCTTTTGCGGAGATGGCGGCCGAGTTCATCCGGATGGCGGTGCCGATTGTAAACGGCGTCTCCACCGGCAAGTGGGAGGAGTTCAAGGGACCGAAGCCGGCTACGAAAGCCGAGCTATTGCAGCTGTGGGATGCGCAGACCGTACAACTGAATGAGAAGTTCCCGAAGATTCCTCAACACCGGTTCCGCGAAATGGATAAGGCATTTGGCCAATGGGAGACGTCAGGGTTGGGAACGATTCTGTACGCCGTCGACAATGAGATTCATCATCGCGGCCAAGGATATGTCTATCTGCGGGCGCTGGGGATCACGCCGCCGAATTTCTGGGAGCGGTGACCGCACTTTGAAGAACGGCTGCCGGGTCCGGAGTCTTACCCTCCTGGCGGGCAGCCGCTTTCCTTTCGTGACTTCCTATGGCGTCCGCTGGTCCCCGGGACCAGCCGCGAGAGGATTGCTGTTCGCTGCCTGGACTGGACGGAACGGCGTCATCCTCTGGCGGGATCGACGGGCTGGCCGCTGTCCCGGCGAGTCCTTGAACGGAAGTGGGTGGTTCCTACGCGCCGGAGCCGGGCGCGTCGCAAGCGGAATCCTTGGCCGCCTCCGCTCCGAAGACCTGATCGGGTCTCTGCGGCGGGAGGCACTAGGGTGATCGCG
>JANWJB010000007.1 GCA_025449575.1 Acidobacteriaceae bacterium
CCAAGTGAAATTCGTCCGCCAGCCTTGTCAGCAACGCCTGAAACATCCGCGAAGATGACGGTAGGCCGTGCAGTAAAAGAATGGTGGGGGCATCGCTCGATCCGGCTTCTCTATAGAAGATGGAGAGTCCGTCAATTTTCACTGTGCGGTAAAACTGCCGCTGTTCCAATTACTTTTTCCTTTCTCCTGCGTTCTCTAAGCCGGGTTGACAAGCGCAGCGAGAACCCAGTCACAGCGCAAAGGGTTGTTCCCGTCATATTCCGTCATTTGCCGCTTTCATCGCGGCTCCAGCGGAGAACCGGGCCGGCGATAGCGGAGACCTCCGATACCAATGCCTCGAACAGCGTCTTCACGTCGCTCTGCCGCGAGAGGTTTGCACTCTGCCCGGCCCAAAGCGGAAGGAGATCCGTCTTAGCAGCTTTTTCCGCGGGGATCGCCAGGCCCCTTACGAGAGTGCGCTGCAACGGATACGGTAGAATCTCCACTCCCGGACGATTGAGCTCTTCGAGCAACCGGTTGTCGATACCGCGAGCGAGCCTTCCAGTGAAACCCTTGGTCAAGGCCGTCCTGCGAGCACCCCCGTTGAGGATCGCGTCGCGATGACGCGCGTTGGCGCCAGACACTTCGCAGGCCAGAAAGGCGGTGCCCAGTTGCGCGCCCTCGGCTCCCAGAGCAAAAGCGGCGACGATTCCGCGAGCATCCGCGATGCCCCCTGCGGCCACCACCGGAACGGAAACTGCATCTGCGACTTGAGGCACAAGAGAGAAGGTTCCGGTGAGCGACTCTTCCGCGGGACGAAGGAATGAACCGCGATGCCCCCCTGCTTCAAAGCCTGAAGCGGCGATGACGTCGACGCCGGCCTGCTCAAGAACGACGGCTTCGTCCGGCGTTGTCGCCGAACCGATGATAAGGATCCCCTGGGCACGGCACTCGTCGAGGATTTCCTTCGGCGGGATGCCATAAATAAAGCTGAACACCGGCACCTTTGCATCGAGCAGGACGCGCGCCTGATCCTCGAACTTGGTCGCAACGTATGGTCTATAAGCGGGAAGCGTTCCGCCCAAAGCATGGATATGTCCGGCGAGGGGCGCCAAGCTCCGCGCAAACGCCTCGCGGGAAGAAGTGAATGCGCCTTCATCTTCCATCGAGACCCACAGATTCATCGCGAAGGGTTTGGAGGTGAGCGCACGGATCTCCGCGATCACGTCCTTAATGGCCGAAGGGCTCCAGCCATGCGCTCCGAAGGACCCGAGGCCCCCGAAATTCGAGACGGCAGCCGTCAATTGCTGCGTCGGCACGCCTCCAAGAGGGCCCTGGATGATTGGATACTCAATTCCCAATCTGGAGGAAACGCGAGTCTTATTCCACGGGAGCGCCGGCTTTGTTGGATCCTGTCCCATCGTAGTAGGTAGCTCTTCGAGCCTCGATTTTGAGCTCTTTACCGGCTAATTCTACATGTCGCCGGTAGCGAGAGCATACCTCCCCGATAGAGTTAAGATCGTCTGGGACGACACCTATTACGCGGTTCAAAACCCGACACTCACGGGTTCAGTCATGGCTCAGTTCACCGTCGGCGATCCTTACTCCTCCTTGGCTTTCCCACGCTGCGGCCGCCGCCCTCCAAAAGCGCTTTTGCCTGTCGCCGTCCAATACGCCCGAGACTGTCAGCACAGGGCACGAGGCGTTGGACATCACCTTGGTCACGTTAAGCCCGGGCGAGGTCATGCGTCCGAAACCGCGGGCGCCCAACACTATGAGGTCTGCATGATTCTCCCAGGCGGCCTGCAGAATGCGTTCCGCAGGCCGGCCGAATTCCACGGTAAATTCGAGGTCACACCACAGCCGAGCCTCATCCGGAACCAACTTTCCCAGCCACAGCTTGAAGGGCGTTGCCATCTGCGATTTTTCGTCGAGTAGCTGGGGCTCGGCCTGTTCCACAACGTGCAGCAGCGTAAGCCGCGCCTGATATTCCTGAGCCAGAGAGACTGCATAGCGGGATGCCTCCAGCGATTCAGGCGAAAAGTCGGTGGCGAAAAGAACACTTTTCAGTTCACCATCCGCGTGGCCTGACACTGCAGGGCTCACGCTCAGCGCTGGGCATTGCGATCTGCGGATCGCCTCCTCCACGGCGGGAGCCAACACCGTCGCCTGCTTCTCACGATAGCCGACTCCACTTACCACCAGATCGAATTCGCCGCTTTTCGGCAGGTTGACTGTGGCGGCATCCTCTTCACCGATCAATATCTCATGGCGCACGCTCTTCAGTTGGCCTGACTCGCGCAGGTCCCTCGCACAGCTAAGGGCTACCGGCCGAGCAGCTTGCAAAGCTTTCTGCTTTGCTTCCGAGACGACGGACTCGTCCGCATCCATGGTCGCAGCATGCACCGCATATACTTTGCCGTCATAACGGTGGGCCAGCGCGAGGGCATAGCGCAGCGCGACCTCAGAAGACGGGGAACAGTCCGTGGCGAAGAGAATGTTATCAAACACGATTCTCAATCGTTGCTCCGGGGCTCTGAGCTCTTCAACTTTCTGCATTGTGGAACCTCGTTTCTCACAATTACAACCGAGCTGCCTTGCGCTGTTCCGATTCTGGCTTTTCTATGACCATCTACACCGGTAGTCACTCTATGCGCAGAAGCAATCAGCTTTTCCGAAGAAACACGGTTCCTAAATCCTCTCGGCTGCGCTAAGTTCGACGGGGTATGAGTCAGGATTGGGGATAGATGAAAGGGGATCGCTGCATGGAAAGGTCTCCGACAGCGTGTTATCGAGGCCATGACTCCTGCTTTTTCCCGTTTGCGCATCACGCTCCTGCACCCGAGCACCCCTATTGACGCTTTCCTGTGCAACTGCCGAAAGATTCGCTATACCAGGAGCTTCGCTCATTGCTCAACTTCCTCCGCAGTGTCATGTGCCTCGGATGCGGTCCATCTTCCATGGCGATGGAGCGCAACTCGAGAGCTTAAGGATCGCCTAGCGCCGACTCGGATGCAGCCGCCGGGAACTATAAGAGTCGAGCTGCAACGTGTAAGGTTTTCCGGGAGAACGAATATCACTTCGATGGAACGGAATCACTCCCCGGGAGCATGCTTTTTCGATATGCAATTCATGCGGCAACCGCCCCGAGTTCCGCGCAGAATGTGTGCAGATTTATTCAGAGCAGCTGCGAAGGAAGACTCGACATCGATGGGCTGGGAGTGCCTTCTCCGGCTTCCACGTCAATCGCTGTTCTAGCTTGCAAGTGAATCAGCAGCAACCGCAGCTCTGGCCTCGCATGGCTTTGCGTCCTTCGACGATCAGGATTGGCACGATGGCAAGAGCAGCTGCCGAATCGATCCAGTGGATGCGGAAGGCGGCATCCATGGCGAGGCTGGCCAGCGTAATGGCCGCAAGAAAAGCGCAGGTAGCGGATTGAACCGCGTCGGCGGCGAGCGCGCGATTGCCGGTTGTATTTCCGAGCCTTCGCTTGAACCACGCAAGAACCGGCATCCCAATAAGAGCTGCGATGGAAATGGCAATCCCGCTGCGGCTGATTTCAGGCCGGGCTCCGCGAATGAGCGCCACTACAGCTGTAAGCGCAACGACACACGCACGCAGATAAAGCAACACGCCTGCCCAGCGTCCGGCACGATTCTTGTCGAGCGGAAACCCCGGGACGAATGACAAGAGTGCTACGGTCGCCGAAAGCAGCTCCACAAAACTATCGGAGCCAAACGCGAGCAGCGCCACGCTGTGCGCCGAATTCGCTGCGTAAAGCGAAACCGCGCATTCTATTAGCATCCATGCCAGCGTAATGCCCTGCATCCACACGACAGCCCTTGGCACTCGGGCCGGCTTATCCATGCAGGACGGAGCCTTTTCGATGATGGGGAAGGGCTGCGCCATCTCAGTTGCTATTCTCTCTCTTCCTCCGGATCGCCGCTCTCAGCAGGAGAAACAAGCCTCCCGCGCCTCAGCATAACAATCAGGATTGGAACCGGTCCCGATTCCCTACGCGATAAACATGCAGTCGCCATAGGAAAAGAAGCGGTAGCGAGCTTCGACAGCATGACGGTACGCGGCAAGCACACGATCTTTGCCGGCAAAGGCGCATACCAGCATCAGCAGGGTCGATTGCGGCAGGTGAAAGTTGGTGAGCAGGGCGCTGACCACGCGAAACTGCGAGCCGGGCGAGAGAAAAATGCCGGTCGAGCCGCTGTGCGGCTCCCAACGCGCGATCGCGGCGCAGTGCTCCAGCGTCCGCACCGTGGTGGTTCCCGCCGCGATGATGCGGCGGCCCTCGCGCAGTGCTCGCGTGATCTCTGCCGCGGTATCCGCCGGCAGCGTATAACGCTCCGAGTGCAGTTGAATTGCCTCAACCTCAGCAACCCGCACCGGCTGGAAGGTTCCTAAGCCCACATGAAGCGTCAGAGAACAAACGCGGACGCCGCGCGCGCGGATGCGCTCCAGAATCTCCCTCGTGAAATGCAGGCCGGCCGTCGGCGCGGCGACGGAACCCCGTTCGCGCGCGTAGACCGTCTGGTAGCGCTCCTGGTCGAGCGGCTGGTCCTGCCGCCGAATGTAAGGCGGCAGCGGAACGTGGCCGAGGGCATCCAAGCGGGCAAAGAAATCCCGTGTGGCACAAAACCGCAGCGTGCGCTCCCCGAAATCCCCTCTGCCGGTGACCACCGCGCTTAATCGGGGAGCGGCGCCGGCCGCCGACGCATTCTCGCCAGGAGCAAAATCAATCTCGTCGCCTATCGCCAGCCGGCGCGCCGGCCGCGCCAGCACCCGCCACTCCCACTCGCTCAGTTGCTCTGTCAGCAGCACTTCTGTAAGACCGCCGGATGCGGCCCCCTGCCCCTGTTTCCGGGCAAAGAGCCGTGCCGGAATTACCCGGCTCTCGTTCAACACCAGAAGGTCGCCGGGAGCCAGCAGTTGGGGCAGGTCCTGAAAGCATCCGTCGCGCCATGCGCCGGTCGAGCGCGAGAGGCCTAGCATGCGGCTGGCGCCGCGCTCTCCGGGCTGCTGCGCGATCAATTCGGAAGGAAGCTCGAAGTCGAATTCGGAAACCAGCACAGCTCGATTGTAGGCAAGCTCGCCACATTTCGCTCCCCGCCGCGGGGAGCGATGGGGACAGAAATGCTCTAGACTCGTCAACAATGGCTTCCACTCCCGACGCACCGCCTAAGCAAGAGAAACCGGCCGTCTTCCTGCTGGATGCGATGTCCTTCATCTTTCGCGCTTACCACGCAATGCAGCGTCAGCGTCCGATGTCTACGCGCAGCGGCCTGCCCACCGCGGCGACCTATGTCTTCGTCAATATGATCAACAAACTTCGGCGCGATTTTCAGCCGGAGTATTTTGCCGCGGTATTCGATATGAGCGCCCCGGTCTTCCGCGACGAGCGCGCCCGAAGCCTCACAACGGTGCGCAAGTGGAATAGCAGGCTTCGTGCCTTTGAGCAGGTCGATTACGCCGGGTACAAGGCTAACCGCACCGAGATGCCCGCGGACTTAGCCCAGCAGTTGCCCTACATCCGCCGCGCATTGGAAGCTTTGCGCATCCCGATTCTGCAAGCGGAAGGCTTTGAGGCGGATGACGTGATCGGAACGCTGGCGCGCGAGGCTGCGGAGGAGCGGCACCCTGTCTTCGTCGTTTCCAATGATAAGGACATGCTGCAGCTGGTAAGCGAACGGGTAAAGGTGTTGAATCCGGCGAAGGACAACCTCGTTCTCGACCGCGAGAAGGTAATTGAAACCCTGGGGGTACCCCCGGAAAAGGTCGTCGATGTGATGGCGCTGCGCGGGGATTCGATCGACAACATTCCCGGCGCGCCGGGGATCGGCGATAAGGGATCGGTCGAGCTGATACAGCAATTCGGCAGCGTGGAAGCTGCTTTGGACGGGGCTTCCGGAATCAAACGAAAGACTTATCGTGAGTCGTTGGAAAACAATCGCGACACTGTTCTTCTCAGCAAGGAGCTGGTGACAATCGATTGTGGAGTCCCGCTTTCGCTCGATCTCGAAGGAATGCGCACCCAGCCCTATGATTTGGCGGCCTGCCGACAGCTCTTCACCGAGCTGGAATTCACCTCCATGCTGAAGGAGTTAGGGTCACCAGAGGACGAAGCCGCGTCGTTCGAAATTCTTTCGCCGCCTTCTGAAGCAGAGCGGCGCCGCTTCTTTGACCTGGCGCTCACCTCAGGCTTCGCCTTGGCGGTTGATCTTACGCCGCTCGATGCCGCCGCGGAGACCGCCGTTGAGCCGGAGAGCGCGACGGAAGAAGAGCCGCCCGCGGCCACCCCTCTCCTCAATTTCACGGATCAACCGGATTCCGCGGGGTCATCGGAGCGCTCCGGCGATTCCGCGGTGGAAGGAAAGCAGCCATCGCCGTTGCGTATTGCGGTCTCGGCGGAAGCGGGCAAAGTGCTGGTTTTTGACTTGGCGCTGGATCAAGCAGCGGCAGCGGAACTCCGCGCGATGCTTGAAGACGAACGCGTGCCAAAGTCGCTGCATGATCTGAAGGCGACTCTTCGCTCTCTGGAAGCCGCGGGCCAAATGACTGCGCAAGGCCAGACCGGAGATCAACCGGGCGTCTCGCTCGCCGGCCCTATTGACGACCTGATGCTCTACTCTTATCTCCTCAATCCCACGCACGCCACGCATCACCTTTCCGATGTGGTCGCACGATTCTCCAGCCGCCCGTTGAGAACCGAAGGTGAGGGTCATCTGCCGGAGTCGGCCCACGCTATCCGCGGGCTAGCGCCGGCACTTCGCCAAGAGGTGGAATCGCTCGGCTCGGGCAAGCTCTACCGCGAGATCGACTTACCGCTGGTACCAGTACTTCTGCGGATGGAGCAGGCCGGGGTACGTATCGACCATGCCGCCCTGGCTGAGATGTCAGACCGCTTGGGCCGCGAAATCCAGCGCGTCGGCGAAGCGGTCTTCGAGAGCTCCGGGCATCGCTTCAACATCAATTCCCCAAAGCAACTGGGGGACGTCCTGTTCAACAAGATGCACCTGCCCAAACCTCTGAAATATGGGCGCGGAAAAGTCATCTCGACGGCCGTGGATGTGCTCGAAGAGCTGGCAGAGCACAACGACGTTCCTCGCTTGGTTTTGGAATACCGCCAACTGGCTAAGCTGAAATCCACCTATGTCGATACACTGCCGCTGCTCGCCGACGAGTATTCGCGCATACACACCACCTTCAATCAAGTGGGCACGGCAACCGGGCGGCTCTCCTCGATCAATCCCAACCTGCAAAACATTCCCGTCCGCACCGAGTTAGGGAGACAGATCAGGGCCGCCTTCATCGCCGCACCCGGCCACGTCTTGCTCTCCGCAGATTACTCGCAAATCGAACTGCGGCTGCTGGCGCACTTCTCGCAAGATCCGCTCCTGGTTCGCGCTTATTCCAGTGGAGACGACATCCATACGCTGACCGCGTCGGAGGTCTTTGGCATTGCAGCGGCCGAAATGGATAAGCAGACTCGCGACCGGGCCAAGGCGGTGAACTTCGGCATCGTCTACGGCATTTCGCCCTTTGGCCTGGCCCAGCAGCTCAATATCGAACAAAGCGAGGCAAAGCTTTACATTGAGACCTACTTCGCGCGCTATCAGGGCGTGCGCGAGTATATCGACCGCATGCTGGAGCAGACGCGGCGTGAGCAGCGGGTTCGCACGCTCTTCGGCCGGGTGCGGCCCATCCCCGACATCCAGAGCCGCAACGCCAATCTGCGCGGCTTCGCCGAACGCACGGCGATCAACACGCCGCTGCAAGGGACCGCGGCCGATCTGATCAAGGTCGCGATGATTCGCATCGACGGCTTGCTTCGGGAGCAGCAGCTGAAGACGCAGATGACGCTGCAGGTACATGACGAGCTGGTCTTCGACGTACCAGAGGAAGAGATCGACCGGTTAAAGCCGCTGGTTCAGAATGAGATGGAGCATGTCATCGAGTTGAGCGTCCCAGTGGTTGTGGACTGCGGCGTGGGCAAGAACTGGCGCGATCTAAAGTAGTGCCTGGCTATTCACGATAGGTGTACCCCAAGGCAAATACGCTGTACGCGGCTTTTCCGTTCAGAAAAGCCGCACTTCTCGAACCACGGTGGGGCATAGCAATCGTAAATCCGCTCTAGGCGCCGATCTCCGCGCGGATAGCCTGGGCGATGCGCTCGGCGTGTTCCTGCATCTTCCGCTCCGATTCGGCTTCAATCATCACCCGCGCCAGGGCTTCCGTACCGGAGTAGCGCACAACGACGCGGCCGGCGGAGCCCAAATCCCGCTCCGCGCGCTGAATGCTCTCAGCCACCGCCGGGATCTGCTCCAGCGGCTGTTTCTCTCGCACGCGCACATTCACAATCACCTGCGGGAAGACGCGGAGGTCGGCCGCCAGCTCGTGGAGCGGCTTGCCCGACCGCTGCACAATCCTAAGCAGGACCACCGCGGTCAGCAAGCCATCGCCCGTGGTGCTAAGCCGGGGAAAGAGGATATGTCCGGACTGCTCGCCGCCCAGGGACGCGGCATGCTCCTGCATCATCCCCAGCACGTACTTGTCTCCTACGGGAGCGCGGAGCATGCGGATGCCGCTGTTGGCGAGCGCAATCTCCAGGCCCATATTCGACATGGTGGTAGCAACCACCAGACTGCCGGCAAGTTCTCCGGCGCGCTGCATCGCGCGCGCGGCAATCAGCATGATGGCGTCGCCGTTCACCACGCGTCCAAGCGCGTCGGCAAAGAGAACGCGGTCGGCATCGCCGTCGAAGGTGATCCCCAGATCCGCACCGAGCGCCTTGGTTTCCCGCGCTACGATCTCCGGGTGCAGAGCGCCGCAATTCTCGTTGATATTTCGCCCGTCGGGGGCGGTGTGAGTCCAGTGAATCTCGCCACCGAAGCCGGCAAAGAGCTCCGGAGCGATGGCGGCGGCTGCGCCATTCGCGCAGTCGATCACAACCTTCTGGCCACTTAGATTCAGATCGACGGCCGCGTCGCGCAGGTACGCCTCATACTCCTGGCGGTAGCTGGGATTTTCCACCGGCGGCGCGAGCGACTTGACCTCTGGAACAGGGGCGCCGTTCAAACGGCGAAAAATCTCCGACTCAATCGCCAGCTCTTCATCGTCCGGAAGCTTGTAACCGTCGCTGCCAAATACCTTGATGCCATTGTCCCGCCAAGGATTGTGGGAGGCGGAGATTACGATACCTGCGGAGAGCCGGTGCCGGCGCGTTAGCCAAGCCACGGCCGGCGTGGTGACCACCCCGGCGCTGAATACCTCTGCTCCGCCCTGGCGGAGCCCGGCGGCGATCACGGCCGCGATCCAGGGGCTGGATTCGCGCGTATCTGCGCCCAGCAGCACCTGCGGCGAGCCGGAGGCGCGGAGCAGCGAATGCGCCAGCGCCAAGCCGGCCGCGAAGATCGTTTTTGGATCGAGCGGCGCTTCTCCCGCCACCGCGCGGATGCCATCGGTTCCGAAGAGCTTTCTCATGAGTCGTGCCTGGGTTTCCTTTCGATCACGCGGCTTGTTAGTTCTCCACTGGCCAGGCGGGCGGTCACCAGACTACCCTCCGGCACTGCGAGCGCATCCTTGATCAGCGCTCCGGATTGGTCAAACACCAGCGCATAGCCGCGCTTCAGCACAGCCAAGGGAGAGAGGGATTGCAGCAGAGCCTCGCTGGCGGCAAGCGAGGAGCGCCGCCGGGCGAGAAACTCCCGTTGCGCTCGATCGAGCCGTCCCTCCACGCGCGCAAGCCGTTCCCCCGTCACCCGCAAGCGATGAGTTACGTCCTGCCTTAATAACCGCGACTCAATCTCCCGCAAGGCCTCGGAGAGCAAGCGGCACTGCCGGCGCCAGGCGCTCTCCAACTGAAACTGCAATTCATCTACACGCTGTTGACGGCGGGCAATCAGGTTGCGCACGCGCGAAAATGCCGCCACTCCGCCGATCCTGGCCAATTGTTCGTTGGAGCGCGTCAGCAGGTAGCGGCAGGCCCGCTCCAGTCGCCGCTCCAACTCTTCCATTCGCTCTTCCAGCTTGTGCTGCGCTTCGGTAAGTATCTCCGCGGCCGCCGACGGAGTGGGCGCGCGCAGATCGGCGACGAAGTCGGCGATCGTGAAGTCGGTCTCATGGCCGACGGCGGAGACCACCGGCAGCGCGGAGGCGGCAATTGCCCGGGCCATCAGTTCGCTGTTAAAGGGGCTCAGATCCTCCAACGAACCGCCGCCGCGCGCAATCACGATTACATCTACGGTTCGCATCTGATTGAAGAAGGCGATACCGCCGCAGATCTCCTGCGCCGCCGCATCGCCCTGCACCAGCGCGGGATAAATTTGGACATTGAGGGCGCCGTGCCGGCGTCCGCCCACGGTGAGAAAATCGCGAATGACGGCTCCGCCCGGCGACGTGATAATTCCGATGGAGCGAGGGAAGGCGGGCAGTGGCCGCTTGCGCTCCGCGGAAAAGAGCCCTTCCTGGTGCAGCTTCGCCTTCAATTGCTCGAAGGCAATCTGCAGCGAGCCCGCGCCGACCGGCTCGGCAAGCTCGGCAACAAGTTGCATCTGCCCCCGCTGTTCATAGACGGAGACCCGGCCGCGCACCAGAACTTGAAGCCCATCCTCCGGCCGAAAGCGCAGCAGCGACGCCTGTCTCCGGAAGAGCACCACCGGCAATTGGGCCTCGCCATCCTTCAGCGTGAAATAGAGATGGCCGGACGGAGCACAGCGGCAGTTGGAGATCTCACCTTCCACCCAAATATCTCCGTACTCCTTCTCAATATGGTTGCGCACCTCTCCAACAAGCTGGCCCACCTTCCAAACCCGGCGCGGGTTCGCTTCCGGAAACAGAAGCCCCATCTGATCGAACTGCTCGCCGGGATTTGCCAATGCAGCCTCCGATGCGCGACGCTAGCGATGAAAACGAGAGAGCAGATAAAAGATCAACGAGAGCACGATACTGAGCAGAATGCATGTTCCCAGCGGGAAATACCAGGACACATTCTTCCCGCGATAGGAGATGTCCCCGGGGAGCCTGCCCAGCGGGAGGCCGACCTTGCCCAGCAGCAGCACCAGCGCGCCGGCAATGAGCAGGAGGAATCCCAGGCCGATCAACAAGCGGCCCAAGCCATTCATTCGTTCAGTCTAAGGCATTTCAGGTTGTGAACGGGCGCCACCGGCTGAATACCCCGCTTTGATGGAACAACAGGTCGACGGCCGGCCGGATTCTGCTCTAGCTGCCTTGGTAGGTAACCGCAGCCTGGACCAGATTATGCAATTCGTCCAGGGCTGGGCGAAGCGCCTCGGCCTTCTGCGGGCCGGGGCCGGCCGGCTCTCGAAATGCCTCTTCGGCCACCCGGGCCAATTCAGTTCCACGAGGCAAGCCGAAGGTGCCTAGCACACCGGCCAACTTGTGAGCCGAATCAATGGCGCGCGCGCGGCCGGCATCGTCCAGCTGGCCGTTCTCCGCCAGCGTCCGAGCTTGCTGCAGAGTCTCAACATGAGCCGCGACAGTGTTGCGGCTTTGTTCCCAGAGCCCGGCAAGCAACTGATGCAGTTTCTGTTGCGTGTCATCCCGGACCGGGGAATTACCGTCGGCGCCGGCGGGGGGAGCGTGGTCTGGGGGAAGGTTGCTCATAGGGTCAGATCAAGCGCTGTCCTTCCACCCTAACACGGAGGAGATTTGTCCGGCCAAAGTAAGTGGGTCAAAAGGCTTAAATAAGATTGCCGCTACGCCCAAGTCGGCGAACCGCCGCTGATCGGGGCCCTGAACCTTGGCGGTGAGTAATAGCACCGGGATATGAGAGGTCTTCTGATTGGCTTTGAGCTTGAGGAAGGTGGTAGGACCGTCCATCTCCGGCATCATCACGTCCAGCAATATGGCGTCCGGCTGCTCGACGCTTGCGCGTTCAATGCCCTGCTTGCCCGAATTGGCGAGCACCACATCCCAGCCGGCGACCGTCTCCAGGCTCAGCGCTGCCACCTGGCGAATGTCGTCTTCGTCGTCGATGATCAAAATGCGGCGGGTCACGAAGTATTCACCGTCAGCTTTCAAAGATTAGCGGAGGTAGCTCCATCCCAATGCAGATTATCCTCCACTATCGCATGCCTCCGCCGCAACATTGTTAAAATCACCGTCTCCACCTCATGCGGCTGCACCCTCGCCTTGGTAAGAAACTCGGTCGGACCCAGCAGCAGCTTGATGCGCTCGTCCTCTTCGATATCTCGCGCGGAATAGACTACCAGCGGAATTTGGCTTAGGTCTTTCTGCCCCCGCAACCAATCCACCAGGCTAAACCCATCGCCATCGGGGAGGGCCGGATCGAGAACAATCAGATGTGGCGGGGCGGTAACACAGAGCTCCAGCGCCTTGCGTCGGGTCGGCGCATGACAGACGTCAAGGCCGGCACGCTCGAGGGTCGCCAGCATGACTTTGGCCAGGTCATTGTCGCCCTCCACGAGTAGAACCCGGCCCGGAGCCTCTTCCGCGTGGAGCACGCGGGTAAGAGTCGCCAACAGCAACTCCTCCTGGAGCGGCTTTTGCAGCCATGCGTCCGCGCTCTGCTCGATCTCGGGGTCGTTGAAAGCTCCAAACGCGCTGAGCACGATGATGGGGATCATGCTCGTGCGGCGGTCGTTCTTGAGCTGCCGCAGGGTCTCCCACCCGTGCAGCCCGGGCAGGCTCAGATCCAGCAGAATTGCGTCCATCCGGATTTGCCGGGCCATCCCAACGGCCTCATCGCCATGCGCCGCCTCTAGAACGAAATAGCCTTGAGCCTTCAGGCAGGTGGCGGCCGCAGCCCTGCTTTCCGCGCTCTCATCGCAGATGAGCACGGAAGATCCAGTGACGGTTTCCGGCATTTCGCCGGAAGTGGATTGCACCTCGCCGGCCTCTCGGGTAATGGCAGGCAAAAACATATGGAAGGTGGACCCGCGATCAGCGTTCCGTTCAGCCCAGATTCTGCCGTCATGCTGCTGGACAATGGTGCGGCAAATGGCAAGGCCCAGGCCGGTGCCGCCTTTTTGCCGGGAGTCGGAGGCATCGACCTGCTGAAAGCGATCGAAGATCGACTCCAGCTTGTCCTTGGGTATTCCTCTTCCGCGATCGATCACGCTCAGCGTAACGCCATCCAGCAGCCGCTCCAGCTTGACGACCACCTGCGACGAAAGCGGAGAGAACTTGACCGCATTGCTGAGCAGATTGGTGATGACCTGCAGTAGCCGATCGGGATCGGCCTCGATGGTAGTCGGCTCCGAATCAAGGATGAGCTGCACCTTGGCCGCGTCGGCCATCGGGTTCATGGCATCGATGGCCTGCCGAGCCAGCTCGTCCAGGCAGCACTGGCGATAGGCCAGCGGAGCCCGCCCGGACTGCATTCGTTCCAGATCGAGGATGTCATTGATCAAGCGAACTAAACGGTCGGAGTTGCCTACCGCGATGCGCAGCAGGTTGGCGGCCTTGTCTCCCACCCCTCCCAGCAACCCGGCGGAGAGCAGCCCCAGCGCCCCCCGGATGGAGGTGAGCGGCGTCCGCAGCTCGTGGCTCACGGTGGAGACGAACTCATCTTTCATGCGGTCCAGAGCATAGCGCTGGCTAATGTCGCGAAAGCTGAGAACGCTGCCCACCGCCACGCTGTGCTCGACCATCTGAGTCACGGAAAACTCGACGGGAAAAGAGACGCCATTCTTGCGATAGAAAACGTCTTGGCCGCTGCCGCCATCGCGCATCAGGAAGGCACGCCGCGTGCGGCACTGGTCAGAACATTTCTCGCGATCTTTGCGCTCCTCATGCACCACCGAGTGCACGGTGCGGCCTATCAGGTCAAACGGCTGCGCGCCCAGCATGCTGGCGGCGGCAGGGTTCACAAAGACGATGCGTCCATTGGAGTCGGTACCGAAGATGCCATCAGCGACGGAATTCAGAATCGATTCCTTCTGACGGTTCAGCTCCTCGAGCCGGCTTTCCTGCGCCGAACGGGCCATGAACTGGCCGATTGAGGCGCACACCGTCTCCACGGTGGCCATCATCTCCCGGTCTTCGCTCTGCTTTTCGCGGCTGAAAAATTCGACAATCGCGATCACTTGGTTGCCCACGCGCACAGGCACGCCCCAACCGGTCAGCAGGCCGTCGGCCTGCGCCGCTTTGCTCCGCAAAAAATTGGGACTGCGTTCCAACTCCTCAATCCAGATGGGGCTTTCCGCCGCCCAGACCTGGCCGGGCAGGTCCTTCCCTTTTTCGATCACGCGCCCAATGCTGTCGCGGTGAAACTCCGCGCACGCGCTCTCGGGCCGGTACCATCCGGCAAGATACCGCGTGTGTTGGTCGCTGGAAACAAACCATAGCCCCGCCATGTCAAAGCCCAGGTTGGTGCCGAGAGATTCAAGCATGGCCGGCAGCGCCTCGTCAGAGGTATTGGACTGGCCCACCACCTGACTGACGGCCAACTGCATCGCCAATCTTCGCTCGCGCTGGTATTGGGCGGTTACGTCGCGAAAAATGCAGCGCACTGAAACCGGCTCGCCATGGTCTTGGCGGCAACTCAGGCTGGCTTCCAGCTCGCGATACATGCCGCTGGCGCTTTGCACGCGCAGGTTGGCGCCATCAATGCGTTCGCCATTGAGCGCTCGCTCGAAGAGCACTGCCGCTTCTTGCTGCATCTCCTCCGGTAAAGCGGCCTCGAAATTCGGCAGATTCTCAAAGACTGACGCGCTTTTGCCGAAGCATGCCTGCCAAGCCGGGTTGACGTAGAGGTATTTGCCGCGCGGGCTGAGCGTGGCGATCATTTCCTGGGAATTCTCAAACAGGTCGCGGTAGCGCTCCTCGCTCTCGCGTAGCGCATGTTCGGCACGCTTTGCCGCGGTAAGGTCGGTGGCGATCGCCAACAGCCCAGCCAGGGCTCCGCCACTGTCGCGAACGGCCGAGAGATAGACCATCGCGGGGAAAGAGCTGCCATCTTTGCGCCGAAACTGAATCTCAAAACCGCGCACCCGGCTAACGGGGAAACTGGTGACATAGCGCGCATAATGCTTCAGCTCGCTGGAAACTCCATCGACAGACGCCTCCGGAGCCCGCTCCAGCCGTGAGACGAGCACTTGGCCGATGCGCTCCAGTTCTCCAGGGGGAAACAGCTCTTGAGCGCGCAGCAATCCCAACACCTCATTGACGCGATAGCCCAGCATCCTTTCCGCGGCGGGATTGAAGATCTGCAGATTGCCGTCAAGGTCGGTGGCGAGAATCATGGGGCCGGCAGAGTCCAGAATGCTCCTCTGCATCTGCGCCAGTTGCTGAACGCGCTGCTCGGCTACGTTGCGGCGTGAGGCACTGAGAAAGTGCAGCACGCACAATACGATCAGCAGCGTCTGGGCACAGGCCCACGCAATGACCGCAGCGACAAAAATGCCGCCGTGCCCAAGCAAGAGCACGATGCCGCCATATGCCGACAAAAGCAGGGAGGCAGCGAAAATAACGGTCGAGGGGAGTCTGTCCCGAAGCCAAGTCATTCGCATAGTCGCTTCAAGCGATCAACTCACAACAAGGAGCCCGGTTTAAGAAAGAGGCCGGCCCATCTCGCCCGCGAACGCGAACGGAGAATCGGAGCACTTCTTCCGATTCGACTTTGGCGAGCGGCCATCCCCTGCCGCTCGCAAGCTGTGCTTTCTGCGAGTCGCGGCAATCGAATGAGCGCGGAAGCCCTCTGGCGCCAATCGGAAAAAAAGCTCTTAGCTGGACGGTTGCCAGTATAAGGCGTGCGGCGGTGTCCGGCGGAGTGACTGAAAGAGTCCCCCACCCCGGGAGCCGCGCGCGCAAATCAGGCGCGCCTGCCAAATTCTTTTAAGATCTAGGGAAAGATTGCAGAATGAGAAGGCCGTGCGTTCTGCGGCGGTTGCCGACACACTTGCCCCGGGGTGCGTTCATCCCTTTTTCGCTTCGCCCCCGCTCGCAGCTCCAGAACTAGCTGGCGCGCTTGAAGGGGATAACGCTGGCCCGGCTTTCTACCAACCTGTCGCTCGCCGCCAACATCCGGCAAAGGCACCAAGCGGAGAAAGATACCACCACATAACTCGCCAGAATACCAAGCAGAATCATTGCAAATCCCACAGTAAGGCTCCTCGATGCGTAATAACATCGCTTGACTCATTCGGGGAGGAAAGCTAAGGGTATACCCGTTTTCGTGAGACGCCATGCAACTTTCGTTCCAGTCAAGGACCGATCGCCATAGCGGCTCCCCCCCGGGGCCATCTTGGGTGAATGTGCCGGGCCGCGGAGCTTTGGAGGCAGGGTTCCCACGCGCTATAGGTCTCCCCGAGGATGCCTATAGCGGATTCATGATAGGTGCACCCCGGGCAGATGCACGGTACGCGGCTTTTCCGTTCAGAAAAGCCGCACTTCTCGAACCAGGGTGGGGCATAGCAATTGTAAATCCGCTCTAATTCCCCGCCGCCAGGGTACGAATGGCGTAGAGCGACGAGCGCGCGCCAATAAAGAGTGTGCGCCCGTCGCTGCCGCCAAAGGCCAGGCTGCCCGGCCGCTCTGGAATCTCGACCACCCCGATCTGCTTCCCTGCCGCATTGTAGATATACACCTGCCCCTCGGCGACATAGACATTCCCAGACTTGTCAGTCACCACGCTGGTGCCGCCGCGCGGCAGGAACGGAGTTGCAGTAATGCTGCGCAGGCTGTCCAACGTCAGTTTGTAGGTTTCATTGTCATCTTCGCTGGTCGCGAAATGTTCGTCGCCAACGCTGAAGACGCGCCATTGCGACGCCTGCAGCATGGGCAGCCAGTCGCCGCCGGCCATGATCGCGACCGAGGCGCCTGGCGCGTAGAAGTAATCCCGAGGTTGATCCGTGACATCGGCGACGATAGCCATGTTGCTGCCCGGCGCGTAGACGAGGCCACGATGCTCCATTTGCATGATTAAAGTGGTCATGCTGTTGTGAAGGCCCAAGGGCAGCATGAGACTGGCGCCGCTCTGGGGGCTGGAAGCCGGGTCAATCTTCTTCACTGCTCCGGTAACCGGATCAACGCTGAAGACAGAGAGAGTCACACGACGGAAGGTTCTGCCATAATCGACCGCCAGCAGCGATCCCGGCCCGGCAAAGCCGACGGCCATGGGATCGGAAACCTCTCCGGTTACCAACTCGGCCTGCTTTGTCGCCGCATTCCAACGGTAGATCTTGTGCATCGCGGCATCCGTAAAGAAGAGCCGGCCATTCGTTCCCGCAGTCAGGCCGGAAGCGTTGCTGAAGCCGGTGGCAAGCCGCTGGAGCGCCGCATGAGGAGCGAACACGCCGTCAGGAAGCGGCAGTGGAGCGCCGGGCTTGCTGTTTGCGGTGAGCGTGAATGCGGTGAAATTATGGGCCCGCACCTTTAGCCCAGTGTCGCGGTCGAAGACGCTGTTGTCATAGGCCAAACGCGTCTGGCTAAAGTTGTGCACATTCTCGAAGCGAATGGCGGTGGAACCCGCCGCCTCCACCGCGTTGAGCTTGGGCAAAGCGGTGCGCGAGACGCGATATGTGAAGAGGTTCGCGAAGGCCATGTTGTGCGCGTCTTCCAGTTCCACCGAGAAGGATTCCTGCCCCGCCGGATTTTCCTCCTCCGTTTGCAGGGCAAAGACCGTCCAATTCGATACGTGATGGAATTGGGTCTCGTGATGCATGTGGTGCTCGCACGACATCTGGTAAACCACGCTGGGCGTGGAAGTGTTTTCCACCAGAAGGCCGGCCTTGGCGCCCGTGTTCGACGTCCAGATACCCCGAAATACGCCACCGCCGCCGTCATGCACCCAAAGGCTGGGATACTCCGTGCCGGCGGTCGTATTGCCTCGGAAGAACCCGCGGGATGGCCGCGGCATTCCGGGCGCGAGGATTGCGGTGGCGCGGCCATGGCCCTCCGCGAAGTTAACGTCGTCCACCATCGACTGCTGTCCCGCACGCCACTCCAATCCCGATGCGCGAGGGTCGGTAAAGCCGGTGTCGATACCAATGCCGGAAAGGATGGCTGCGCCTCCGCGGGCGCTCTGGACCAGCGGCACAGCAGGACCGTCTCCCTTGAAAGCGGCCTCGTTGTCCCAGATCGTGATGACTGTCGTCGAAGGATTGAAGCCGATCAGCACGCTGTCCCGGCGCAGGTGCAATGTATTGCTGATGCGATAAACGCCGCTGGGAAAGTAGAGAACGCGGTCCCGGTCGATGGCGCTCTGCAGCGCAGCCGTGTCGTCAGCGCCGCCATCGCCCTTCACTCCCAAGGTGTGGACGTTGACCCAATCCTTCATCGGCGGCAGGGCCGCGACATCGGCCATCTTGGAGCGCGCCGGAGCGGCCAGGCTCTCCTTGTGATGCATGACAACGCCGCGCTCGCGGCCATCGGCCCCGATCTCAAGCCCGATCGTCAGATGCTCTTCGACGTAGCGCTTCGCCGGCGCGCGGACAGGAGTAAATCCGCGGACGCCCTCGCCCCCCTGCACCATCTCCGCCACGTTGTGGCAGACGACATGATCCAGCGTGACCTCATGAATCGGCTTGAGCACTTCGCCAAGGATGAGGGCCGACCGGCCGATGTCCTCCAGCGTGAGGTCACGGCCGTAGAGTTGCTCCGTCATATTCTTGGTGATTTCAACGGCGACGGGCGTGTGCGCGATGCGATCGCGCACCAAGGTCATGCCTACCTCCTGCGTGTGAATGGCCGCCACCCGCTGCCCTTCCAGGGTGGAGTCCAGCAGCAGGAACTGCCAGGCGGGTGAAGTGCGAACGGAAATAATGCCGTATTGTCCGCCCTCGATGTGCAGATGGCTGGCGTTGTTGCCAACGTCTTCAAGCGCCGCTCGGCCTTGACCGACATTGAAGTTCATGTCCTCAAGGAAGGAATGCTGGGCTACGTGAAAGCGAATCGCGATCGCCGCGGGATTACCGTCGCCGATCTCGAAATCCACGTTGCGAATGCCGCTGTAGAAGGTGAACTCGTTGGCGTCCACCACCGGCCCCCCGGATCGCGGCTGCATCGATGCAAATTGCAGCATGTAGCGCCCGGTTCCCAAAAATCCATGGCCTTCCTGAAAGCCGGGAGTGTGGGGGCCGAGTACAAAGACGGGGCGATGTGCGCCGTAGCCAATGAGGCGAATACCCGACCATAAGTGGATCGTGGCAGTGATGCGATAGCGGCCCTCGGCCACGAAGACAACGCCACCGCCGGCGGTGCGCACCTGGTCGATCGCGGCCTGGATCGCTTTCGTGTCGTCGGCCTTGCCATCGGCTACCGCATTGAAGGCTCCGCGCTGCAGATACACCGCGTGCGGGTCGTCCGGCCGGAGGGTGAATATGGATTGTGCACCGGCCGTCAGTGCGGCACAGGCGAACAACAACATTGCGAGAAGTCCAAATCCAGAAAGGAAACGGAAACGCCAGGGCAGAGTAAGCGAGCCAATCACCCAGCCTTTATAGCATCTTTGCCTGCGAACTGACGATGGCGGCCGCGTCCGGCGACTAAGCGGTTACCGGCTCCAGCAGGCGCGCCCAGCGACGCTCCTTCCGGCCGGCATAGGCGCGCTTCCCATATGCATAGCCGGCGATCAACGGCAACGCGAGAGTGGCCTCGCTGTAGACCATTTGCTCAAAGGTCGTATCCACCTTGCCCCAGGAGCTGGCTTCCTTCAGCGTGCTGGAGGAGAGCGCGCCATCGCGGACATCGGCAACGGTCACCTGCACCGCATACTTGTGCATCGGAGCCTCCACTCCGAGAACCTCCGCGGCGACCACGATGTCCTGAGCAAAATTCTTCGGCGTCCCACCGCCAATCATCAACAGGCCGGTAGTGGGATTCGCAATCTTCAGTTGAGTGAGCTCATAGAAGTCTTTGGCCGAATCGAGGGAAACCTTGGGCTTGTCCCTGCGAGCATGCTGATGGGCGACCAGGCCGAAGCCCGCCGAACAGTCACTGAAGGCGGGGACAAAAATCGGCACATCTTTCTGATAGGCGGCGAGCACGATGCTGTCTTCTCCGCCCTTTTCCGGGGTTTTGCCTTCCCTCTGGAGGTAAGCTCCCATCTCGCGGATGAATTCACGCGAGCTGTGCGGGCGCGGGGGCAGAGCGTCGGCGATCGCGTGGGTCGCCTCATCGCAGATGCGCAGCTCTTCCTCGTCGATCAGGGTGTCGTAAATGCGGTCGATCATCAGCTCGCGCAGAGTTGCGTCTTCGGTTCCCTGCCGATAGAGATCGCCGGCGATCCAGTGACGGAAGCCCAGCGCCTCGAAGAAGTCCTGATCTACGATGTTGGCGCCGGTCGAAACCACGGCGTCCACCATATTGTTGCGGAGGAGATCAATGAAGATCTGCTTCAATCCGGCGCTGATCAACGAGCCGGCCAGGCAAAGGATGACGCCACATTCGCCATCGCGCAGCATCCGCTCATAGATCGCCGCCGCCCGGGCCAAGTCGCGGGAGCTATAGGCCATGTGCTGCATGGCATCGACGAGCGGAACCACATCGAGCTGTTTGATATCGATGTGCTGGATAGGAGTGGAGAGAAGCTCTTTCTTGGTCGCCATAATGGTTCAAGAATAGAGCATTTTTTCGCTCGGGCGTAGCGCGGCGCTCAAGCTGAGGTTGCAGCCGCGGTCCCTCTGCTTCGGCGCGCCGAATATGCTTTAAAATTCGGGCTTGCCGCGGCGCAACACCATTCCCGTGAAACCGGCGACGATGCAGATGGTAACGGTGATGATGAAGTAGTAGTCCATCGGATGGGCCCAGCCGGGCGCATACGTGAAATCCTGACCGGTCCACAGCAGCAGCACGGTAGAGATAATCGCAAACTGTCCAGAGACGACCAGGAACATCAATCCGCGCTGCCGGCGCTTGTCGATTGTGTCCACCTGATCCGGGGAAAGATTGCGTTCTTCAATGGGAAGCAATGCGTTGGCCATATTCCTTCACTCCCGCAGACAAAACTCAATGGGACTTGAACTCCAAGCACCGTTCGCAATAGAACGCCTGCCGGAACCGTACCCCAAACCCGCTCCTATTAAACCACGCCTGCCCCGTTTTCTGCCTGACGGCTTCTTCTCAGACTAAAACGGGAATCGACGGCGCCACACCTCGGCCGAGGCAAGACGGCCGCCGGAACTTTGGCGCCCGGCGATACCGATCCCCCCACAGCCCTAAGAGTTTGTTGAAAAACATGTTCATCTCCCGTCGAGCATCCAGGATGTGGGGACGGCGTCCGGAGCAGTACACATTATCTTGCGCCTCGCTCGGGACTTCGGCGCGTTTTTCAACAAACTCCTAAAGAAATGCTACAGACTGCAGGCTGGAGACCTCAAAGCGCTTCCGGCAGCGGATATTCTTGCAACCCGTCACGTCGTCCCGACGCACCATATAGGATTGCGCTTTGGCAAAGCGAGCCCGGTCCCGCTCGTCGGCGTTACGCGGCAATTGCGCTTTTTTGCGGCGAACCAGCCAGGAAACCTCATACTCATCCGCCTTGCCGCAGTGAGGACAAGTTAGCGTGTGGGTCCGCTGCTCGGATTTTTCATCGAAGAAATCCCGTTCTTCCATGATCAGAAACCTACTTCCCGAATGCGGCGCGTTTTGCCACCGCATCTCTCGAAAGTATTCCATACTCAAGAGACGGGGGACAAACTTCGCAAGTTGTTCAGGCGCGGCTATGGTGAAGAAGAAGCAGAGTCGGGGCAAGTTCTCCGTGGTCAAAGCGGTCAAGGCCAATGCGAGGGAACGGGTGGGGCAGCCGAAGCCCGCACGGGCCATCGAGGACGCACCATCCAAGGAGCGGCGTAAACAGAAGCACAAGCCCACGCTCGGCGGACTGCTGGGGACGGAATAAGTCCGGTGAAGGAACTGGCATCTCATCTGAAGGATCGTCTAATCACCCGAATTTATTTGTAATCACCTGAATTTATTTGAAGGAGAGTAGCTATGAGCCAACAAACCTCCCTGACCTCTGCGCGCTCAGCGGGAACCATCACGCTGGGCGGCGACCTCACCGTGAACCGGCTAGGCTATGGGGCCATGCGCATTACCGGCGAGGGCATCTGGGGACCGCCGAAGGACCGTGCCGAAGCCGTGGCGGTGTTGCGCCGCGCAATAGAGCTTGACGTCAACTTCATCGACACCGCGGATTCCTACGGACCCGACGTGAGCGAAGAGATCATCGCCGAGGCTCTGGCGCCGTACCCGGCCGGCGTGGTGATTGCAACCAAGGGTGGCTGGGGACGGCCTGGACCAGGCGAATGGACGCACAATGCAAGTCCCGAGCATCTGCGCCAAGCGGTAGAGGGTAGTCTGCGGCGGCTGCGCCTGGAGCGCATCGATGTCTACCAACTGCACATCCCGGACCCCGCCGTCTCGTTTGAAGCTTCCATGGAGACCCTGATTACGTTGCAGGAGCAAGGCAAGATCCGCCATTTGGCGCTCTCCAACGTCACCCGCGAACACGTTGAGCGAGCGCTCAAACTCACGCCAATCGTCTCGGTTCAAAACCGCTACAGCTTTGCCGATCGCGAGTGGGATTATCTGTTGGACTACTGCCGGCAGAATGGAATTGCCTTCATCCCCTGGGCGCCCATCCGCGCCGTGCCGGGCAAGCAAAATGTGATCGCAGAAATCTCCCGCGCGCACGGCGTCTCGCACATGTCGATTGCGCTCGCGTGGCTGCTGCGGCGCTCACCCAATACATTGCTGATTCCTGGAACCTCCTCCGTCCGGCACGTAGAGGAGAACGTCGGCGCCGCCTCGGTCAAGCTCACCGAAGATGAGTTCGAGCGTCTCTCGGCGGTCTCGCTGCCACCGGCGAGCCTGCGCTAGCTCCGCCGGCAACACCGGGACCACCTCATCCTTGCGTGGCAGCTACTGTGGAGTGATGATGCCGCCGATCCGGCGGCGCGCGGGCATGGTAACGCCGCGATGATCCTTCTCCGCGCTCTGCGACTGGGAGACTGCCGCGCCCCCACGGATGGGTTGTCCCTTCTCTTCGGCTGTTCCATGATCGCTCGCCGCAGCCGCGTCGAGAGGCGCGCCGCAGTGTGAGCAAACTTCCCGCGATGTTGGGGCGCCGGAGGCTGGGTGGCGCTGGGATTCGGGACTGGTCATGCCCCTAGGATAAACCGCTTCCAAGATTCCGGATTGGTAGACTGAAGCGTGAGCATCCGGCTGATCGCCATCGACATCGACGGTACTCTTACCCCCTCCTCAGGGCCGCCCATCAGCACTCGCAACCGCGCTGCTTTGCGCGCCGCCCAGGCGGCGGGGGTGGAGATCGTGATCGCTACGGGACGCCGCGAAGCCTATGCGATGCCCTTGGTCGGCCCCCTCGGCCTGGCGGCGGATTCGGTCATGATCTCCTCCAATGGAGCGGTGGTGCGCAGCTTTGGAGGAGAGCTCATCGGGCGCTCCTTCCTCGAGCGCGAGTCAGCCAGAAGGCTCTGTCGTGAACTCCGTGCCTGGGAAACCCTGGTCTTTACCTTTGACCGGCCGGGAGCCGGGGCGCTGGTAGTCGAAGATTTTGTGCAAGTGCGAGCTCGCATCGAGCGGTGGGTGGACGCCAACCGCCCCTATCTCATCGAAGTCCGGCCGATCGAGGCCGCTTTTGACGGCGCGGATCTGCCCATCCAGGGCATGGTATGCGGAACCGTGGAAGAGATGAGGCGCGCGCACGCGCACTTGCTGGCCCTGGGTATGGAAGGCGAAGTCGCGCTGCACCGGACCGAATATGGAGCTCGCGACCTCTGCATCCTCGATTTGCTGGCTCTAGGTTGCTCCAAGGGAGTCGCGCTGGCCGATCTGGCACGGCGAAGATCCCTCGCGCCCGAAGAAGTGATGGCTATCGGCGACAACCTGAACGATCTGGAGATGCTGGAATTTGCCGGACGGCCGGTGGTAATGGGAAACGCGCAGGAAGAATTGCTCGGCATTGCACAACAGCAGCGATGGACGATTACGGAAACCAACGACCGCGATGGCGTGGCCTCTGCCGTCGAATCCGCTCTGAACCCTGCCGCCGCGGAACGCTAGGGGCTGGCGCGAGGCTCACACCGACCGGGAGTCGCAACCTGACTCAACTGCGCCACGAGGCTTCTGCCCTTAGGCTGAGCCGGCATCCCCCTCAAAAGTGAACGTAGAGCCCCACGGTCGGCTCCCCGGTTTGCCGCCTGGTATTGGTGACCAGGAAAGGAGAGCCCAGATCGGGAGTCTTGTAGAGCAAGCCCCGGTATTGCAACCGCACTCCGAAAGCATTGGTCAGCAGAGGATAGTTCACGCCCACTTCATAGAGAAGGCCCAGGCGGTTCTGCTTGTCCATGCGCTGGCCTCCACTGGCGGTGGGGAAAAATATCAGCCACGCCGCGCCGGCGGCGGCAAAAGGTTGGAACCCAAACTTCTTCGGCCCCTGTACCAGATACGCTCCGGAGACCTCATGCAGGTTGTTCTGCACCGCGAATGGCTGATTGCTGTAGAACTCGGAGAACCGGGTGTAGCTGTAGTTCACCTCATAGCCCAGCCAAGGCTTGAACGACTGCCGGAAGGTCGCAAGGGCCCCGACGGAGCGGCTGGGCTTATCCGTGACGCCATTGCCGCTGGTGGCGCCGGTGAACTGCCCAAAAGCACTGGCGGCGCCATCCATGTTGTTGGGCAGTTGCGCATAAGCCCGACGGCCGAGAAAAGAACCCTGGATCGCAAGCGCCAGGAGGAGGAGGGGGAGAGGAAACAGTCTCCGAAAAGATGAGTGCGACATCGATGTGTTCGACGCTCCTCGAGGGTAAGGGTGGGCGGGAAAGCAAGAGCCGGGACCGCCGATTCTCACTGACTTCCAAAGAGATAGCATACGCCAAGCGCGCGAGTTGACATATGCAGCAGACTGGCGCATCAGGCCGCGTACCCGGCTTCAGATGCCGCGGAACACTTTGCATCCGCTGGGGGTCTTTCCCCTAGGATTGATCCGCCGCCGGTTTCAGTTTCCCCCTTTGCCAATATCCATGGCGTCCGGGAGCGGACGATTCTCATCGATGTACTTTTCAATGCATTCATCGAGCGAGTCCTTGGCTTCCAGAATGAACTCAATCGCATCGCGGCCCGCCCCGTAGCCCCCCTCATGAGGAGTTACGTAGTGAGCGGCGGCCTTGACCTGGGCGCGGGCGTTGGCGACGGCAATGGCCAAGCCGCAGACCCTCATCACGGGCAGATCGATGACATCATCGCCGACATAGGCGATCTCATCGAGCCGGAATGATCCTTTCTCCATAATCTCCCGCACCGCCTTCATCTTGTAGGCCTGGCCCATGTAGACATATTCCATCCGCAGATCGTGCATCCGCAGCGCCACGCTCTCGGAGACCCTGCGGGTAATCACTCCACATTGGAGGCCCCCGAGACGAGCCAGGGAGACGCCCGCGCCGTCATGGGCGCTAAAGCCCTTAGCTTCCACCATGTTGGAAGACGAGATGGCAAAGCCGCCCTTGCTCTCCATCTGCCGGATCTGGCCCTTGGTTGAGCCGCCTGGGGCGGCGGAAGGGAAGATCCAGATTCCCCC
>JANWJB010000008.1 GCA_025449575.1 Acidobacteriaceae bacterium
CCGCTTCAAGGGTTTCGGGATCGACAATCGCGAAATAATCCAACCGTACCGCCGGCTCTTCCGCCAGTGTGCTCATGGCTTTTTCCGCCAGAGCGGCGGATCGGCGCTCGCCCCCTGCCGCCAGCCGCCGAACGCCATCGAGCGCGCGGGAGAGCACCAGAGCCTGCCGGCGCTCGTCCGGGGAAAGATAGCGGTTGCGTGAGCTGTAAGCCAGTCCATCCGGTTCCCGAACAATGGGGCAGACTTCAAAGGCCACGTCAAAATCGAGATCGCGAACCATTTTTCTGAGAACGGCCACCTGAGCCGCGTCCTTTTGTCCAAAGAAGACGCGCTCGGGCTGGACAATGTGCAGCAGCTTGGCCACCACGGTAGCGACGCCGCGAAAATGCCCGGGGCGAGACGCTCCGTCCAGCCGCTCGCTCAATGCGGGAACTTCGACGAAGCTGCTTGATCCGGCGGGATACATCTCAGCAGGCGATGGTGCAAACACGAACGCTACTCCCGCCTTCTGCAGCATGCGGCGGTCTCCGTCCAGATCGCGAGGATAGCGCTCCATGTCCTCATTCGGGCCGAACTGGGTGGGATTGACGAAGATGGAAACGATAACGGCATCACAGGCCGCGAGCGCGGCATGCACGAGAGAAAGATGGCCTGAATGCAGAGCGCCCATCGTGGGAACCAGACCTAGAGTCTTGCCGGCGGCGCGAAGCTCGCGGCGCACGCTCCGGGCTTCCTCAATCGTGGCCAACAGCCGCACGTCACCAGGCCTTGCGGGTGGGGGTGGATTCCTCGGCTTCGAGAGCGGCGAGCATTTCTTTCGTGAGGTGATAGCTTTCCTCGTTGCTGGGGAAGCTGCGTTCTTCTACATCACGGCGGTAGCTCTCAACCGCGGTGGCAATCAATGCCGCCGCGTCGCCATAACGGCGAACAAATTTTGCCGGCGGCGCGAAGGTAAGGTTCAGCAGGTCGTGCAAGACGAGAATCTGCCCATCGCAGTCCGGCCCCGCGCCGATGCCGATCGCCGGAATCTTGAGCGAGGAGGCGATGCGCTGCGCAACCTCCCGGGGAATGCCTTCCAGCACCAGAGAAAAGGCCCCGGCCGCTTCGAGGGCCAGCGCGTCATCGAGCAAGCCGTGAATGGCGTTCAGCGATTTGCCCTGAACCCGATAGCCGCCCATCTTGTGAACCGACTGCGGAGTGAGGCCCAGGTGCGCCATCACGGGAATCCCGGCGGCGCTCATCTGCTCCACCAACTCTATGCGCCGGCCTTCGATCTTGACCGCCTCAGCCCCGGCTTCTTTGAGAAAGCGCGACGCGTTTCGCACGCCCTCTTCCACGCTGGCTTGGTATGAGCCGAAGGGCATGTCCGCCACCAGCATCGCGCGGCGGACAGCGCGGCGGACAGCGCGCGTGTGGTGGAGCATCTCCTCCACTGTCACCGGAATGGTGGTGTCATATCCCAGCACTACCATCGCCAGGGAGTCGCCCACTAAAACTATGTCGACGCCAGCCTCATCCACCAGCCGGGCGGTCGGGTAGTCGTAAGCGGTAAGAGCGACGATCGGCTTGTGGGCCGCCTTCTTCTCGTTGAGCGTGTGGGATGTGACTTTTGCGCGAAGGACCGAGGGCGGATCGGAAGTGCGGAACTGCGTGATGCTCATGGCTGACTCCAGTGCAGCTCCCATGCCGGGATGCTGCCCGTTCGAACAGTGGCGAAAGTATACGCCCGGCGCGGCGGGCGAGGCAAAGCCAGCGTTCCCCACCGGCAGCCCCAGCGGTTTTGCCGCGTCTGGCGGTAAGTGGCACGCGCGATCAGAATGGCGGCTTTGGGTTCGACGTGACGCTCAAGAAAACTCGATAGAGCTATCGCAAAGACTACGTCTGAGCCACCGGAGCTATTGAGGAACAAAGAATTGCGCTCAAGCGATGGCAGCATACAATTCAGTAGTTCGCACAAATGCCAGTGCGGAGTTGTTTGCAAATCCGTGTATTGCAAGGCTCGATCCCGTTCCCCCTCTCATCGGAGTCCATGGCCCTTTGTCATGCCCCGGCAAGAATTGGAAGTAGCAGCGCAGGAGTGCCCGGCACGGCCTTCCCGAAGATGGGCCGCCGGTCTTCCGATCGAATGTGGGAGACTTTATGTTTTTGCATGAAGAACGACTGTTTGTGACGACCACGGCCCGAAAGCCTCTTTTCGCAAGGCGCCGCGGGATCGCCCTGATTCTGTCCGTAATCGTTGTTCTCTGGACGTATGGCTCCCTCCGGTTGTTTGCGCAGGAAACGCCAATCCGCCTCCTTCACGATTCCAACGTGGTGGAGATTCAGGCATACGCGCCGAACATCGTGGGCATTCATGTTGAGCCCGGCGGGAAAGTCACCCCGCGAACCCCGGTGGTGGATCCGTCGCTGACACCCGCGGACGGGAACGCGGCACAGGTCGAAAGAAGCGGAACAGTCCAGACGCTCAGCTCTCCTCAGATGAAAGTGGTTATAAACGATAGTCCGTTCTTCTCCGTTCAGGTGGAGGATGCGCAGGGTAAGACCCTTGTGACATTAAAAAGCAGTCTCCAATCGGGCCGGGGCCTGGGCGGGTTCGCGGCGCCGGCTCCGGGTCGGAAAGGCCCCCCGCCGGCCTTCCTCCGCACGGTGCTTGTCCACAATGAAAGCGAACAACTCTACGGGATCACCGCGTTACCGTGGCACGATGCGATCCACGGGGGCATTCTTCGGAACAATGGCGGTACCGTGGCGGCGAGCTTCCAAGGCGACGGCGGCGCCCCCTTCTTCTTCACCAAGCAATACGGGGTGCTGGTCGATTCCGATGGCGGCAATTTCTCAACGATAGATCAAACGATTAGCTTTCGAGGCTCCCGCCCAGACGCCGAATACTTCATCATCGTGGGGCAGCCGCTCAAAGTCATGGCCGGCTTGGCGACGCTCACTGGCAGACCCCCCATGCCTCCGAAATGGACTTTGGGTTTCATGAATTCCCAATGGGGATCGACCGAGCAGGAGTGGAAGCAGATCACGCAGAAATATGAGCAGGAGGGGATTCCCGTCAGCGCGTACATCCTCGATTTCGATTGGAAGGCATGGGGCGAGGACGACTATGGCGAGTGGCGTTGGAACAGCACTTCGGGGCCGGGAAACGTTAGTCCGAATAAATTCCCCGACGGCGCTTCTGGAAAATTCGCGGCGGATATGCTGTCGCATGGAATTCATTTGGTCGGCATTATGAAACCACGGATACTCGTCGATCGGCCCGACGGCCAGAAGACGCAGGCAGCCAGATACGCGACCGAACACCATTTCTGGTATCCCAACGAAGCCAACAGGATGGACTATTTCAGCCATCGGCTGGCAAATGACATCAATTTTGCAGATCCGGATGCGAGGAAGTGGTTTTGGGAGCACATGGAACCCGCATTTCATGCTGGAATCGCCGGATGGTGGAACGACGAAGCCGATCAAAACGGGGACATCCTCTTCAATAATCTTCAATTCCTGAATATGGTCCGCGCAGAGTACGATGGTCAGCGTTCCGTCTCGAACCAGCGGTTTTGGTCCATCAATCGGAACTACTATCTCGGAGCTATCCGCTACGGATATGCAGAGTGGTCCGGAGACATCACCACCGGATTCCAAAGCATGGCCTATCAGCGGCGGCGCATGATGGCCACCCTGAATCTCGGCGAATCAGAATGGAGCATGGATACGGGCGGATTCATCGGTCACCCGAGCCCGGAAAACTATGCCCGGTGGGTTGAGTTTGCCGCATTCGTGCCCATCTTTCGCGTGCACGGGGGCTTCAATCAGAAGCGGCAGCCTTGGGTATATGGGCCGAAAGCGGAAGCCGCCGCGAAGAGAGCCATTCTTTTGCGTTACGATCTGTTGCCCTACATCTATTCGTACGCACGCGTGGACCACGAAACTGGGATCGGGCTGGTTCGGCCTCTGCTCTGGGAGTTTCCGGGCGACCCGCAATGTTCCACTGAGACGAATGCCTGGATGTTCGGCGATGCCTTGTTGGTGTCCCCTATCGTGACACAGGACTCGCCGTCGCACGAGTTTTACCTACCCCCGGGCACGTGGTTCGACTATTTCAGCGGCAAACAAGTGGAAGGCGGGCACGTGGTCTCTGTCACTCCGAACTCGACCGATTGGCAGGACATTCCGGTCTATGTGCGCGACGGATCCATCGTGGCGACGCAGCCGGACCGGCGTGGCAACCAGCTGAGTCCGGCTTCCCCCCTCGTCCTGGACATCTTCCCCTCGTCCAAGCGAGTTGCCAGCTTTTCGGCTTACGACGACGACGGCCTCACCTATAACTATGAGAAGGGTGACTACTTCCAGCAGGAGGTAACCGCCACACGCTTGGCGCGCGCAACCGAGGTCAAATTCGATACGGCGGCGGGCACTTATCAACCTCATTTTACGAGTTACCTTTTGCGAGTCCGCCAGGTTAGTCACGGCGTGAGGAGAGACGGTCAGCCGTTGAGGAAGTTTGCCTCCGCGAGCGCCTTCCAGTCGTCAAGCGAGAGTGGCTGGTTCTCCACCACTGACAGGTTTGGTCCAATCACAGAGATCCGGCTGCCCATCGACGCGAAGCAGCATACCCTGGCGTTGGCGCTCCACTAGGGGCGATTCCAGAATTGCCGTGCGCTCAGGCTTTGTTTTCCGGAATACAGGGACCTCTGGAATCGCCGGCGAAGGCATACACCCTAGGGCAGCGAGTGGAGCAAAGCGAGGTTCCCGGCTGCCGCCGGCGGTTTTGCCCCGCCGTGGTTCGAGAAGCGCGGGTTTTCTTCACGGAAAAGCCGCGTATGGTGCATCTGCCTCGGGGTACACCTATCGTGAATCCGCTCTATGCCAGCTCCAATTCAATCTTCTTGGTGCCGGGGTCGAGCTTGACGATGCGGAAGCTGCGGATCTGCCCCGGGTGCAGAGGTTCCGGTTTGGCTGCCGCTGTCCCCGCGGAGGAGCCCTTCCAGCGAGCTTGCAGCATGGAGGTAAGCGCGGAGAGATTTGCTTTCCCGGATCCGGAAGAAGCCTCTTTTTCCTTAGCCTCCGGTGCGGCAGCCAACCGGCATGAGGCCTCGATGCCTTCGCCCAGCTCTACCCGCGCACTGCCTTCTGCAACCTCAAGGGCGCGTCCGCTCACCGTCTCGCCTTCATGATGCTCAGCGAAATACTCATCGAGGCTGACAGGGACAAGTTTCTTGACGCTTAGCCGCAACTGCCGCTTCGCCAGATCGGCTTCGAGCACCTGGGCGCGAATGGTTTGGCCGACCTTGAAAATCTCCTGCGGATGGTGGATGTGTTTTTCCGCGCTCATCTCGCTGATGTGGATCATTCCCTCGACGCCCTCAGCGATCTGAACAAAGGCTCCGAACTTAGTGAGACTTGTGATCGGCCCTTCGATTACGGAGCCGGGCAGAAGCTGGGCGGCCGAGGCGGCCCAGGGATCGCCGAGCGCCTGCTTCAAACCCAGCGAGAGCCGGCGCTCGCCGGAGTTCACCGCGAGGATCACCGCTTCGACCGTATCGCCGGGCTTCACTACGTCGCTGGGTTTCCTGACCTTCCTGGTCCAAGACATCTCGGAGAGATGGATCAGCCCTTCAATCCCAGGTTCCAATTCGACAAACGCGCCGAAATCGAGAACACGGGTGACCACGCCGCGCACGCGCTCCCCGGTCTTATACTTTTCTTCCGCGGCCGCCCATGGATCGGGCTGGAGCTGCTTGAGGCCAAGTGAAATGCGATGCTTTTCCTGGTCGACCTTGAGCACTTTGGCTTCAATCCGCTGGCCTACGGTGAGCAGGTCGGCGGGATTGTTCACATGCGCCCAGGCCATGTCGCCCACGTGCAGCAGGCCGTCCACGCCGCCGATATCGACGAAGGCGCCGTAGCCGGTGATGCTGCGCACCTCACCCTGGACCGTCTCTCCCTCCCGGACCTCGGAGAACCGGCGCTCCCGCCGCGCGCGCTCCTCCTCCTCGGCGAGCACCCGCCGGTCGAGGACCACATCCTCCTCGGTGGCTTCGAGTTTGAGAATGCGGCAGCGAATCTCCTGGCCCACCAGCTTCTCCATCTCAGCAGCATCTCGGGTTCCGCTGCGTGAGGCGGGTAGAAAGGCGCGCACACCCACATCGACGCTCAGTCCGCCTTTGACGACGCCGGTGACCGTGCCCAGGATCGCCTCCTGCTGTGCGAAGGCCCGCTCGAGTGAAGCCCAGTCGACCGGCTGCGCAACCTTCAGCCGCGAGAGCTGGTAATAGCCCTCCTCGTTGCGCCCTTTGACGGTGACCGGAAAGGTGTCCCCCGGCTTTACCGCCTCGCCGCCAAGCGAGGCCAGGGGTAAAACTCCCTCGATCTTGAAGCCGATATCAATAAAGACCTGCTCGGCGGAAATGGAGATCACCGTACCTTGGATCTGCCGGACACCCTCCTCGGAGGAACGGGCGTGGCTATGCTCGTACTGCGCCAGAAGCACGCGAAATGATTCGCTGTCCTCGCGGGAGTCGGGGCTTTCGGCCGGCGGGGTTTCCGCCTCGTCTGCGTTGGGGGGCTGGTGCTCGGGGATTTGGGAGTCTTCGGGATCTTTTATTTCGGACATGGCGTGGCCTGGGATTACGAGATGGATCGCTGGAGAGAAATTCTGCCCTAGGATAGCAGCCGGAGGAATATCGGCCGCGCCCCTACCGCCCGAATTGCCGCAAATGATGATCGGTATGCAGCCATCCCCATCGCATCCATTCCTCTTGGCTGAGGACACCAAAGATGGGGTGTGGGCAGTCGGCGGAGGGAGGATTCGCGCAGAAGATGTCGATGGCTTCGAGCAGACGCGCGCGATCCTGGTCAAAATTCGTGGGAGGTGTGCCGCCCTTGCCTTGCTCCATCTCCGGGCGCGTTGGCACACCCTTGGGCCACTTGGTTGGCGACTTCAGCGCGACCCATTTCACTACCGTCCGCCGCAGCGGCCCGGTCGCCATGCTCACTTCGGTATCGTCCAGCGCCAGACGAAAGGAGTCCGTGAGATGGCAGAGCATTCCGCCCACCTCCATCTTTCCCCAGCGATGCTTGTCGGTGGGCGTGAGGCTTTGAATCCGCTCAGTAATAGACTGACGGTCGGCGGCAGTAAGCAGCGTTTGCAAATGACCCCCTCATCCGGGCTCTCTCTAGCATTCTCCCTTTTGCATCGGACGAAATCCAGGGCTGAATGAAGATTATCCATCCGGCTCTACAATGCGACAATGCCGGCAATGAGAGGGACTTCAGCCTTGGATCGGACGGTCGAGAAGCAAGAGTGGAGGATGGATCGCCTTATGCGGATGCTCATTCTCGCGTCCGGCCTGTTTTGCGCCGCCCTGCCGGCGCGGGCGGCGGCCAATGTTGCGGTTCCCAGCCGCTGCACGCCCCAGGTCAACCAAAAGCTGGCTGCGGTTGTCGCGTCCGGCACCCGGCGCGACGTGGACAACGTGATGGTCTGCGGCATGACCATCAGCCCGTCGCGGCGGCAGCGCGCGAGAGAGCATGGCGCGCACGAAATTTTGCCGCTGATGGTGACTTTCCCCGATCGCAGCACCCACTTGGTTGAGGTCGTCATCAATGACGACCTTGACGGAGTCGTCACTGCGCCGCGCGGCGCCGCCGTCTTCGCTTATGGGCAGGCGTTTATCCCCAGCCGCGGACATTTTACCGCCGGAATCCACGATGTCCATTGCTCTACCCATCGCAGCGCAGACAATGGCTGGGTCGTCATCAATGGAGCGAAACACCCCGGCGCGTGTGGGTTATGAAGATTCGCTGATCCTCTGCCACTTGTCTCCGGGCTGTGCCGATCTTTGACACCTCGGCATTCCAAAGCATATATTTTTCGGGTCCCCAAAAAAAGGAAATCCTGCAGAGGACCCTCTATGAGCAAGTTCCACAATTCTGTCATGCTGCCGATGGGCTTCCTGGTTCTATTGGCTCTTCAGGCTTTGCCGGCTAGTGCGGCTCCCGCTGCTGTGCCCAGCGATGCGGGCCGCAGCATTGCGCCGTACTTCGCGCCGGCCACATCGCAGCCCAAGCCGCCCAATGCCGACGGCTTCATACAGCGCTGGCTGCTGCTTGAGCCGATCGTTAAGCCGAACAGAAGCAATACTGTTTTCGTCAACACGTATGTCCGCAAGACCCTCACTACCGAGTTCTTTCCCAACCAGTTGAGCGTGGTCCCGCACAACGGCGATACGGTGACGGTCGACGGCCGGGAACTCAAATGGCATGCGCTGGATTCCAAACTTTGGGATGTTAAGCTTTTCAACTTTGCCTACGGATTGAACAAGCCGACATACGGCGTCATCTTCTGGGCGGTCACTGTGGTCGACAGCCCGCGCGAGATAAAGAACGTTCGTCTCGCCGTCGGTTCTAATTCGGCATCCATGTGGTGGCTGAATGGCGACAATGTCGTCAGCCTGTATAACGACCGGCGGATGGTCATGGATGATGTCGTCTCGAACCTGCTCACGCTCAAGAAGGGCCGCAACGTCATTCGCGGAGCCGTCATCAATGGACCCGGTTTGAGCGATTTCTGCGTGCGCTTTATCGATGAGCAAGGCAAGCCGGTCAAGGATATTACGGTCAACCTTCACTAAACGCTGGAATTCCTGATTCACCTTTGTTGGGGTTCTCTATCGTTCTTCTCGGAGCTTTTATGAAATCTCGCATGCTGGCGGCAGCGGCTCTCACCCTCTTCTCTCTTTGTGCGCTCAGTCCTGTATTCGCGCTGAACGGTGAACCCTACATCCACGATCCTTCAACGGTCGTCATGTCGAACGGCAAATACTTTGCTTTTGGCACCGGTGGCGGAGGCCTGATCTCGGACGATGGCTGGACGTGGCACAGCGGCGCTGTGCGCCCCGGCGGCGGAGTAGCTCCTGACGTGATCCATATTGGGGATCGTTACTATGTGGCCTACGCCGTCGGCGGCGGGGGGCTGGCTGGAGGCCATGCCAGCAACGTCAAGGTCATGTGGACGAAGAACCTCGATCCCAAGTCCCCCGACTTTAATTTTCACGATGTCGGCGTGGTTGCCTCGAGCAATGGCGTTGAGGACTGTGACGCCATCGATCCCTCCTTCTTATACGAAAAAGGCCGGCTGTGGCTCAGCTATGGCACCTACTTCGGTTACATCCGCATCGTCGAGCTCGATCCCAAGACGGGCAAACGTGTCGCCGGCAACAAGGCGGTGAACGCGGCGATCGACATGGAAGCCACTGATTTGATCTATCGCGACGGCTGGTATTATCTGCTCGGCACGCACGGCACATGCTGCGACGGGGCTAACTCCACTTACAACATTCGCGTGGGCCGCTCCAGGAGCGTGCTTGGTCCCTATGTGGATAACATGGGCACCCCGCTGCTCAAGGGCGGCGGGAAGCTCGTGGCGGGCGCCGACGGCCGGCACATCGGGCTCGGCCACTTCGGTCGTATGATCATCGACAAAGATGTGGAGAGATTCTCCATGCATTACGAGGCCGATATGGACCGCAGCGGCCGCAGCGTGCTCGCGATTCGCCCGCTGCTATGGCAAAACGATTGGCCGGTTGGCGGCTACAACCTCCAGGGCGGCACCTATGAAATCCAGTCCCAGCGCAGCGGCGGCGCGCTCGAGTTGAATGTGGATTTTGTACGGATGGGGCGCTCCTTTCGCGGATTTGGCGGCTTCGGCGGTCCGCCAAGGCCGGGCGCTGCGAACCAGCGTCCCCAAGCCCCCGGCGCTCCGCGAAGCAACCAGCGCCCTCCGCGCCCCGCAGGTGGCTTCGGCTTCTTCCGCCCCCCAACCGGCCCGGTCAAGCCGATTCCCGACCAGACGCTCGCGCAGGATTCGGCGGTCTGGCCCTCCGGCAACATCGCTGTTGACCTCAACCAGTACATGGTTCGTCCCCATCAGATCTGGACCATTACACCCGTCGATAACGCCGGCGGCTATCCTGGTTCACCCTACTTCAAGATCCTCATCGCCGGCACGGATCGCGCGCTGGCTGCAACCGCCGACGGCAACGTGATCGCAGTCCCCTCCTATACGGGCGCTCCCGAACAATTGTGGCGAATCGAGCAGTTGACCGATGGCACCTATCGCATCATGCCGAAGGCGATGCCCGGGTCCAGCGCTCCCATGGCCCTCACTGCGGTTAGCGCCGGCACGCCGGCGCTAGTCAAGTTCAATCCTGACGGCGACCAGGCGCGCTGGAACCTTATAAAGGTCGAGAAGTCGACGGTTACTGAATCCGCCGCTCAATAAGCGGCTCGGCCGAGAGGCGCGAAGAGAGAAAGAATAAGTCCGGCGGCGTAGTAACGCTTTTGCCAGAAGTGCTCGCTTCGCCGATTAGCCGCCGTGATACGCCTTGCTTCAACGACTGATCGCATCGGCAACTGTCCGCTCTTGTCCTTCGGGAACATCAACAAGTGGATGTGCCAAGCATTACAACATATTCATAGACAAAGAACCCATTTCTCACGGGTTGCCGATCGTCTCAGATCCATTGCGGAACTTTTGTGCACAAATCTCCGTAAGAAGGGTGTTGAGGACATCATCGATGCCGAAGTCTTTTCGCACCGTCCATTCCCTCGCCCTTCTGCTTCCGCTCGCCGTTGCCCCATTGCATCTCTCAGCGCAATCGTCATCTGCCTCCCCGCCGCGCGTTCGATTTGAGGTGGCGTCCATTCGTCCGCACCCGTTCGCCGGCGACGAACCCTCCAACCGCCGGATGCTTCCGGGCGGACGCTTTATCGCCACCGCAACCACCGTCCGCACGCTCATCCGCATCGCCTTTGGTACCGACGATAACCGCATCTCCGGTGCGCCCAAGTGGGTTGATGAGATGTTTGACATCGACGCCATCACCGCGGACCACGCCGAGGTAAAGACTCCGGAGCAATTCCAGCAACTCATCCTCTCGCTCCTCGAAGACCGCTTCCAGTTGAAGTTCCATCGTGAGCAAAAGGAGGGTCCCGTCTATTGGCTCGAAGTCTACAAGCCTGGAGAGCTGGGTCCCGCTCTCAAGCTGAGCGCTCCCGACTCGCAGCCCGCCATGAGCAACAACTCGAACGGCTCCCGCACAGTGATGAAGGTTTCGAAGATGTCCATGGCTGACATTGCCGCTGGGTTGCGCCGTCAGGCTGGACGTCCTGTGGAGGACCACACTGGCCTCAAAGGTGACTACGACTTTCAGATCGAGTGGTCTCCCGAGGAAGCTGCCGATTCCGTTGATCCATCGCTCTTCACCGTTCTCAAGGAGCAACTCGGCCTGAGGCTCCGGCCTGCCAAAGGCAACATCGAAACGATAGTCATCGACCAGATCAATCATCCCTCCGCCAACTAGCTTTTCAAGGGTGGCCCATGCAAGCCTGGTTTTGGCTTGAGTGGGGCCATCCGCCGCGTTTATGAATGGCTTAGAACCGGGGCGCCCGCACGGGGTGCAGATCCAGAGTGCTTCCAGAGCGGACGTGTCAGGCGCGAGGGATGCTCAGCGTTTACTGGGATTCATCCAGAACTTCAATACCCGAAACCGTAGCATTGTTCACGATGGGTTCGAAGGTCAGGTTAAGTTTGCCCTGAGCCGAGGGCTTGAGGTGGTAGAAGGTCTTGGTCAGAACGTGACGGCTTCCAGCTTCTTTATAGATATCGAAGTTGTCCAGCAACGTTTCGCCATTGCACATCACCTTGAAGATTCTGCTTCCCACACCGCCCCCGCCGCCGGTCTGGTTTCCGAAGTAGAACTCGACGAAGTGCAGAATCAATGTGTAGCGGTCGCGCACATCGACGGGAATGGCGTAGTTGAAATGCCCATATCGTTCCGTCGCAAACAGATCCGGGTCGGGCGATCCGTCAATCTCGTACCGCTGGTCGGACAGGTGTCCGTTCAGGTAATAGTTATCGGGCTGCCAGTGCTGGCCTTTGTGGTCTGTATAGGGAGTCCGTTGCATGACGAGACGGATGGGGAGTTGCTTGTGCGGTATTCCCGGCACGACTTCAATGGCGTTGATCTGAGGAGCGCCCCGCTCACTGGCAAAGCTGATATGTACCATCCCGTCGGCAGCGGGCGAGATGTCACGGAAGATGCGCTCATCGGCAATATCGTCTCCCATGGCGTCGGAATTAATGTCGAATCCCGACAGGGCCAGATTCCCGTTGATCCGGACAGTGAACGTGGAGTAGCTTTCGCTCGATGTTCCCGTGTTTAAAAAATAGAGGTGCGCTTCATAAACCCCGGCACGCAAGGGAATGTTGTAGGTTGAATCTCCCATCCGCCAGTACTGGAACAGGAACGGATCACTGGTTCTGGCGATCGGCGAGTCGGGAAGGCGCCACGGTCCTCCGCCGTGAAAAAGTTGGTCGGCGCCCCATATATGACCGGCGCTGTCGGTCCGCGGCGCTCCGGAATAACCCGCCAGAATCCGCGCCGTAGTTTGAGCGGTTTCTGGCGCGCTGCTTTGGAGAGCGGGCGGGATTTCCGCAGCACCGCGCGCTCTACCACGAGCGCGGAAGAACACGACAATCGCAATCACAAGGACACAGAACAGTGCGAAACTCAGTCCTGTGAACAACACAAATCTGCGCCAGCCGGACTTGGAAGCCAGGGGCCCAGCATTAAGGTCTGGCGAGGAGACGCCTTCCGCATCGGGATGGAGGGTCGAGCGAGCACCGGTCACGGCAGCGTGCTCCTGGAGCCCACTGGAACCGGATGCGCCAGGACTAGCTGATCTCCGCGTAAACGTGGGAACGTAGGAGCCGGGAGGAACGGCCATCTGGATCGGATGGTCCCTACCCGGGCCCTTGTAGAACTCCGTCAACCTCTTCCTCAGCCGATGCGCCTCAACGCGAGCGATGGCGTCTTCGCTGGCGTCAAACGCGGCTTTGGAACGGCCGAAAACCTCGATCGCGATGGTGTACTCGCTAAGCTGATCGCTCTGGCCGGCGAAATACTTTTCGCCGATGTAGTGCAGAAGTTGCGCCAGCCTGGAGGAACGTCCCAGAGCCTCGATTACCGCTTGTAGTTCTGCCCGTTCTTCCTCGACCGACGCGAGCCCGGAAACATCCGGCATGAAAGCGCTCCTGATTGGGTAGGGTCGGCAATTAAGGATATACACCCGCCAAAGCGAGTTTGCAACGCTGTTACAACAACTTGTAACGTGCCCAATATCGCCAATAATTTCAGCGTGTTACATGCTGTTTCCATGAACTCTAACATTTTCGTACATTATTAACCTTCCCACTCGAATTCGGCTTGACATACGGTTTTCAGACGGTCAATCGAACGGAACCGAGATGCCATTGGACGTTGTGAATGGCGCTCGGAGTATTCCGAAGATGGGTGTTCCGATTTCGTAGCCGATGCGTGATTCATAAATGCGGCACAAAAAATGAAGAGGCTCGAAAGCCGCTGCTTTTATGCGATTTCATCTCCGACGACACCCTGATTGAAGGACCCCCTAAGTAGGCGGAGCCGGTTGGATTGGCCATAAGGCTCTTAGCCTGAAAAATCGAAAAGGGTTCACGAACCGGTCAGCTTCTCATGGAGGGGAAAAATCCAATGATGCAAGTCATACAGCAGATGACGCGAACCATCTTGAGGGCGCGCAGAACGGCATGCGGAGCGGTCGCGGTTGCGGCGATCCTTCTGCTCTTGGCGCCATTGGCCACCGCACAATTCATCACAGGCAGCCTGTCAGGAACGGTGCACGACCCTAGCGGAGCGTTCGTTCCTAAAGCGAGTGTGACCCTGACCACCCAGGCCACAAACGAAATGCGCACTACCGTCACCAATGGCGCCGGGTATTTCACGTTTGCCGGGCTGACGGCGGGCACATACTCGATTACCGTTTCCGCACCCGGATTCCAATCCTGGAAGGTGACTGGCGTCCTGTTGAATTCGGGCGATATTCGCACCGTTCCAGACATCTCGCTCAAGCTGGGCGCTCCCACCCAGACGATTTCCGTCACGGCTTCGCCATCGCAAATTGTGCCGATCGACTCGGGCGTCCGATCTTTCGTGATCTCCAGCAAGGATCTTGAAAGGCTCTCGCTGGAGGGCCGCGACGTCTCCGAGACCCTCAAGCTACTGCCCGGTTCGAGCATCTCGGCAGTAACGAGCGGAAGCGGGGGCGGCACCAGTCTGGACTTTTCCACAGTCGCGAATGTCGGCAGCGCGGTAGGCAATGGCATCTCGACCAGCGGCGCGCCCTACCGCGGCGGCTCGGGTTACCTGCTCGATGGCGTCAACATCATCGATGTCGGTTGCAACTGCTATTCGATCGTCACGCCCAATCCGGACATGGTGTCGCAGGTGAAGGTCGACCAGAGCTTCGGCGCCGACCAACCCAACGGCCCCGTCGTGATCAGCGTAACCAGCAAGAGCGGCGGGAACAGGTTCCACGGCGAAGCGTATTTTTATGCGCGCAACAATGTGCTGAACTCGAATACGTGGCTGAACAACTACAACAAGTCCCCAAGACAGTCCGGGGAGTGGTACTATCCGGGCGGCAATATCGGCGGCCCGATCCTGATTCCGCATACGCCCTTCAACAAAGCCGGCAAGCTGTTCTTCTGGGCGGGATATGAATACGCCAAGCAACTACTGCCGTCGAGCACGCCATTCGAATCCTACATCCCCAGCGCGGGCATGATGGCCGGCAACTTCACCTCCAGCGGCGACGGCAACTCCGCGCTCTGCCCCAATGGATTTATTGCTGGAGGCACCAACTGGTGCGGCGACCCGACGGGATCGCTGGATGCCAACGGCAATGTGGTCAATTCCGCCGCCTTGCCGGTCGATTCCGGCGCAACCGCACTCATGAAGATGTTTCCGAAGCCCAATGCCAATCCGGCCACCACCCCCGGCGGCTACAACTATGTGTTTCCCTACTCGAATCCGCAGAACAGCTACACTTGGCGGGGCCGCGTGGACTACGACATCAACGCCAACAACAAGCTGTTTGTCACCTACCAGCAAGGCCACACCCTCTTCCAGACTCTGGGGCACTTGTATTGGAACCCCGCCTACGACATTCCCTACCCCGGCGGCGGCCTGGATGAGCCCAATACGTCGCGCGCGATGACCGTGGACTTTGTCAGCGTGATCCGTCCCACGGTCACCAACGAATTCATCTTCGGCTGGGGCTGGGCCAATGGGCCGACCACGCCCTCCAACCTGAGTGCAATCTACAAGGGCACTCTCGGCTATCCGTACAAGACGATCTATAACAGCGCCTCACTGGTTGCGCCGTCGCTCAACGCCAACTATACGGCGAAGACGTTCCCCGACATCTCCCAGCCCGCGCTTTTCGACTCCGCCGGCGTGTTCCCCTTGAAAAAACAATCGCCGTCGTTTGCCGACAACGTAACCATGGTATGGAAGACCCACACGATCAAGGCTGGAGCATTCACTGAACTGGTGGGCAACAACGGGGGAAGCTGGCAAACCCCCAATGGTTCCTTCAGCTTCGGCAGCGCGCCGGAGACGAACAAGGTCGCCGGCTCCAATGTCTCTCCCACCACGCTGATAGGAAGCACGAATCCCACAGCAAATCTGGTGATGGGCATCGCCAGCAACTTCACCCAGAGCAGCTACGAGAACATTCAGGATCTGGCCAGCCGGAGCATTTCGGGCTATGTGATGGACGACTGGAAGGTAAACCAGCGTCTCACGGTGAATGTGGGCGTGCGTTTGGATCACGAGGGACGCTGGTACGATCGACAGGGCCTGGGCATGGCCGTCTGGTATCCACAACTTTTTGCGCAAGATGTAGCTATAAACCAGACTGCCCATTCCATGGTCGTCGAGTATCCGGGCGTGCGCTGGAAAGGAATCGATTCCGGCGTTCCCAACGGCGGATCGCCGACCCGGCTTGCCTGGACGACGCCGCGCGTGGGCTTTGCTTATGACCTGCAAGGCCAGAGCCAGACCGTCATCCGCGGCGGCTGGGGCGAATATGTGTGGAACGATATGGCCCCCGGCGGCGCGCTAACCACGTCGCAGAACGTGATGACTTACAACTCCCCCGGCAGCCAGGCCATTACTCTCGCTCAGGTTGGGCTGCAGACGCCGGCCGGCAACAACCAGCCCGCCGGCAGCATCACCGCCAACGCTTACAACGACTACCAGAATCCTCTGACCTATGCATGGAACCTGACCGTGGACAGGCAGTTGCCGTGGCAATCGATGCTGGAAGTGGCCTATGTGGGCAACAGCACCCACCATATGCTCATGAATGAAGGGAGCGACGCAGTCGGCATTGGCGGCTCCGAGTTTGTCAACCAAAACAAAATTCCGCTCGGAGGCCTGTTTGGAGCCGACCCGGTGACAGGCGCGGCGGCCCCCGCCGACCCTGAAAACAACTCCACATTCAACGTCGAAGACTACTATCCCTATTCCGGATGCACCAACAGCGGCGCCTGCTACGGCTATGGCACCAACAGTATTTCCGTGGGGTCGCACATCGGCATTTCCAACTACAACGGTCTGCAGATCGCCTGGCTCAAGCAGCGGGGGCGCGCCTCCTGGGACTTCAACTACACATGGTCGAAGGCGCTGGGCGTCGTCAGCAGCACCTTCGACGCTTTCAACATGCGTGGGAACTACGGCATTCTCAACATCGACCGCCCGCAGGTCTTCAATGCCTCGTACTCCTATAGCTTCGGGAACCTCTACCGCGGCGGCGAAAAGCTACTGAGTGGAGTCGCCAACGGCTGGAATATCTCCGGCACCACGACCATCCAGGAGGGCGGCAACCTGCAGGGCGGCAACTTGGGCCTCAGCATCCAGCAGCCCATCCCAGGCAATAGGTCGCAATTCGAATCGCTGACCTCTAGGACGTATTTCGGAACCGATGCGGACTCGATTCTTCCCATCGCCACCTGCAATCCCAAAAGCGGACTGCATGCGCACCAGTTCATGAATCTCTCCTGCTTCGCCGCGCCCACCGTGGGCACGCAGGGAGACCGGCAAATTCATCCTTATCTGAACGGGCCGATCTACGACAACTCCGACCTCAGCATCTACAAAACCTTCAACGTCCACGAAGGGCAGAACGTGCAGCTCCGCGCCGCGGCCTTCGATTTCATGAACCACTCACTGTGGGGCAGCACCGGCGGCAACCTTCTCTCGCTGTATTACTCAACGTCCGATGGAGGACACTCGTTTGCGCCCAACACGAAGGTCTACAGCAGCGACGGCGTGAGCCTGACCGGAACTTGCGGCGCGGGCTCCAACGTCTGGGGCTGCGAGAACCAGAAGGCTCCGTTCTCTGGCGCCGGTTATGCCCGGATTATCGAGCTTTCCGTTAAATATAACTTCTGATCCACTTGCATATCGCCGCGAGGTGCAAGCACCTTCACCTCGCGGCCATAAATTCCAGGCGACGATCTGACTCCTGGAATAAAGAGCCCGAGCCAGCAGTGTGAATGGAGTCAGACCTCGTGGGCCTGACACGTTGCTACCGTGGTGGATCGGGACCACCGAAGGGCGACAAGAAAAACAATCGAGCTAAGAAGCGCAGTCACGGAGATGCAAGACGCCAATGTCAGTATGCGCTGCAGGTGCGAAGGCTTTTTTGCGGATGGTTCCGCACATTCGGATTTCGTTATTACTGATCATGGCGACGTGCCTCGGTTTTCCTTCGGGAGCATTTTCTGCCGCACCGGCGCCGATGGAACGCCTATCCGACGGCATGACGTTGCATCTGGCCACGGGAGACTTGCGCCTTCAGGTGGTCACCGGCTCGGTGGTGCGCGTCGCATTTTCACCTTCCCCCAGATTCTTCAGCCGCGTTTCAATCGACAGGGTGCCCTTGCCGTCCAGCACCCCGTCCTTCGCGCTCAATGAAACGTCCGCGGCCATTACGCTGACGACGGAAAAGCTCCGCGTAACGGTCGATCGCCAAACCGGCACGGTCTCCTTTGCGGATAGCGCAGGAAATCTGCTGACTGCGGAAGCACCCGGAGGCAGATCCCTTGAGCCGGCTCAGGTCCAAGGCGATCACACGTTCCACATCCGGCAAAGATGGCAGGCGCAGGCAGGCGAATCCCTCTACGGGCTTGGACAGATGCAACTGGGCATTGTCGATATCAAGGGCTACGACCTGGATCTTTGGCAACACAACACGAATGTCGTGGTGCCGTTTCTGGTTTCGTCCAAAGGCTACGGCGTTCTTTGGGACAACACCTCCTTCACGCGGTTCGGAGATCTGCGTCCATTTGCGGCAATTCCGGCAGCGAATCTGTTGGACGCCAGCGGCCGGCCGGGCGGACTTTCCGTCACGCCCGTTGACTCCTCTGCACCCCCGCAGCAAACGGCCGATCTCTCCCTACACGTCAATTTGAGCCAAGAGGATACGGAACATCCGGAGACGATCGCAGTCCCATGGAGCGCCAAGCGGCAAGTCTGGAGCGGCTCCATTGTTGCGCCCACGACAGGGGACTACCAGTTTCGTGCCTACTCGAACGGCGGCATCCGTGTCTGGCTCGGCGGCAACCTGGTGATGAATCACTGGCGGCAGAACTGGTTACCCTCGCACGACCAGATCCGCATCCACCTCAATGCTCGCGAAAAGATTTCCATCCGCATCGAGAATGACCCCGAACAGCAAAATACTCTCCAATTCCGCTGGAAGACACCTTCGCCCGATGAGAACACTTCGCTCTGGTCGGAGGTAGGCGACGGCATCGATTACTACTTTGTATACGGTCCTTCGATCGACCGGGTGATTGCGGGCTATCGTTTACTCACGGGTAAGGCGACCATGCCACCAAATTGGGCCTTCGGACTCTGGCAGTCGCGGCAGCGCTATGAGAATGCGCAGCAATCGCTCGACGTGGTGCGCGAGTTCCGCAAGCGGCGCATTCCTTTCGACAATATCGTGCAGGACTGGCAGTACTGGCCTGTGGATGCATGGGGCTCCCACGAATTCGACCCCGTGAGTTTTCCCCATCCTGTGGCATGGATCAAAGCCATTCACGACGAGCATGCGCACGTAATGATCTCAGTGTGGGGGAAATTTAACCCCAACACACAAAACGCCAAGGCCATGCTGGCCAAAGGCTACTTGTATCTGCCCAACCTTAAGGATCACGTGCAGGATTGGCTGGGCCAGCCCTACACGTTCTACGACGCCTTCAATCCCGGTGCGCGCAAGCTCTTCTGGGCGCAGATTGATGCGGCGCTTTTCTCGAAAGGAATCGACGCCTGGTGGATGGATGCGACCGAGCCGGATCTTTTGCCCTCGCCGCCAACGCTCGACGGTCAGCGCACGCACATGAACCCTACTTATCTAGGTACAGGTTCGCGCATGTTGAACGGCTACGCACTGGAAAACAGCAAAGGGATCTATACGGGGCAGCGCAAGGCTGCGCCAAATCAGCGCGTGTTTATCCTGACGCGCTCCGGTTTTGCGGGCATCCAACATTATTCAACAGCCGTCTGGTCGGGAGACATCACATCCACCTGGACTGCGATGAAAAAGCAGATTGCCGCCGGGCTGGGAGCAAGTATCTCCGGCCTGCCCTATTGGACAATGGACACCGGCGGCTACACCATGCAACGCAAGTTCGCTGCCGAACCGATGACCGCTGCGAACCGCGAAGAATGGCGCGAGTTGAACGCCCGCTGGTTCGAGTTTTCTACGTTTACACCGCTGTTGCGGGTGCACGGAGAACTGCGGCCGCGAGAGATGTGGACACTCGGCAACGATTCGCCCGCGTACAACGCCGAATTGAAACTCGATCGCCTTCGCTACGCGTTGTTCCCTTACATCTATTCGATGGCGGGATGGACCACCCAGCACGATTACACGATGATGCGCCCATTGGTCATGGATTTCCCGGCCGATCGCACGGCGCGCGAACTGAACGATGAGTATATGTTTGGTCCGGCGCTGCTCATCGCTCCCGTGACCTCTTACAAACAACGCGCCCGGCAGGTGGTTCTGCCGGCAGGAGCGCAGTGGTACGATTTCTGGACCGGAGAAGCGGTCGCCGGTTCGTTTTCCGCGCCCGCGCCTTACGATCGTATTCCCGTCTTCGTTCGCGCGGGATCGATCGTTCCCACTGGGCCGGTGATGCAGTATGTCGGAGAGAAGCCCTCCGACCCGATCACGCTAACGGTGTACGCGGGCGCCGACGGCGAGTTCACGCTTTATGAAGACCAGGGCACGAACTTCAATTACGAGAACGGTGCATTCACGGAGATTCCAATCCGATGGAATGATAAGTCGGGGACGCTCACCATCGGAGCCCGCAAGGGATCATTCGCAGGCATGTTGCGCAGCCGTTCCTTCCATATTGTATTCGTGACGCATGCACATCCTGCGGCATTCAGTTTTGCGCCCGAGCCGCTAAAGAACGTGACCTACAGTGGCGCGCAGATTCAGGTCAAGCTGGAGCCGACGAGCGGTCCGCGCGTATCCGCTAATCGTCACTAGACGAGAACCATCCGGCGAAGCGTATGCGGGTCCTGGTCCATGGAACATGTAGCCGGCGGCGCTCCCGAAAACCAGACTTTAATGTGCGCGGGAACCATGGCGCCGGTGCTCGGGCCCAAGGCCCTATTCGGTCATCCGCCCAGTAAGCGGGCGAAAAACGCTCCGCCGTGACAGGTGCAAGTTGATGGGGCGAAACGGCGCGAGAGGGACCGTCCTCTTCTATTTCGGCGCCGGATGTAAACTCATCCGGAACCGGAATGCGGAGAGTGATACTGGTTCAAGATGGTTCCACAGGAGTGCGCCAAACCATGTCCCGATTCCAGTTTTCCGCCCTGCCGGCATGCGCCGGTCTTCTGGCCGCCTGCGCTTTCCTGACCGCAAACGCGGCGGCGCAACAACCGGCTACCTCCGAGGGCAATGGTTCCCCCGCGCCAACAGCGGCGAAGGCACCGGCGCGGCCATGGCTGAACACGTCGCTGCCCCTCAAACAGCGGGTGCAGGATCTGGTCTCGCAGATGACGCTCGAAGAAAAGGTGCAACAGATGCGGGATCACTCGCCGGCGATTCCCCGGCTGGGAGTGCCGAAGTATTTCTGGTGGAACGAGGGGCTGCACGGAGTGGCGTTCGCAGGGTACGCGACGAATTTTCCGCAGGTTATCGGGATGGCGGCGACGTTCGACGCGCCGCTGGTGCACATGATGGGGCAGACGATCTCGACGGAGGCGCGGGCAAAATATAATCACGCCGTTGCGGCGGGCGATCACGAGCAGTTTTTTGGGCTGACATTCTGGGCGCCGAACATCAATATCTTCCGCGATCCACGGTGGGGGCGCGGGCAGGAGACCTACGGCGAGGATCCATACCTGACGGGGCAGATGGCCGTGCAGTTTGTGACCGGGATGCAGGGGAACGAACCGCATTATTTCCGGGTGGTCTCGACGCCGAAGCACTATGCCGTACACAGCGGGCCTGAGCCGCTGCGGCACGCGTTCAACGTGGATGCGACGCCGCACGACCTGGAAGACACGTACCTGCCGGCCTTCCGGGCGGCGGTGACGCAGGGTCATGCGCAGAGCGTGATGTGCGCCTACAACGCGATCGACGGCGTGCCGGCCTGCGCCAACACCATGCTGCTGCAACAGCACCTGCGCGAGGACTGGCACTTCGACGGCTACGTGGTGAGTGACTGCGCGGCGGTCTCGGACATCTTCCTGAATCACCACTATGCGCCGACGATGGCGGCCGCAGCGGCGGATGCGGTAAAGGCCGGCGACGACCTGGAATGCGGGTACCAGCAGGGACAGGCGTTTCCATCCCTGGTGGATGCAGTGAAGCAGGGGCTGCTGCCGGAGTCGGATATTAACCAGGCGGTGAGCCGGCTGTTCCGGGCGCGATTCAAGCTGGGAATGTTCGATCCGCCGTCAAGCTATGCATATGGGCGAATTCCGTTCAGCGTAGTGAATTCACCGGCGCATCGGGCGCTGAGCCTGAAGGCGGCGCGAGAGTCGATGGTGCTGCTGAAAAACGAGAATCATATTCTTCCGCTGAGAACGGACATCGGAAGCATCGCAGTGGTGGGACCGACGGCGGAGCTGGTGCAGTCACTGCAGGGAGAATACAACGGGCCGCCTCCGTCGCCGGTGTATCCGGTAGCCGGGATGCGGAAACGGTTCGGAGCAGCGAAGATCCACTATGCGCAGGGAGCGACGCTGGTGGAGGGACTAGCGATTCCGATTGAGCATACGGCTTTGCATCCGGCGCAGGGAACAGGCTACGGGCTGACGGGGCAGTACTTCGCAACGCCGGACCTGACGGGAACTCCGGTGCTGACGCGAACCGACGAGAACATCAATTTCAACTGGGACAAGGTGGTTCCGGTGAAGGGTCTGCAGCGGGACAAATTCTCAGTCCGCTGGACGGGGACGTTTACGCCGCCGGCGCCGGGGAATTATCAGCTTGGGGTGCGCATCAACTACTGCTATTCGTGCGAGAACAACGAAGGATTCCGGCTGTATCTCGATGGCGAGCTGCTGGTAGCCAGCGACAACCGCACCACGGGCGAGCGCGGGGCCGCCTTCCAGAAACTGGTCCATTTCGACAGCGCGAAGCCACATGCGATCCGGCTGGAGTATTTCCACGGAACAGGAAGCGCGGGGATCGACTTGACATGGCAGGCGCCGCCGGCGACGCTGCGGGAAGAGGCAGTGGCAGCGGCCCGGGAGAGCGATGTAACTGTCGCGTTCGTAGGGCTGTCGCCGATGCTGGAAGGCGAAGAGATGCCGGTGCATCTGGACGGGTTCGACAGCGGAGACCGGACGTCCATCGATTTGCCTGCTGTGCAGTTGAATCTGCTGAAGGCGCTGGCGGCGACAGGCAAGCCGCTTATCGTGGTCTTGCAGAACGGCAGCGCGTTGGCGGTGAACTGGGCGGAGCAGCACGCGAACGCGATTCTCGAAGCGTGGTATCCCGGCGAAGAAGGCGGAGACGCGATCGCGCAGACGCTGGCGGGGGACAACGATCCGGCGGGGCGGTTGCCGGTTACGTTTTACAAGTCGATGAGCCAGATTCCGCCGTTTACGGATTACTCGATGCGCGGGCGTACCTACAGGTATTTCACGGGCAAACCGCTATTCCCCTTCGGCTATGGGCTGAGCTATACAACGTTCGCCTTCAGCGGACTGAAGATGCCGGCGACAGTGGCGGCAGGTGAGCCGGTGAAAGTGGAAGGCGCCGTGAAGAACACAGGGAAGGTGGCCGGCGACGAGGTGGTGGAGCTGTACCTGACGCAGCCTGGCGGGTATGAGACGCCAATCCGCAATCTGGCGGGCTTCAAGCGGGTGCATCTGGAGCCGGGACAGCAAGAGCGTGTGGCGATGACGGTGAGCCCGCGCTCGCTGGGGCAGGTGGATGAGAAGGGGAACCGATGGATTGTGCCGGGGAGCTATGAGGTTTCACTCGGCAGTGGACAGCCCGGAGACACACCGGGGGTCGTGAAAGGGCGGTTCACAGTGACGGGCAAGAAGGAACTGCCGAAGTAAGGGGCTGAGCAGCCGCTGTGCCGCGCAGGACCGTCTGCCCTTGAGCATGGAATCGCAAATAGCGCGTCGCGTCGCGCTCCCCCTCGAAACGGGCGGTCGCCCCGGCGGAGTTACATTTGAACGTATGCGCGCATTCCTCTTAACGCGGCGGCCGGCGCCCGGCACACTTCCTGACATTCTCCAACTCGCGGAAATTGCGCAACCTGAACCTCGAAGCCGGGAGGTCGTGGTGCGGGTGGCCGCATCCACTATCAACATTGATGACATTCACGTGGCCGAGGGGACATTTTATGGGGGAATTCCCATCGGCCGGCGCCCGCGGCCGGACAGGCCCGTCATCCCCGGCAGCGATCTGGCGGGAATCGTCGTAGGCATCGGAAACCAAGTGCGTTCCATTCAGATTGGAGAAGCTGTCTTCGGCGTGCAGATGCCCTTCAAAGCGTCCGGCACATGGGCTCAATTCTGCACAATCGATGAGCGCTGGATTACGAAGAAGCCTGCAAATATCTCGTTCGAAGCCGCCGCCGCATCGGGGGTTTCCGGCCTCGTCGCGCTCTCTGCAATGAAGGCGCTTAGGGTCGACCCGGGGGCGCGCCTGGTGATTGTTGGAGCGACAGGCGGAATCGGCGCCGTAGCTGTGCAGCTTGCCACCCGCGCCGGAGCTGAAGTGATTGGTGTCTGCGGGACGAGGAGCATCGACCGCGCATACAGCCTGGGTTGCTCGCTCGTACTGGATTACAGCACTGGCCAATGGGATCGCGCGCTTCAGGCGCGGGGAAAAGCTCCCGTGGACCGCGTCCTTGATCTCGTGGGGGGGCGCGACACGGAGGAGATGGCGCGTCGAGTTCAGACCAGAAATGGAATATTTGTGACTGTCGTCGGTCCCGACCGGTTCATTGGCGATCACGCCCTCGGCTGGGGCCGAATCTTGGGCATCCTGGCGCATATCGGGTACCGAATCGTCAGCTCGCGCCTCCGTGGGCCTCGCTATGTCTTGACCGGACCAAGCCCGGGAGGCGGCGGCGCTCTCGCAGAAGTCGCGAGCGACCTGGCTGCGGGAGTCGTTCCCTCGATCGACTCCATGGTGCCATTCGAACTGGAATCGATGCGACAGGCGTTGCGGCGGGCAATTGCTCATGAAAACAATGGCCGCATCGTCATTCAGGTGAATCAGGCATGAGCCGCGGGGGGGCCATCGACCTTCCGCGCAATTGCAAGGCGGTCTCAGCGAACCCATGTAGGCCAATCCAGAATGTTGGGCTGACAGCATCGACGCTGACCCTGTCTTATGGCGAGGGCAGCTTGCTCGTATTCCAGCCGCCGCCCAGCGCCTTCACCAGTTGCACGCTGGCGGCAAACTGGCGGGTGGTTATATTGGCGGCGGTGCGCTGATCGGCTAGCTGCGTGGTTTGCGCAGTGATCACTTCCAGATATGTCGTCACCCCGCCTTTGTAGCGGGCGGTGGAAAGTGTGAGCGAACGCTCGGCGGAGGCGACAGCCCGCGCCTGCGCGGCCGACTCCTGGTTCAAAATACGCAGGCCGGAAAGTTGATCTTCGACATCCTGAAACGACTGGAGTACGGTCTGGCGGTAATTGGCGACGTTCTCCTCATAGGCATCGCGCGCCTGCTGCGTAATTGCGTGACGGCGCCCTGCATCGAAGAGCAGCTCGGCCGCCGAGGCGCCCAAGGACCACAATGAGCTTGGCCCCTGAATCCACGTCCCCGGCGAAGTGCTCTCAAAGCCGCCGCTGCCGCCAATCGTGATGGTCGGATAGTAGGCTGCAATGGCGACGCCAATCTGCGCGTTTGCGGCGTCTGCCCGGCGCTCGGCGGCGGCAACGTCCGGGCGCCGCTCCAGCAATTGCGAAGGCACGCCAACGGGAATCTTCGGCAAGGGAAGATTGAGCGGGCTGGCCCCCAGGCTGAAGCTGGAGGCGGGAACTCCGGCCAGCGTAGCGATCGCATGCTCATATTGCGCGCGCGCCACGCCAATATCGATGGCTTGAGCCCTGGTCTGGTCCAGCTGCGTCTGTGCGAGCGCTACATCGGACTCGGTCGCGACACCTCCGTGATAACGTGCCTGCGTGAGTTTCAGATAATCCCCATATTGCTGGACGGTGCTGTCGAGCAGCCGCTGCTGCGTATCCAGCCCGCGCATCTCGAAGTAATCCATGGCCAGCTCCGCCTGCAGGCTCAACTGCGCGTTGGCTAGATCGGCGGCGCTGGCCTGCGCCGTGGCTCGCTCGGACTCCACGGCGCGGCGGATGGAACCCCACACGTCCGGCTCCCATGCCGCTTGTCCCTGGAGAACCAGATCGTTATAAGTAGTCGGCGTTCCCTGAACCTTGAGTGGCCGGTGCGCGGACTCGCGATCGCGCGACGCGGAGGCGCCCAAGCTCAAGGAGGGGAAATACTGCGAGCGCGCGACCTGAACCGCATCCCGAGCCTGCAAATACTGTTCATAGGCGGCGCGGAGAGTTTGATTGGAGACGGCAACTCTTTGCTCGAAGCGGTCCAGTTGCGGATCCCCATATATCTCCCACCAATTCCCGCGCAATGTGCTGTCGGCGGGGGAGACCTGCTTCCAGCCGCCGTTCGGCGGATTGGGCGGTGGAGCGGGAACCGCGTCCTCTTTGAATGCCGGCGCGGACGGCGCGGACGGCCGCTGATAATTGGGGCCAACCCGGCAGCCGGTCAGCAGCAGCGCCGAGGCGATGGGCAGCGCGAGAGCCGGCCGCCAGCCCGTTCGCAGCCAAGCGGACGTCATGCCGCCGGGCCTCCCGCAGATTGGCTCTGCGGAAGTTTCTGCTGCTGGATCACGTGGACGCGCTCGCCGTCGATCAGCGCGTCGGGCGGGTTCTGGATCACCAGCGAGTCGGCATTAAGGCCGGTGAGCACCTGAACCGTTTTCCCATCGTCCTGGCCAAGGGTCACCCCAACCAGTTTTGCCACGTCACCGCGCGATCCTCTGATTAAAGTGCCCACCTGCAATCCCTGGGCGCGAAAGATCAGAGCGGACACGGGGATGACTAGAGTAGCGGCGCCACGATGGACGCTCATGTGCACTTCGGCATAGCCCCCGGGCGTCAGCTTGCCCTTCCGGTTGTCGATATCGAACTCGGCCAACAGAGTGCGCGAACTCGGGTCGATGGCATTGGCCGTGCGTACCAGCTTGCCGGCAAACGTTTGTCCCGGGAACTGCGGCAGGGTGATGGTGGCGTGCAGCCCGGTTTGCGCATCCGCAGAATACGATTGCGGGATATTGACGTAGACCCGCAGTACGTGAACATCAGCCAAGCGGAACATCTGTTGTGCGGTTCCTGCGTTGATCAACTGCCCAATGTCGACGTTGCGAGCGGTAATCACTCCACTGAAGGGGGCGTAGATATTCTCAAACGACTGCAGCTCCTTCAGACGCTGCACATTGGCTTGCGCCGACTTGACCGCGGAACTGGTTGACGCCTGCTGGCTTACGAAGGTATCGGTGTCTTGCCTGGAGACGGCATTCTGCGACAGCAGACTCTCATACCGCTTTGCATTGGCGCTGGCGAGCCCGGCACTGGCCTGCGCGGTGGCCAAATCCGCCTGCGCTTGAAGCAGTTGCTGATCGACTTCCGGCGAGCTGATAACGGCCAGCAGCTGCCCCTTGTGGACGCGAGCGCCAATGTCGAAATACCACTTCTTCAGGTATCCATCGGTGCGAGCGTAGATGGGCGAGTCAGTATAAGCCTGGATGTTGCCGGGCAGTGCGAGCTCGGCCGCGGGCTCGCCCATCTGGGGGGCCAGCGCGAGCACGTCGGGAGGGGCCAATGCGTTCGTCTGTTGCTGCAACCGCGAGCGGGCACGCACCCGTGGCACAATGCCGGCAATCGCCACCAGCGCTGCGATGATCCCCAGGACGACGATCGCCATGAGGGTCTTGCGCGCGGAGACGGGCCGATCTTGGCCGGAGTGCCGCTCGGGCTCCCCCGTCGCTTGCCGCTGTTGGCGTTCTTGATCGCGATTCATGTTGAACACTCTCCCATCGCGGGCCGCAATCCAAAATCCAACATCCTACTCCTCAAGACTTTCCAGAACCTGCCGCCTGCCGGTCCGTCGTCTCTCCAGACGGGTGTGCAAGACGCTGAAGACGGTCGGCACGAAGAAGAGCGTCGCGCCGGTGGCAAAAATCAGTCCACCGATTACCGCGCGGCCCAGCGGAGCGTTCTGTTCTCCGCCGTCACCCATGCCCAGCGCCATGGGCACCATCCCGATGATCATAGCCAATGCCGTCATTATCACGGGACGGAAGCGGGTGTATCCGGCGCTCAGCGCGGCGGAGCGCGCGTCTCCGGCGTTGGCCTCCAGTTGCTCGCGGGCAAAGCTGATCACTAGGATGGAGTTTGCCGTGGCCACGCCCATGGTCATGATGGAGCCGGTGAGCGCCGGAACACTGACGTGGGTTCCCGTTACAAAGAGTATCCAGACGATGCCGGCCAGCGCGGTGGGCAGTGCAGCGACGATCAGAAACGGGTCGAGCCAGGACTGAAAGTTGACAACGATCAGCAAATAAACCAGCAGGATCGAAAAGGCCAGACCACTGTACAAGCCGACAAAGGAGTCATGCATCGTTTGCACCTGGCCGCGGAGGACGATGGTGGAGCCGCGCGGCAACTGCGCGCGATAGCGATCGATCACCTTCATAATCCGGTTGGCAACGCTCCGTAGGTCGCTGTTGACAACATTGCCATAGATATCGATCACCGGGGAGATGTTGTAATGGCTCACTTCAGCCAGTTGCGCGCCTCGCTGGATGGTGGCGAAATTGCCCAGAATTTGGATCGGAGGACCGCCGGTCACCGGAGAGGTTCCCGCGCCGGTGCTGCCCTCCGAGCCCCCTGCCGTAACGGCCGCTCCGAAGCCCGCCTTCCCGGCAGAGGCGGGCGACGGGATTCTGGAAGTGATAGGAATGCTTTTCAGATCGTTGAGCGAGTCCAGATCGTACTGCGGAGCCTGCGCGGCAATGTTGTAGCTGACACCGTTGGTGGGGTCAAGCCAAAACGTAGGCGAGGTTTGGAAGCTGCCGCTGGTGGCGACCAGGAGGCTGCCGGCGATGTCCTCTTGCGTGAAGCCGATGTCCAGCGCCCGGGAGCGATCCACATTGATGTGTAGGGCGGGATCATTGAAGGGCTGCTGGATGCGAAGATCGGCCGCTCCGGGAATGTAGCTGAGGTCGCGCAGTAGCCGGTCGGCGACGGTGCGATTGGCGATCACATTCCGCCCGATGATCTGGACATCGATCGGCGCAGGGCGCCCGAAATTGAGGATCTGCGTCACCATGTCCACCGGCACGGTATAAAACATAACCCCGGGAAACAGGCGTGGGAGGCTAGCGCGCAGAGCCTGGACATAGTCTGCCGTGGGATGGTGCTTGCGGGTAAGCGAGACCGTAATATCGGCGTCGAACGGACCAACCACCCCGGTTTCGCTGTATGAGAGATTCGTGCCGGAGTATGGAACGCCGATATTATCCGTGATGGTGACGATTTCATTCTTGGGAATCTGGCGGCGGATGGCGGCGTCCACGCGATCGCAGAGGGCGGCCGTCTCCTCAATGCGGGTGCCCGTCTGCGCCCGCAGGTGGAAGCGGAATTGGCCCGCATCCACCGAAGGGAAAAAGTCCTGGCCCAACCACGGGTAGAGCAGGAAGAGCGAGCCCAGAGTAAAGGCAGCGAAAAGAATCAGAAACACGGTGCTGTGCTCAATGGCCAGCGCCAGCAGCCCGCGATAAAAGACGCGCAGATCTTCGAACTTGCGCTCAAAGAGCAACTGCATCCGCACCAGAGGATTGCGGCTCACACCCTTGCGCTTCTCTTGCTCGGGATCGTGCTCCTGGAGCATGTACTTGGCCATGGTGGGAACCAGGGTTCGCGAAAGCAAGTACGAAGCGAGCATGGCGAATACCACGGCTTCGGCCAGCGGCACGAACAGATACTTGGCTACCCCGGTGAGGAAGAACATGGGCACGAAGACGATGCAAATGGAAAGCGTGGAGACGAAGGCCGGAACGGCAATCTGTGCCGCGCCATCCAGAATGGCCTGCTCGATTTCTTTGCCTTGTTCGAGATTGCGATTGATATTCTCGATTTCAACCGTGGCGTCATCCACCAGAATGCCGACCGCCAGCGCCAGGCCGCCCAGGGTCATGATGTTGATCGTCTCGCCCAGCAAGCCCAGCATAATGAGGGAAACCAACACCGAGAGCGGGATGGAAATGGCGATGATCAGCGTGCTGCGCCAACTGCCGAGGAAGATCAGGATCATGAGCCCGGTAAGGCAGGCGGCGATGATGCCTTCGCGCACCACCCCATCGACTGCGCCCCGAACGAAAACCGATTGATCGGAGATGGGCGTGATGCGAAGCTGCGGCGGCAGCGTCTGCTCCAGCCCCGGCAGCATGCTCCGTATTCCCTGAATGACATCCAGGGTGGACACATTGCCGTTTTTGAGGATGCTCATCAGGGTGGCCCGCTGCCCATCCACGCGCAAGATGTTGGTCTGCGGCGGAAAGCCGTCGCGGACATGAGCGACGTCGCGAATGTAAACGATCGCCCCATTGACTTTTTTTATGGGCAGATCGTTCAACCCCTTTATGGTGGTGGGCGCGCTGTTGGTCTCCACCTGATCTTCAAAGCTGCCTACCTTGACGGTCCCCGACGGAAGAATCAGGTTTTGGGCGGAGATGGCGTTGACCACATCATTGGGCGAAAGCCCCTTCGACTGGAGAGCCTGCAGGTTGAGATCGACCTGGACCTGGCGCTGCTTTCCTCCATATGGGTATGGGATCATCGCCCCATTCACCGTAACCAGCCGAGTACGAATAAAGTTCAGGCCAAAATCGTTCAGTTGCTGTTCGGAAAGCCCCTGCCCGGAGAGGCCGAGCTGCAGAATTGGCACGGTAGAAGCGGTGTAGGTGATGATGAAGGGCGGGGTAGTGCCGGGAGGTAGTTGCCGCAATTGAGCCTGACAGATGGCAGTGACCTGCGCAATCGCCTTGCCGATTTCGACACTGGGCTGGAAGAAGACCTTGACCACCGCAACGCCATTGAGTGATTGGGATTCGATGTGCTCGATGTTGTCGACTGCGATGGTCAGCGACCGCTCGTTCCGGGTGACGATGCGGTCCGCCATATCCTGGGCCGACAGCCCCTGATATTCCCAGACAATGGTGACTACCGGAATATCAATGTTGGGGAAGATGTCGACGGGGGTGCGCAGAATGGAAACCGGCCCGAGGATGATCAGCAGGAGAGCTAGTACGACGAATGTATATGGGCGCCGTAAGGCAAGTCGGACAATCCACATCTCTCTCGCTCACTCCCACAACGCCCCGCAGCTCGCTTGCTCGCCCGCGGAACGGAAATACAGACCGGCAAAGAGAACTGGCGGGGAATCCCGCATGCTGCTCTTCGCTTGCTTTCTGAAATTGAGGTCGTTACGGATGCGCGACGTATGCGTTTCTGGCAAACAAAACAACTGATCGGTATCCGGCCGTCCCTGTCCACTACCAGCGCATGCCGAGCACCCAGCCGGCAAAACGCCGCTGCACAACTCGGCGGTGTGTCAGAAGATCGGCGGTGAAAACTTCTAGATTATAACGATCCGATGGCTCCCTTGGCTGAGAGCGCCGGCAAACCCGCGTTTGTCGCGTGATGCGGGAGGGGCTCGAGAGCAGATTCAGGAAGGCCGCGCCATCTCGTGGTTTGCGATCTCGCGGCGTGCGACCTCTGGGCGCAGCCTAACGAACCAACACGGATTCCAGCGCTGCGGCGGAAACGTTGATGCTCTTTTCCGGAGAGTATGCGTCGGAGATGTACTGCTGGAGCATGCGGTGGGTGTTGAAGAAAGAGCCGTTGAGCGCCGCGGCCCAGCGCATCACCTTTTGCCACTCCTGGGGCCGGCCATAATAAAGGGGAAGGATCTTCGATTCAAGCTGCTCATAAAGACCGGCGGCCTCCTCCTCGCGAGTGTCTTTGTCAGGAATCTCCCACCCCGTGAAGCCCTCGATACAGCCTTCTACCCACCAGCCGTCGAGGACGCTCAGGCTGGGAACCCCATTCAGAGCGGCCTTCATTCCACTGGTTCCGGAGGCCTCATGCGGACGTTCGGGCGTGTTAAGCCAGAGATCGACACCGGAAGTGAGTGTCGCGCCCAGCTCCCAATCATAATTTTCCAGATAGACGATCTTGAGGGAGTCGGATCTGATCTCAGCGGCGATCTCATAGATACGATGGATCATATCTTTGGCCGGGAGGTCGCGGGGGTGCGCCTTCCCGGCATAGAGAATCTGCAAGCCGCCGGCGTCGGCCGCACAGCGCGCCAAGCGGGCAGGATCGGAGAAAAGCAGGTCGGCGCGTTTATAGGTGGCTGCACGACGTGCAAAGCCGATGGTAAACACCTCTTTCCGCAAGCCGACGCCGCTTCGCGCTGCAACCTCCTGGATGAGCCGTTCCTTGGAGTCGTTGTGCGCCCGGGTAATCTCCTCGCAAGGAACGCCAATGAGTGAGCGGAGCTGCATGTTGTCGATGCGCCAACGGGAGAAATTACGGTCTGCGACGGCCTGCATCGGGGGCGCCATCCAGGTCGCCGCATGCACGCCGTTCGTGATGGAGTCCACGTGGTAGTCCCGAAACATTTCTTGAGAGATTTTGCCGTGCTGCATCGCCACGCCATTGACGAAGCGGGAGGAGCCCAGCGCCAACTCGGTCATGTTGAGCATGCCGGATCGGCAGCCTCCCATTCGCTCGGCCAGGATGGCCGTCCGCCGCCCTAAAATGCGCTCCATCTGCTCAGAGCTAAAGCGGTCATGGCCGGCAGGCACCGGAGTATGGGTAGTAAAGACGCAGCGTCTGCGCACAGCTTGCCGGTCTCGCTCCTCCGGCACACGGTCTAAATCGCCGCCCAACTGGCCGGCCATCAAGCCGACGGTCAGCAGCGCGGCATGGCCCTCATTGATGTGATAGACGTGAACGCTGGACTCGAGCGCCTGAAGAATCCGGACCCCGCCCAAGCCCAGCACCGCCTCTTGCCGAAGCCGGTAATCGCTGTCTCCACCGTAGAGATGGTCGGTGATGGTGCGATCACGAGGATCGTTCCCTTCCACGTCGGTATCCAGCAGGTAAACGGGAACGACGTGACCGGAGACCCCTTCCAGGTCATATCGCCAGGCACGGATCTGTACCGCGCGGCCTTCCAGAGTGATCTCTACTAACGGGTCTTCCAGGTCCAGAAACTTCTCGACCTCCCAGGGCTGGTCCTCCTCCGTCTGCACCCCGGAGGCGTCCAAGTGCTGGCGAAAATAGCCCTTGCGATGCAACAGAGTGAAGGCGGAGAGGGGCAGACCAAGGTCCGCAGCCGAGCGGAGCGTGTCCCCGGCGAGGACCCCCAATCCGCCGCTGTAGGTAGGTATGCCCGAAGCGAGGGCAATCTCCATGGAGAAGTACGCGACAATCCCCTCTGCCTCTGGAAGCGTAATAGAGGATATGTCTTCAGGCAGGTTTTTCAATGACACCCGATCTCTCCTTAGCCCAATACGCCTGCGAGATTCTGGGGCTGCCGTGCCGTCCCTTCAATAACAGATTTCATGGGCCCCCAATCCGAGAGAACACGGGCGTACCGGAATACTCTCGAAGACGTGCTCAGCTTTATATTTGACAGCGCCTATTGTAGCGCTCCTCTTGCTTGAGATGCAGCCGGAACTCGACTGCACTTCTGTGGATACCCATGGACATTCTGTGGGATTCCGGTTCAAGACGCACAAGTCGTCTATTTTTCCGCCCTAAATTCATGCCTGCAGGCAACCCAACGGGGATGCTCCCCTGCGGCCGGCAGAAAATTGGCGGGATTCTGGTAAACTGTCAGCGCGTAAGACCGAACCGGACAATGAGCAGTCCTCGCCCCGCCGCAAGTCGCTGCCAGCCGTGGCTCCGATTCACTCAAGCGCAATTCAATATAGGAACGGCACCAAATGGAACAAGGCACAGTGAAGTGGTTCAATGACGCGAAGGGCTATGGCTTCATCTCGCGTCAAAACGGCGAGGATGTGTTTGTGCACTACTCTGCCATTAGTTCAAACGGTTTCAAGAGTTTGCAGGAAGGTCAGGCGGTGCAGTTCAACGTCGTGAAGGGTCCCAAGGGCTGGCAAGCTGCCGACGTGCAGCCTCTATAGAAGTAAACGGTGGGGAGAGAGCGATGGCAGCTCCTTTTTCCTCAGCGCCATGAAATGATTGCCTGAACCCTGGCCGCAAGCCGGGGAATGGTGTTTTCGCGCTGTGCAGCTGTCTATAGAGCCGGTTGCGCAGCGCTCCCTCTAGGCTGGATTTGTGCCCGCGGCGCTTGCCGCTGCCAAATCCGGCTCCTCACTGCAAGGCCAGATAGCTCAGTGGTAGAGCGCGGCCCTGAAAAGGCCGGCGTCGGCGGTTCGATCCCGTCTCTGGCCACCATCCTGCAAAATCAAGGGACTCCCGCCGCGCGACGATATGGCGCGCAGCGATGGGATGGAAGCACGCGGCCCTGAAAAGGCCGGCGTCGGCGGTTCGATCCCCGTCCTCTTTTCGTTTTTAGGGGCCACCATCCTGCACAATCAAGAGCACTCCCGCCGCGCGACGAGCTATGGCGCGCAGCGCCGTGATGGAAGCACGCGGCCCTGAAAAGGCCGGCGGCGGCGGTTCGATCCAGCCTCTGGCCACCATTTAGAATCAATAACTTACCAGAATTTCCGATGTCGATTCTGCGAGGCCTTTCCTTACTCCATTCTTGTAAGTGGTTGAAAGTAATAAATCGTGAATGTTCCCGTATTGTTCCCGTCAGCACAAACTTACTTTAGTCCGGCCCAAGTGAGTCAATCCGTTGAACAGATCGTCATGTGGGATTAGCCGAATGATCGAAGATCCTCAATGAGCGCATTGGCGATTTGGCGTACTCCCGCTGACGTGCGCATTAGCAGGAAACGCCGTGTGCGGTGGGTGAGACCTGCCCAAAGGCTGCAGCTTTACTGGCCTCTCGTGCCACCAGAAGGGCTACGGCCTTGGAAAACTGGTTGAGTCTTGGTACTCCACGGACATACTTCCAACGACTCCTAAGTAGTCAGAAGCTGTTAGCGTTTTGAGGCACTGGATCGGCCAGATCGCTTAGCGATTGCACTCTTCGGCAATCGCGGAACAGCCTGAACGCCCGCCCAAAGCGTTGCGATCGTTTGCTCGACCACGAGAGTCTGGTCAGGCCGGTCAGGCACTACCCCTTGGATAACCATGAGGGTGGCGAGACCAAAGATCGAGTACCACCAGGTGTGGGCGACCACCATGTCAGCCTTACTTGGCAATCCTTCATCCCTGGCAACATCGAAAAAGAGCTGCACGAAACGTTCGAACAACGGCCTGCCTATGTCGTCGATGTATTGTCCAGCGCGGACGCCGTTGCGGTTCTCAGGCCCGAAGAAGACGTTACGGAACTGTTGCGGATGGGAAATGCAGAACTGAATCAAGCTGCGTGAGGTTGCAAACAGACGCTCTTTCGGTGCAGGATATTTCGCGGCAATCGCGTCGAAGCTCTCGCGGCTGAGAGAACCTTGCTCAGCCACGCGACATTGACGTCCGCAAAGGTCTGGATCTCTTTCTTCACCGCTTCCGGCAGATCGTCATATTCCGCAGCCATCAACCCACTCAGGCACATACGGTTCTCATTCTCGAGCGCCCAGCGAAACGTCTCAGGATAGCGGCGCAGGGCACTGGCCGGGTCGGAAGATTCGGCCAGCAGTGTCTCAAGAGCAGCTGCGGCGTTCTCCCAATAGCGCTTGGCTACCGCTGATGCAAGATCGGCCTGGCTCGGGATCCTCGGCAATGCACTCATCCCTGCAAATCCCTCAGAAAGCGGTTCGGCGATTTTACGTCAACCGAAATTTTTGGGCGGAACACAGATTGAGCATTTCCCCTTGACATCCGATAAGAGTCCGCGTAATCCTGCTGTCGACTATCGAGGGGTACGAATGCCAACATCCACAGAACTCCTACAAGGCACGTTGGACCTGCTCATATTGCAGACGCTGGCTACAGGACCGATGCATGGATGGGGTGTAGCCCAGAGTATTCAGCAGCTATCAAAGGATGTACTTCGGATTGGACAAGGATCGCTTTATCCGGCGCTCTATCGCCTGGAATACAAGGGTTGGATCAAATCGGAATGGGGAAACTCAGAAAACAATCGGCGGGCGAAGTTTTATAGGTTGACTGCAGCAGGAAGGAAACAACTGGAAACGGAAGTCGAAACCTGGGATCGGCTGTCTGTCGCTGTTGGGCTGGTTCTTGGGCGAACTGTGGGGGCGACGTGATGATGACGGAATTCCTAACCCGGCTTCGGTTTCTCATTTTTCGCAAGAAGCATGAAGAATTTCACGCTGAGGTCCAGTTTCATTTGGAACAGTCAATTGCGGCGAAAGTGGGGGCAGGTTTATCCGTCTCTGAAGCGCGCCGGCATGCATTGGTCGAATTCGGCGGCATGGAACGGGCACGGGAAGAGTGTAATGAGCAGCGGCCGGGCTGGTGGATGGACACGGTGGCGCAGGATGTCCGTTATGCATTGCGGGGATTCCGGCGCAACCCAATATTCACCATCGCTGTGATTGCCACCCTGGCGTTGGGTATCGGGGCCACTACCTCCGTGTTCAGCGTGGTGGACCGGATTCTATTCCGCAGCTTGCCCTACGCGCACAGTGATCGGCTGGTATCAGTTGGGATAGTGCATTCACTGGAAAAGCAGGAATTCATGATGGGCAGCTTCTCCTTTGATTGGCGCGACAATCAAAAGCCGTTTGAGTCCATGGCTTCCCAGGGAACTATGCCACATGCCTGCGATCTGGTCGAGAACAATCCGACACAACTTGAGTGCCTCTCTTTCGACGCAAAGTTTCTGCCTCTGCTTGGAATTTCACCGGTACTGGGGCGCAATTTCCTACCCGGGGAAGACCGGCCCAATGGGCCTCGTGTCGTGATCATTTCCTATGGGTTGTGGAAGAGCCACTACAACCAGAGTCCAGAGATCATTGGCCGCTTGATCGACGTCGATGGCAGTCCGGCGCGCGTGGTTGGCGTTCTGCCCAGGGATTTTCAGTTTCCCACTCTTCAGTCAGCTGACGTGATCTTCCCAATGGCGCTGGACCGGGCGGCCCAAGCGACCGCGAATGGAGGTTTCGGCAATCCGATGCGTACGTTCGCGCGGCTCAAGCCCGGGGTAAGCATCGCGCAGGCCAGGGCGGAGATGGAGCCCTTGTTCGCACATACGCGGGACACTATTATTCCTCCGGGTGTTCGCAAAGACGTTCACCTAAGCATTCGTTCGCTGCGCGATCGTGAGACGCAGGACGTGCAGTTGACGGCCTGGATACTGCTCGGTTCAGTGTTGGCGGTACTGCTGATTGGCTGCGCGAATGTGGCTAGTCTGATGATGGCGCGGGGCGAGGCTCGGGAACGCGAACTGGCTGTGCGCTCTGCGCTCGGTGCCTCTCAGGCACGTCTCATTCGGCAAACGCTCACTGAGGCCACGTTGCTCTCGCTTGCCGGGGCGGCTGTGGGATTGGCGCTTGCGGCTGGGTTGCTGCGGGTTTTTCTCGATCTGGCTCCCACCGGGATTCCATTTCTTGAGCGGGCCGGTCTGGATTTTCGCATCGCGCTCTTCACAGTGCTTCTGTCATTGGTTTGTGGAGCGTTGTTCGGTCTGTTGCCTGCCTTGCAGAGGCCACACGCTATTGCCTTGGCGGCACGCGCCGCGAAAACTTTCAAGAGCACTGTCCTGCGGCGAAGTCTGGTGGTGGGACAGATTGCAGTGAGCATGATTCTGCTCTCGGGTTCGGCACTTTTGCTCAGGAGCTTTCAAAACATTGAGAAACAGAACCTGGGAATGCAACCGGGCGGTGTCTTCACTGTGCGGATCGCTCTGCCCTGGTTCCGCTATAACACGGGCCAGAAGGAGATGGATTTTTACCTTCGTGCAGAAGCGGCAATTCGGCGTCTTCCGGGTATACGCGCCGTCGCAATAAGCGATTCAGTGCCTCCGGGAGGCTGGCATGGTGGCAGTCGCTCGTCCGATCTGGTAGTTGAAGGCAAGCCAAAGTCAGAGCAAGGACCGGGCGATCCATTGGCTGTACGTACGGTCACGCCCGATTACTTTCAGTCATTGAATATTCCTATCGTCCGCGGGCACAATTTTACCGAAGCAGATCGTCGTTCCAAGGAGTCTCTGATCATCATCAGCAGGCTTCTGGCAGCTCGCCTGTTTCCTGGCGAGGACCCAATCGGTCAGCGCGTTCATTCGAGCTACGGTACTGCGGCGGCGTGGTACACGGTCGTGGGCGTGGCAGGGAATGTAAAAAATAGCGGGCTCGTAGAACCTGACGAGCCGGAGATCTATTTTCTTAGACACAGCGCTGCCGATAATTGGGGTGGCCCCCCGCCGCTGCTGATTGTAGATTCTGTGCTTTCGACTGAGGCAACAGTTCCGTGGGTGCGGTCGCAGATTGCTCAACTCGACCCGACCGTCCCGGTCGCGACTGAGGCCCTGAACGAACAGGTCAGCAAGCTGGCTGATCGCCCGAGATTTGAGACGGCACTCTTGGGGTTCTTCGCATTTTGTGGGTTGCTGATGGCTGTCATCGGGCTCTACGGCGTCATTTCGTTTGTGGCGACCCAGCGCACTCAGGAGATCGGAGTCCGCATGGCGCTAGGAGCAACGCGAGTGGACATTTTGCGGTTGATCTCCGGTGAGGGAGTGCGGCTGATTGTGGCGGGAGGTGTGATTGGTCTGGCGGCATCCGTGGCCACGGCGCAACTATTGAAGAGCCTTCTCTACGAGGTCAAGCCGCATGATCCGGCAATGTATGCGTTGGCCACGTTTCTTCTGGTTCTGGTGGCGCTTGCGGCAACACTCATTCCAGCCCGAGCAGCAATGAAGGTTGAGCCAACAGTGGCGCTGCGCTACGAATAGTTGTTTAAGACGGGGGCTGACCTGGCAACCGAATACTGTGAACCACGGCTATTTCAACTGCCCGCGTTTGAACGAGACAATGGAGGCTGATGCCATGCTTGAGTTACAAAATCTTTCGAGAAGTTTCCGTGGTATTCCTGCTATTCAGGATGTCAGTTTCAAGCTCGCGCCCGAGATCCGCATTCCGTTTTCTGATCTGCCACCATCCATCGCATCTCAGCTCTCCTTGGAGGGGGCAGGCCACATCACACGCGCGACTGCTTCCATCATCTGCTTCCGCTGCGACTCTTCGACCAGAAGCTGCTTTTTGCCTTTTTCGGTGAGCCGGTAGTACTTGAACTCGCGGTTGCGATCGGGAGCCGTCTCCCATTTAGAAATGACCCAGCCTCGTCCCTCCAGCCTGGGGCAATTTCGATTGGCATCGCAAGAAGGAACCGCAGCCTTGGACTCCAACCTTACCGACCCTTCAACTGCTAGTGGCCCTCGGCATAGCCCCAGAATCAACCCGAGTTCAACGAGCGATTTCCAAAGTTGAGAACGGCTGCCGGTGGGAACAGGCCGGTCAACCGTTCTTCTCCGGCGAAACGGAGCCCTGCATTAATGGCAGAACCGTAGCAATAGGTGTCTATTTCGGACGCGACATGAGTCTTTTGGTACGGCGGCTGCTTGATGAACAACTAAACGATGGTGGATGGAATTGTGAAGCGGAACGTGGCTCGACACGTTCATCCTTCGCAACAACGATCAACGTTTTAGAGGGCTTGCTTGCATACGAGAGAGCAATGGGTAGTTCTGCCGAACTGGTATCAGCCAGAACATGCGGCGAAGAGTACCTATTGGAAAGATCGCTATTTCGGCGTAAGAAAACGGGCGCGGTTGTTAATTCATCTTGGACGGACTTCTCGTTTCCCACGCGGTGGCACTACGACGTATTGAGAGGCCTTGACTATTTCTGCGCAGTAGGTGGCGCTCCCGATAAGAGATTAGAGGAAGCCGTTCAACTGTTGCGATCTAAGCGCAAATCGGGTGGCTTTTGGCTTCTGGAGAATACTCATCCGGGCAAAGTTCACTTCCCGCTGGAAGCGGGCGACGGTAGGCCAAGTCGCTGGAACACCCTAAGAGCGCTCCGTGTTCTGAAATGGTACTTCAACGACGAATGTGGTCTATGGTAACCCGCTCGTGGCGAACCATGCGTTGCTGAGATTGGAAGAGAGCGGGTTGATAACAATATAGGAAAACAGACGGACGAACCCCATGACCGACCGGTGATTCCCGCCGTCAGAAGCGCCGCGTGCGAACGATCGAGAGCGGGAGGACCAAATCTGTGGGCTGACCGCGGCCCTCGCTGGGTTGGGCACGAATAATGTCCCATCATTGGGCGTTTAGAGTAAGATGGCTCCGCACCAAAACCCCCGCGGCGAAAGGGATTCAAATGAATTCGCTCATCACCAGTCAAGAGAGAGTGAAAAACCTTGCGGCTCTCCAGTCGGCGCCGACCGCAGGCTCCGGGCCTCACACGATTTCGCAGATTCATGCGTTCGCTGTCCCAGGCCCAGGAGTAAAGAATGCCTACAGCGTATTGCAGGTAAACACCCGTTCCGGCATCACGGGGTACGGCGAGTGCAAGCCACTTTCCCGAACAGATGTGGAGGCTCTGCAGCAGCTCGTTGGCCAGTCCGCCTACGCATATGAGCCTTTGACGCCCATGGCGCCGCCGCCGGCTCAAGGTGGGCTCAACATGGCGCTGCTCGATATTGTCGGCAAGATAACCAAAACGCCGGTATACCGTGTGATGGGCGGCCCCACACGCTTCAAGGCCCGCGCGATCGCACGGTTGACCGGCTCTTCCGACAGCGAGCTGCAGGCCAGCTTGAAACAGCAGATGGCTGCGGGAGTGCGCGCGTTTCTTTTGCCCATCACCAGCCCCACCGCGCGAAACCAGGGGAGCGCATTCGTGAAAGCCAACGTCGAGCGATTCCAGGTATTTCGCGCCGCCGCGCCAGAAGCGGAGTTTGCGGTCGAAAGCCGGGACCATCTGACGCCCGGCGACGCTTCGTTCTTGGCCGCCGCCCTGGAGCCGTACCATCCCCTATGGTTCGACGAGCCCTGTACGGTTACGAACCTTGAGGCTCTGCATAAGATCTCCGACGAGACCGTCGTGCCGCTCGGCTTCGGACGCAATATCAGCAACGCGGGAACCTTTCAGGATCTGCTGCGGGAAGGCGTGATCGATCTGGTGAGGCCCGATCTGCTGATCTATGGAATATCGGGGGTTTGCCGCATTGCGTCGATGGCCGAGACGTATTACACGGCAATGGCTCCGTGGCATTCCGCTGGACCAATCGCGACCGCTGCCGCTTTGCACGCCGCTGCCAGCATGCCCAATTTCTTCGTGCTGCAGATCCCGGATTCCGGCGCGGGTTCCGCAGTCATTCAGGACGGATTTTTTGAACTGCCCAAAGGCCCTGGCCTTGGCGTCACCGTAGACACGAAACAGTGGGAGAGGAATCGAATCGCATGAACAGACGTAAATTTCTTGGAGGAGCAGCGGCGGCGTTCGCGGCTGCCGGCGCCCGCCCGTTGCATGCTGCCGCGAATTCGGCTTTGCGCCCTTCCGACCTTTGCGGATGCAACCCATATTTTCAGTATGGCTTCCGGCAGAACGAAGTGGAACTGTTCAAAGACGTAAACACCAACCTGCGGGTTACCAACATGAAGGTCTTTGGCGTTTCCTTAACGCCCAACTCCGACCGTCCCTACGTGTTCGTAAAGCTGGAGACCAATCAGGGCCTGGTGGGCTGGGGCGAAGCGACGTTGGAGGGCAAAGCCGGTTCCACGATTGCCTGTGTACAGGACTTCCGTGATTTTGTGGTTGGGAAAGATCCGCTCCAAGTACAGCATCATTGGGAGTCGATGTACGTGCAAAGCTTTTACCGCGCCGGTCCGCTGATGGGCTCTGCGATTTCCGGCATTGATCAAGCGCTATGGGATATTCGCGGCAAAGCGATGGGCGTTCCGGTATATCAGTTGCTTGGCGGCCCCTATGATGCAAAGGGCGTGCGCGGCTACTACCATGCGGAAAATGCGAGGACGGATGAACAGCTTGCCGAACTGCGCGAGACCGCGCTTTCCACTGGAGTTTCCTGCTTCAAGGTCGGACTTCCGGACCAGGCATACGAGTGGATTGAGACCACTCCCAAGATCGAGCGGGCGGTCAAGTATTTGGCGCGGATCCGCGAGAAGCTCGGCGACTCCATCGACATTGCCGTGGATTTCCATGCCAAGACCAGTCCCAGCGTAGCCACTATCATTTGCAAGGAGGTTGAACCCTTGCGTCTGCTGTGGGTGGAAGAACCATGCCCGCCGGAAAATGTCTCGGCAATGGCGCGCATCTCCCGGCGCACCACGACTCCGATCGCGACTGGCGAACGTCTTGTAGCGGCATTCGGGTTCCGCGAGCTGATTGAAAAGAGCGTTGTGGACATTCTGCAACCCGACATCAATCATGTGGGCGGAATTACCGGGTTGCGGAAGGTGGCGGACATGGCTAACTACTCCAATATGTCGATGGCTCCTCATGCGTGTGAGGGCCCGATCGGAGGCCTTGCCACCCTCCACGTCGATGCCTCCATGCCTAACTTCCTGGTCCAGGAGATCTGCAGCTTCGTTAAGCCCACTAAAAAGGACGAAATCTGGGCCGAGTGGTTCGGGTTTCCGCCTATGCGCATGGTGGATGGAAGATTTCCTCTCTCCAGCAAGCCCGGATTGGGATTTGAGCTCAGCGAAGCATCACTGGCGAAGTTTCCATTCGGCGGCACCAATCCGATGGCGCGAGTCTTCCAGGTAGATGGCTCGGTAGCGGAGTGGTAAGGGTCGTTTGCGTCGAAGCGGCGCTGTATGCAGAGCTACTGCCTGAACAACCTCGGTGCAAAATCATTTAGGTCTCGGCGCCATGTGAGCCATTCATGGGATGTGCCGGGAGATGAGAAGTAGACGTATTTTATCCCCGCCTTATCAAGCATGGAGCGGAAGGCTCCGATGGCTTTCGGGAAGGGATTAGGTTCCTTGGTGCCCATGCCGAGCCAAAGGAGCTGCACCTTTGCGTTGAATGCAGGTCCGTCTTTGAAGACGCCGTTGAAGGCCGTCGCGGGATCGAGGGGTGCGGTGTTGAGGCCGTTCATGGTGCCGCTGAATCCAGCCATGTAGGCGAAGGTGTCGAGATGATCGGTGGCCAAATGAAGAGCTTCGTTGGCTCCCATAGATAGACCTGCCATCGCGCGATGATCGCGATCGGGAATGGTGCGGAACGTGGAGTCGATCATCGGGATGACCTCTTGGATCATCACGTCTTCAAATGTGGCAAAGTTCGCGGCTGGCCCCGTGCTAGACGATGCGAACGGTCCTGCCGGCTTGGATGCATAGCCGTTGTCCATGACGATGATCATAGGTACGGCCTTTTTCTCGGCAATGAGATTGTCGAGGATAAGGTTGGCGTGGCCCTGGAAGATCCACCCGGTTTCATCTTCGCCCGAGCCGTGCTGAAGGTAGAGCACGGGATAGCGCGCGGTAACATTGCTGTCATAATCAGGCGGGGTATAGATGAAGCAGCGGCGCCACTCCCCGGTGATTTTCGAGCGGTAGATGCGTATGCGCACATCACCATGCGGCACGTCGTTGGCGAGGGAATAGTCCACACCCTCTTCAGGGATTTCGATGCCGCTCGCATCGATGCCGGTACCGAAGAAGGTATGGCTGCCGGGATCATTCATGCGAACGCCATCAACGTCGAGTGAGTAATAGTGGAAGCCAACGACCAACGGCGAAGTGGTAACGCTCCAGACGCCGGCAGCATCGCGCGTCATGGGGAAGCGCTTGCCGGCAATATCGACACCGACGTTTTTGGCGTCGGGTGCTTTCAGCTGAAATGCGGCACGGTGATCGGGTAGAACCCGCGGATACTCGGCGCCCATCACATTGGTGGATGCGGGCGGCGCATCTTCAACGCGCGAAG
>JANWJB010000009.1 GCA_025449575.1 Acidobacteriaceae bacterium
GAGCTCCAATCGAGAGGTTGAGCGACGTAAAACCTTTGGCCGGGATTTCTTGGGAGGTTCTTCCGCTTCTCTTCGCTCACGGAGCCTCGCGCCGGCGCCACGGACTGATTTCAGGGAAGCAGCTCGAACCCTGACGACCGCCTCGTCCGGCTCGCCGCAAGCGGCGCGAATCAATTTAAGAACTGAACGGCCGCTTCCTTGCCATCTCGCTGGAGTACAGGAGCATACAGTGGCGGTCGAGCCTCCCATATGTTCACATGCGGATCAAGGTCGCTTCTAACTGCGACTGCAACGCGGTGTTCTGCCAGATCGAGTAGCCGGAACCGCCAGTTCGCTGGGTCGTCTGCAAGACCAGGATCTAACTTCAGATGGAATCGATTTGATTGGCCAAAAACAAAGGAAAAGCTTTTGAGCGGAAGCGAGAGACCAAGTCCCCGCGCTTTAATGTAAGACTCCTTTAGGGTCCACAATGATAACGCGCGGTTGAATTTTTCCTGATCGCTTAAAGTCTCGATTTGCTCCAGTTCCAGAGATGAAAAAAACTCGCGCGCAAGTTTGGCCACTTCTATTGCCCGGCCATGCGGTTCAATGTCTACGCCAAGTTCGACCTCGTTGCCCATGAGACAAACAACCAATTCTGAGGAATTGGAGAGATTGAAACGCAAACCACAATCGGGATCAACGCTGGGTTTTCCGTACCGGTTCGTCCGAAAATTCCAGGTCTGCGGAGGGGCAGGATGATAGTGTGAAAGCGCGTAGCGTACCAGGAGCCGAGTAATAATGTATTCGCGACGATGCTTTTCAAATCGGAAAGTTCCGCTGCGTGCGCGTTCCTCTGCGTTCAGGATATTTTCCCAATCCCCGGCGGTTGCTTGCGCCGGCAGATCCTTCGGATGAGCATACCAAAGGTTTACGGTCATCCCCACCTCATGCGATTCCTTAAAGTCTTCATTTCGCGCGGGCATGCGAGGACTCGAATGCGGGAAGATCCAGGCCAACGTTTGGCCTGGGACGGCTGGTCGAAGAAATGTTATACCAGTGGCCAACGCTTCTGAAGTTCTCAACCAAGACAGTCCACGGGTTTTTCGCTTTCGCCTACTGGACAAGTCCTTTTCCGTCTATGGACCAGCGGTGCGAGATAACCATAGTAATCTAAATCGCAAACTTAAGGTCACCGGAATCCAAAGTACAAATGTCACCAAGGTGGCTGTGTTTCAGGAGCATCAGGGCAGCCAGGCGCCGATGGACCGGAGAAGGCGTCATTGAGGCTAACCACTTTGTCTGGAATGTATTGGAGTGCCGCGAAATGGACGAACCAAAGCGCTATTGCGTCTATGCGCGGCACAGAGTAAAACGTAGAACAGTTTCGCTCCCCCGAAATGGAAACTGAATTCCGCGAACTGGATGCCTCCGGAGTGGTGGGGTGTGATGGTTACCGTCTGATTGCCTGACTGATGATGTGCTCCAATTTTCCCAACGTGTGCTCGGCCAGGAAAGGCCGCATGCATTTCTCTTGGGTGTGCTTGCAGATAATAGGCTGCTGCTCTGAATTGGCATCTACAGCTGGAGAGAATTGCTGATAAAAACCCGTTTTTTGGGGAAGCGTCGTAACCCAGCAGCGCTGACCACTCGCTCACGATACACGCTCGATCCCCCCGGTGGCGTTCCCTGCTGGAAGATTCTCTTTTCAGGATAACCATACAAGACTACATGGTCAGCTTTGTGGAACATTTGAGCACCGTCCAGCTTTTATCCGAATTGCGCCGGCTCGGCATCCGTGTGAGTGTCGAGGGGAACAAATTGCGCTGCAGCGCTCCATCTGGACGTCTCACGAAGGAACTGGAAAGGACGATTGCAGAGCATAAAGCAGAGATCATTCAGGCTCTCCGCTTTTCCGAGAAATCATCCTCCATTCCCAGACGATCGGCGCCGAACACGCGGATCCCCTTGTCCTCTTCTCAGGAGCGCTTCTGGATTCAGCAAAACCTAAATCCGTTGAGCACAGCCTTTAACATCACTGCGACGCGCCGCTTTCACAATGCCGTGAAGGCGGAGATTCTGGAGCTCGCGTTGTGTGCATTGGTGGATAGGCACGAGATTCTGCGCACGTGTTTCGTCGAGGTGGATGGAGTACCGGCTCAAGAAATTCGGTTGGATTTGTCGCCCAAGCTCGAAACATACGACCTGGCTCACCTTAGGGGAACTGAACAGGAAACGGCGGTAGAGTCAACGATACGGGAGTTCTCCGCTCGTCGATTCGATTTTGCCGTCGGACCTCTTTTCCGGGTCGTACTGATCCGTCTTTCCAATACCGAATGCCAGGTCGTGTTGGCGGCCCACCACATTGTCTGCGACGGTTGGTCTTTGGGTATCTTCTTCGCGGAGCTCTGCTCGCTATCTGAAGCGATGGGGCGCGGACAGGCAAAAGAATTGTCTGAGCTTTCCGTTCAATATGGAGACTACGCGATATGGGAACGAAAGAGGGCGGACTCCACATTCCTGGCTCCTCAGATCGAATACTGGAAGAATAAACTCAAGTCAGCTCCTGCCTCTATCGAGATTCCTTTAGACTACCCGCGCACGTTTTCTCTGGAACACGAGTCCGCGCTTTGTTCATTCCAACTGGATCAAGCAACCTCGGAATCGCTGAAGCGGCTGGGCCGGGAGAGTGCTGCTACCCCCTTCATGGTGTTGGTGGCGATATTCAAGGCGCTTCTTGCCCGGTACACCGGACAAGACGACATCGTTGTCGGTACTCCAGTATCAACGCGGACCGTACCGGAATTGGAAGGGTTGATTGGATGCTTCATCAATACGCATCTGTTAAGAACTGCGGTGACACAAGATATCACCGCCAGAGAACTAGTCAACCGAGTGCGCACCACGGTGCTCGAATCTCTGGCTCACCCGGATGTCCCCTTTGAAGTTTTAGTTCGGGAGCTTTTGACGAAACGAGATATGTCTCGTTCACCGCTTTTCCAGATTGCCTTCGTTCTGCTGAACACGCCGGGGGCGCAGGAATACGAGGTGGTGAGCGGCGGCAGCAATCTCGACATGACGCTGTATATGTGGGAGGCGGAAGGCAAGTTTTCGGGTTCACTGGAATACGATGGAGCGCTCTTTCATCCCCATACCATTGCCTGCTTTACGGGTTGCTTTCAAACTCTGGCGGCGCAGATGGCGGCTCGACCGGATTCGCCGCTCATGGAGCTTGCTTTAGTCGCCAACGATCAGGCGGAAGAGTGGTTCTCCAAATACAACGGTGAGTCCATGGCATTGCCTGTGCACAGCACGCTGGAGTGGGTGCAGCAGCGGGTAAAAGCTTCTCCCGACAAGATCGCGGCTGTGTGCGGCGAAGAACAACTGAGCTTCCGCGAGTTGTGGGCTCGCTCGAGCGAGCTGGCTGGTCTCTTGCGTTCGCTGGGCGTCGGGACCGGCAGCCGCGTTGCGCTTTGCTTGAATCGCAGTTTGGATCTGGCCGTGGCTCCTCTTGCAATCTGGCAGGCGGGCGCCGCCTACGTTCCGCTTGATCCCGATTATCCCGTGGCCAGGCTTGCTTACATGCTCGAGGATGCCGGGGTATCCGTGTTGGTCACGGAGAGTGACCTGCTTGAACGTTTGCCCAGCGCGCTTCCGTCATTGATCTGCATGGATCGGGATGTGCATAAAGATCGGAACGATGTTGTCATTTTGCCCGCAGTTCCAGTGGCTCCAGATGATCTTGCATACATCATTTACACATCCGGATCGACGGGAAATCCGAAGGGGGTCGAGATCTGCCACCGCTCGCTGGTCAACTTGCTTGCCTCGATGAGGCGGGAACCGGGCATGAGCGAGACGGATCGACTGCTTGCGGTGACAACGCTCTCTTTCGATATTGCAGGTCTGGAGCTATTCTTGCCGCTGGTGAGCGGAGCGCAGGTCGTCATCGCACCAAGGAGTGCTGTAGCTGATGGAGCCGCCTTGGCTCAGTTGCTGACTGAATTCAACATCACTGCGATGCAGGCTACACCGGTGACTTGGCGATTGCTTTTGGAATCCGGGTGGAAGGGAAAGCCCGGACTGAAGATTCTCTGCGGCGGTGAAGCGCTTTCGCGCGATCTTGCGGAGCAGCTGGTGGCGACCGGAGCAGAGGTGTGGAACCTTTACGGCCCGACGGAGACGACGATTTGGTCAACGCGGCAGCGAATTGAAGCGCCGGTCGATCGAATCACCATTGGACGCCCCATTGACAATACGCAGCTCCATGTACTCGACGAAAGCGGCCGTCCAGTGCCGCCGGGCGTGATAGGAGAGCTCTTTATCGGTGGGATGGGTCTGGCACGAGGCTATTGGAATCGTGGAGATCTGAAGTCGGAAAGGTTTGTCACTGGACAAGGTCTCTACTCCAAGACGCGGCTCTATCGGACTGGTGATCAGGTGCGACGCCTGCTCGATGGAAGTGTGGAGTATGTCGGCCGACTGGACCAGCAGGTGAAGCTCCGCGGCTACCGCATCGAGCTGGGTGAGGTGGAGGCAGCCCTGGAGGGCCTATCTGGCATAGTGCAGGCAACCGTCACAGTCCGCGAGGATATTCCGGGGGATAAGAAGCTTATTGCTTATTGCACCACTCGGAGTCAATCAAAGATTGATGCCGCTGAGCTTCGCAGGAGTCTACGCGGGCAGTTGCCGGACGCAATGATTCCCGCAGCGTTCGTCCAACTTGACAGCATTCCTCTCACTCCCAACAACAAGGTCGATCGCAAGGCGCTTCTGGGTCCCGAATTTCAGCCGGCCTTGCTGGAAGATGCTCATGGTGAGCACGGGCGAAATGAGCTGCAGGCAGCGGAGGGAGGGATTGAGCGGGAGCGAATCGCGCCAGGCAATTATGTCGAGGCGGTTCTCGAGGAAATCTGGCGCGAAGTGCTGCAAGTCAGGCAGATTTCTGTGCACGACAATTTTTTCGAGCTTGGGGGATACTCCTTGGCCGCCACACGAGCTGTCTCCGATATCCGGGCCAAGCTGGATATCGAACTGCCGTTACGCTCGATCTTTGTCAACCCGACGATCGCCGGCCTCGCGAGTCATATTACTTTCGAGCTGTCGACTCGTCGATACAGCTATACGAGCGAGCCGAGTTCGTGGCAGCGGCTGGTGCCCGCGCAGCCCCGCGGCAGCCGCACACCATTCTTCTTCGTCGCTGGATTTAATAGACCAGATGGCCCGTTGCTTGTCCTTTCCCAACTCATAGCTCACCTCGGCAAAGATCAGCCAGTCTTCGGGTTCCAGCCTCGCTGGATGGAGGAGACTGGAGCAGATTATTCCAGCGTGGAAGAACTCGCGCGTGAGTATCTGGCGGAATTACGGCAGGTTCAGCCCTCGGGGCCTTATCTGCTTGGCGGAAACTGCGTAGAAGGCATTGCCGTTCTGGAGATTGCAAGGCTTCTGGAGCAACAAGGCGAGAAAGTAAAGCTGTTGGTTCTGCTGGATACTGGGCAGCCGTCAAGGTGGCGAGTACTACAGAAAGATTTGTTCTTTCTGAAAAGACGGCTGGGACATATCCGAGTAGTGCTTTCGGATATCGCGCGCTCCAGAGGCCAAGAACGACGTCATCGGATTCGCGACTTGGCGAATCGAAAACTGGGCATTGCAAGGTCGGCAGAGGATCGCGAGGCCGATCGTTTTGAGGAGCGCAGGGTCAATTATCTGCAATTGCTCTACAGGCATAAACTCCCCTCTTGGCCGGGACGTATCACGCTGATTGGAAATGAGGAAGAGCTGAAGCTGGACCACAACTTTGGCTGGACTGGATATTCCGAGGGCGGCTTGGACGTTCACGTTATCCCCGGGTCTCACGAGACGCTACTAAGTGAGCATGGAAGAGAGGTTGCTCAAATCATCCGTCAAGGCATCGATGAGGCAACTGCGGAGCTTTTGGAGAAGGTGACACGTAGAGAGGCGGAAGTTTTGTGACGACGACGAATGCGCCCTCCGCTTTGATCTCGACGGAAAGGTCCGCACGCGAATCGCCGCTGATTGAGGTCCAGGATGTGACGATGCGCTTTCCCATCCCAAAACGATACCGGGAGTGGGTGCTGGCGCCGCTTCGGCCCCGGCGCGTCTTCACCGCGCTTACGAATGCGGATCTCGAGGTGCAAACGGGTGACCGCATCGCTGTCATGGGACCGAATGGCGCCGGCAAGACAACTCTACTCAAGCTGATCGCCGGAGTCCTGCTTCCCACGGAGGGGAAGGTGCTTGTGAACGGGCACAGCACGCTTGAACAGAACGCAGCGCCACGGAGTTCCGTCGGGTTTGTCTTCAACGAAGAGCGCAGTTTCTTTTGGCGATTGACTGGCAGGCAAAATCTCGAGTTCTTCGGAGCACTCGACAATCTCTATGGGAGACAGTTGCGCGAGCGCATCGAGTATCTGCTGGAATTGGTGGGTCTGCCGGACGCGGGCGACAAAGTTGTTTCCGCATACAGCACCGGCATGAAACAGCGCCTGGCGCTCGCACGTGTCCTGATGGCGGAACCGGATGTATTAATTCTTGACGAACCCACACGCGCACTCGACCCGGTGGCCTGCGACGAGATCATCGAATTGATTTCAACCACGATTCATCGGAACTTGCGGAAAACGCTGCTAATCGCCACGCATCGGCCGGAAGAAGCTTCATTGCTTTGCAACAAGGTCATAGTCGTCGAAGGAGGAACCATAAGAGGTAGTGAATCCATCAAAGAACTCAATGCAAAGGGAATTACGGTGCTCGACTATTACCGCCAGCTCGTGGTGGGTGGGAGACCCTCATGATGTCGCTGATGAGAAAAGCCGTCGCATTCATCAAGCGTGATTTCAGCATTGAGTCCGGCTATCAGGCTGCATTTGTGATGGGACTGGTGGAATCGCTGATGCTTCTGGTGATTCTCAGCTTTGTCGGCCGGTTGGTATCGCCGACAGCGTCAGGTACCCTCAGCCGCTCCGGGTTGCATTATTTCCCCTTTGCGCTTATTGGGGTGGCATTTGCGCGTTACTTCGACATCATGTTGAGGATGTTTTCCGACTCAATTCGCACTGCACAGGTCACGGGCTGTTTAGAGGCGATGCTTTCTAGCCGGACGGGCTCCGTCACGATCGTAATGCTCTCATCCCTCTACAGCCTCATTTCGGGGGGACTGCAACTCCTTCTGATTCTGTTGGGCGGAGTACTTCTCTTCGGGGTAAACCTTCAGCACATGAACGTGCTCGCTACGCTGCTGGTGTTGCTGGTATCGGTTTCGATCTTCGTGGGATTCGGGGTTCTATCGGCGGCCGCCATTGTCTGGCTGAAGAAAGGCGATCCCATCACTTGGATGCTCGGCGGTCTGAGCGGCATCCTCGGTGGGGCTTATTTCCCGGTCGATGTGATGCCGACCTGGATGCAAAAAATCTCGGTCCTGATTCCTGTGAAGTACTCCTTGGACGCGTTGCGTCTCACCATGCTCCAGGGCGCGTCGTTAGCCACGGTGGCAAAACCTGTTGGCACGCTCGCCATAATCGCTGTCGTAATTTTGCCCGTCAGCGCCGCCATCTTTGCTGCCACCATTCGAAAGGGCAGGAAAGAGGGCACATTAATGGCGTACTAATTTCCTGCGCCGCCAGTGCTAAATATGCTTAAGCGACCTCGATTCCGGGACAGATCAGTTGTTCAGCTCTTCTGCGTTCCACACGCGGGAAGTGGCCCCGCCGTGTTTCGAGGATGGTCTGAGCGGATGGCTCCCGAGGCCGAGACAATCATCGTGGAGCTACCCGGGCGAGAGTCTCGGTTCTATGAGCCTCCTTATCAGCGTATGGACCCGCTTGTCTCCGACCTTGCTGGAGCAGTGATTGATTGTTTGTCCGCGGATCAGACATTTGCATTTTTCGGCAACAGCATGGGAAGTGTAGTCGCCTTCGAGACCCTTCACGAGATAAGACGGAGGACTGGCCGCACGGCTCTGCATCTGTTCGTTTCGGCTTCTGGCGCTCCGCACTGCCGATCTATTTTGCCGCCTATCGGCCATCTGGAGGATGACGAGTTGGTTCGGGAGGTCGACGCGCGCTACGGTGGCATCCCTGCAGCCGTTTTGGCCGACAAAGAATTTCTTGCGCTGGCTCTTCCCACTTTGCGCGCAGATATTTGCTTGCTCGAAGCGTATCAGCCGGAGAAGCCTGAACCGTTGGAGTGTCCGATCACTGCCTTCGGCGGTAATTTCGATGCAACTATTCCTCCGGAACAGGTGGAAGCATGGCGGGAGCAGACCTCGAGCACCTTTAGCAGCTTCTTCCTTGAAGAGGGCCACCTCTATTTGGACAGTGCCCGAGATCTCCTGTTGCGGCATCTGCGCCAGTCCCTGTTCGCACCCACATCGACAGGGGGAAATTTCCAGTGATCGCGAGCGACCACACGCGGGAACCCATTGCCATTCTTGGAACCGCTCTGCGGCTTCCGGGAGGTGTCTTTTCACCTGAGCGGTTCTGGCAGGCGCTTGAGCAAGGGGAGGACTTGATCAGTATGGTGCCGCCGGAGCGCTGGAATGCTTCTTCTTTCCGGAGCTCTGATCCTGATGAAGCCGGCACGACATACGACGTGCATGGCGGGTTCATTTCAGATATCGATGCTTTCGACGCGGATTTTTTTGGCATTCATCCCCGCGAGGCCTCTAAAGCCGATCCCCAGCAGCGTCTCCTTTTGGAACTTACCTGGGAAGCGCTGGAGCGTTCCTCGATCAACCCGCACAGCCTGGCCCGCTCGCAGACTGGGGTATGGATAGGCATCTCCAACAGCGACTGGACGCGCATTCTGCTGGAGGAGCCACGAAAAATTGATGGCTATACGAGCACCGGAGCTGCAAATAGTGTCGCAGCGGGCCGGATCGCGTACTTTTTGGGGAGTTATGGCCCGGCAGAAGTGATCGACACGGCATGCTCCTCATCGTTGGTGGCCGTCCATCACGCGGTTCAAAGTCTACGTCGGGGAGAAACCAATCTTGCGATCGTCGGCGGCGTAAATCTAATCCTCTCTCCCGAGTTGAACATTTGCTTCTCGCGCAGTGGAATGTTGTCGCGCAGTGGACGTTGCCACACGTTTGACAACGCGGCTGACGGTTACGTGCGTGGCGAAGCGTGCTGCGTAGTTGTGCTCAAGCGGTTGACCGACGCACAACGCGACGGCGACCCAATACTGGCAGTCATTCACGGAACAGCCGTGAATCAGGATGGACGTAGCGCTCGGCTTACAGCTCCGAACATCCGGGCGCAGAAGAACGTGATGAGGTCCGCATTGGCGGACGCCGGCCTCGAAGCGACTTTGGTGAGCTACGTTGAGGCGCATGGTACCGGCACACCACTTGGCGATCCCATGGAGTTTCTTTCGATAGGGGCTGTGTATGGCGAAGGGCATACCGAATCAAGTCCGCTTCATGTCGGATCGGTGAAGACTAATCTGGGTCACGCTGAGGGGGCAGCTGGATTGACGGGCTTGATCAAAGTCGTCCTGATGCTGCAGCCAGGTCATTGCATTGCACCTCATCTTCATTTTGTTTCGCCGAGTTCCCGCATCGACTGGCAAAAGTGGCCAATCAAAGTTCCTACAACGCCGACCCCCTGGCCGCATGAAGGCAGCGTCCAATTTGCCGGTATCAGTTCGTTTGGATTCAGTGGCACGAATGCGCACGTGATTGTCGGATCTGTCGACGGGATGTTGAGTCCTGCACCGGCCGTAGCAGCGCTCTCATCAGAGGATGCGGTTCTCTGCATTTCCGCGGCTCATCCGCAGGCATTGCAATCACTGGCTGCTGACTATATTGAATTTCTACGGAAAACGAGAGAGAGCTTTTCCGATATTTGCCAGAGCGCATTGCACACGCGCGCCACGCTCGCGCACCGGCTGGCAGTGACAGCTTCTGACTCGTCGGCGGCGGCCCGCGCCATCGAGCAATGGCTTGGTGGCCGGCCTGCTTCCAATGTCGTCACTAGGAGCGAGGACGAGATTGAAAGCTTGGCATCCGGCGTGACATTGAATCAAGCGGCGGTGGATTATTTAACCGGTGAGAAGCTGCGAATTCCCCCCTTAAGTTCAAGACGTGTTCCGTTGCCGCTCTATTCTTTCCGGAAACAGCGATTCTGGTTTGGAGACGCTCCGGAGATTCAGTGGAAGCTGGAGCGCGAGCGGACATGGCAAGCATTGTGTGCGGAGGCCGTGCGACAGAGCTGCCAGGGACCATTGGGATGGAACCCAGATACATATCCGCAGCGGTGGGCATTGCTTGAACAGCTGACTTTGGCGCACGCTCGGAATGTCCTTTCTCACGCAGGTGCTTTTCCCGAAGGAAGCGCTGCGACCGTTAGTGACGTGATGCGGAACTGCGGCTTCCAGGCCATCTATCACAGGCTGATCAGTCGATGGCTGCGGAGCCTGGCGAATGCGGGAATACTGGTGGAAACCGACCAGGGGTATCGGCCAATTGGAAAGTTGGCTCCCGTTGAACTGGAAGATCTTTGGCGCGAGGTGGAGAAATCGCTAAAGTCGGACCCTGGAGTGTTGGCCTATTTCCGGCGCTGCGGGACTCTTCTGGAAGAAGTGCTGACCGGAAATGCAAGTCCATTGGAAACGCTCTTTCCTGCGGGGTCATTCGACTTGGCCGAGGCGCTCTACCGGCGATCTCCAGAGGCTCGCTACAGCAACGCTATCGTTGCCAATGCTATCCGGACTGCGGTTCAGGGATGGGGAAGGAAGCGCAATGCGCGCATATTGGAGATAGGGGCAGGAACGGGAGGAACCACATCTGCGGTGGCGCCCCTGCTGCCACCCCGCGAGACGGAATATTGGTTCACCGATCTCTCTGAGTTATTTTTGCGTCACGCGCGGCAGAATTTTGGCCAGTTTCCATTTATTCGCTACAGTTTTTTCGACCTTGACCGCGAGCCCGAAGAACAGGGCCTGCCCGTCGATTATTTCGATGTAGTGATGGCGGCGAATGCAGTGCACGCGTCTCGCAATCTCTCTCAGTCCCTCGATCGAATTCACCGGATGCTTGCTCCTGGCGGCATTCTCGTGCTCATTGAGACGACGGTCCACCAGGCATGCTTCGACATGTCGATCGGTTTGATCGACGGATGGCAGCATTTCGAAGACTCGGAACGGACCGAACACCCACTGCTTTCTGAGAGCAGATGGTGCGAGGTGCTGTTGGAAAGCGGATTCGAGCAGGCGATAAGTCTTCCTGCAAAGGACTCGCCCGCTTCGTTTGCGGGTCAGTGTGTGGTGTTGGCGCAGCGCAATTTCGGATCTCCGCGCTCTGTGTCCCAGGATGCTGCTGCCGATCCAGGCGGCAGGGTGGAGCGATTCGGTGAGCGACTGGATGAGCACAGGATTACGTTGGATGGAGAATCTGCTGAGCACAGGGACTCCGAGCGTGCGGAACAAATTGACGGAGTTGTGCGGCAGGTGATCTGCCGGGTGTGCCAACTGACAATTTCTCCCCAAGAACTGGGCGATCGCGACCGGTTGAGCGATCTGGGATTGGATTCTCTGGTCGCGCTGGAACTGCGCACTGAACTGGAGAAGGCGCTGGGCTTGAAAGGAAAAATCTCGGCTACAGTCGCATTTGACACCGGGACAGTGGGAGAGCTGACAAATCGGCTAACGGAACTTATGTCACCAAGGGAAGAATCTGTCTCTGCCAAAAACAATTTGAATGGGGTCATCGCGCATGATTCCAGAATGATCGGCGCAGAATCCCTGCAGAGGATGACCGATGCCGAGGTTGAAGGACTATTGAGGGAGCGATCATCCGAACGATGAACGATCAGGAGCAATCCGGCGAGCAGCTCTCTCCGTTGAAGCTGGCATTCTTGAAACTGCAGGAGGCGGAGGAGCGCGTTCGTCAATTGGAAGCCGCGCAGACTGCTCCGATCGCCATTGTCGGAATTGGCTGCCGTATTCCGGGTGGGGAAGCGGGTCCTGATTCATATTGGCGTTTGCTGCGTGACCGCCATAGCGCGATCTCGGACGGAATGCATCGTCGGCTCCGTTCTACAACCGGCGCTGTGCAGTTGCCGGATTCTGCGTGTCGAGCGGCCCTGCTAAGCCAAATGGATCTGTTTGATCCGCAGCACTTCGGAATCTCACCGCGCGAAGCGGCCGCGATGGATCCACAGCAAAGGCTCCTACTGGAAGTGAGCTGGGAAGCTCTGGAACATGCGGGTATCGATCCCGGCTCGCTATATCAAACCGGCACGGGAGTTTATATAGGAATCGCTTCGCACGATTATGCTCAGCTCCAGACGAGGGGCGGCAATCTGCAGAATCTTCATTTGTACTTCGCGGCGGGAGCGGCATCAAGTGTCGCGGCCGGTCGAATTGCCTATACTCTGGGCCTGAATGGGCCGGCGATTTCGGTGGATACCGCGTGTTCTTCGTCACTGGTTGCGGTTCATTTGGCTCGCGAATCGTTGCTCAGGCAAGAGTGCTCGATGGCGCTTGCCGGAGGTGTCAACGTGATCCTCGCTCCGGAAGCCTCTGTGGCTTTTGCTCAGGCGGGGATGCTGTCCTCGAGCGGCATTTGTTCCCCGTTTCTGAGTTCGGCGGACGGATTCGTGCGCGGGGAAGGTTGTGGCATTGTCGTTCTCAAGCGACTTGCTGATGCCGAAGCAGCCGGCGACCGCATTTTGGCGGTCATTTTAGGATCTGCTGTCAACCAAGATGGCGCATCGAGCGGCTTAACGGCGCCGAACGGATTGGCGCAACAGTCACTGTTGCGAGAGGCATACCGGCGTTCCGGCATTGCACCATCGGAGATCGGTTACATTGAAGCGCATGGCACTGGCACAAAGCTCGGAGATCCGATAGAAGCTGAGGCGCTGGGCGCCGTATTTGCGGGAAGATCCGACAAGCTCCCTATCGGCTCAGTGAAAGCGAACATCGGCCATCTAGAATCGGCGGCGGGGATCGCCGGGCTTATCAAATTGGTGTTGAGCATCGAGCACGGAGAAATTCCGGGACAGCTTCTGAGTCACGGCCTGAGCGAGCATATTCGTTGGGACGAGCTTTCTTTGGAGCTATCAAGGGAGACACGCGCCTGGCGGCCCATCGCAGGGCGGCGTATCGGCGGGGTGAGTTCTTTCGGATTTAGCGGCACGAATGCACATGTTGTGGTGGAAGGATGGCCGTGGGAACCGCGAGCCCGCGCGGTATCTGAAGGTCCCGACGTACTAGCACTTTCGGCCCGCACTGAAGCTGCACTGCGCGCGATGGCTGACAAATACGTGATCTTTTTGAAAGAGACAGGCTGGGACTGGAGCGAGATTTGTCACACTGCCGGCGCCGGGCGGGCTGCAATGGCAGAGAGGCTGGCCATAGTAGCCAACGGGAAAGAGGACGCTGCGGAGAAGCTTTCAACCTGGCTCAATGGCAATGCGGCCGATCGAGTTTATCGGGGACAAGTGAGAAGTTCGCGTCGCGCAGATACGGAGCCAGCAGATGACCCGAGCCCGGAGATCGTTGCCAAGCGGTTTGTCCTTGGCGACCATGTGGACTGGAATCGACGCCAGGCAGGCTTGAAGCTGCGCAGAGCCGACCTGCCGACGTATCCATTTCAGCGAGAACGCTACTGGTTCGAGGGGCGAGATCTCGAGAGCGATACGGCAGATAAGACAGTCGCGATTCCGCACGGCTCAACGGAGTCCTCTGCGCCGCTGCGAGATCTCCGGGTGATCCTCGCGAATGCATCTGCAGAACAGCGGTTGGAGATCATCCGGAATTTTCTGCGAGACGAAGTTGCAAGGGTTTTAGAAATGAACACATTCGCCGAACCGGAAGAGGAGAAGTCGCTGATAGAGCTTGGAATGGATTCAACGATGGCGATGGAGCTGAAACATCGCGTCCAGCAGTCTTCCGGGGTGACATTACCAGCGAACTTCCTGTTTGAATATCCCACGATTCGGCGGGCTGCTACGTACCTGAATGCAATGATCGGATCAAACCAGTGCGGGTTAAGCTCGCAGACATATTCTGCTGGCTATGAGGACGTGGCGCTATGACCTCGCTGATCCAGATGCTGTCCGACTTGCGTTTACGCGGCGTGGTTTTTTCACTCGATGGCGAGCACCTCCGATGCAACGCGCCCAAAGGGATCATAACTCCAGAAATTCGCGATGAATTGGCAAAGCGAAAACAGGAGATTATCGGCCTGCTGAGGGCATCTGCTGAAATCCGCTTTAGCGAATCCCACGCAGACGCATCGGAATTCCCGCTGTCGAGTTCGCAGCGGAGACTATGGTTCATTCAAAAAATGGATCCACAGAATCCTGTGTATCACATCGCATTCACCATGCAGATGAGAGGTGAATTGCGGCGGGATGCTTTAGAGAATAGTCTCCGCATCCTCGTAGATCGGCATGAGTCCCTTCGAACCGGCTTTCAGGAGAAAGCCGGCAAGCCTGTAGCGAGGATCGTAGAGGCCAAAACCTGGAACCCGACTTTTGTCGACCTCTCGCATATGGCGCCCAAGGATGCCGAGGAAGAGGCCAAGCGGCGCGCCGTTGAGGAGGCTCGTCTACCTTTTGCGCTGGAGCGCGCACCTCTTATTCGGGCGGTGCTTTATCGAACCGCAAACGATCATCATTCGCTGCTCCTTGTGATGCATCACATCATCTCCGATGGCTGGTCTGTCGGTGTCCTCGCCCGTGAGATCGGGGTGATCTATTCCGCCCTCAGCGCAGGCACCCGGCCGTTCCTTCCGCCACTAACTTCGCGATTTGCGGATTTTGTGCAATGGGAAACCGACACAGTCCAGCGCACCTCCGAAGTTCATTTGCCCTATTGGCTCGAGCTCCTCAAGGGGCCTCTTCCACCCATACAGCTTTCCGGTGGACGGCGCAGGCCGGCAGTGCCAAGCTTTCGTGGCCGTCATGCCTCTGTCACGGTCGATCCATCTCTGCGGGAGGCGGTTGAGAAGCTCTGCCGTATGCATGATGTCACTCCCTTCATGTTCCTGCTTACTGTTTTTAAAGTGCTGCTTTATCGCTATACAGGGCAGAGCGACATCATCGTGGGAACTGCCAATTCCAACCGATCGCGCGAGGAATTTGCTTCGGTGGTGGGATTCTTCGTCGATAATCTCGTTCTCCGCAGCAATCTGAGCGGCAATCCCCGATTTCAGGACCTGCTGGCGCAAATTCGGCAAATGACTCATGCAACATATGCCCACCAGGAACTCCCTTTCAGCTTGCTGATGGAGAGGCTGCAACCAGACAGAGAGCTAAGTCGAAATCCCCTGTTTCAGGTCGCTTTCGTCATGCAGAATGCGCCGTTGGAACCGATTGAGTTCCCGGGCCTAAGCATTGAAGCCAAACCGCTCGACATTGGTGTATCGCCCATGGACCTCTCCGTTGGAGCATGGCCCGACGGCGACGGTTACCGATTCGATCTGGAGTACTGCACGGATCTCTTCGATGAGCACTTCATTCACCCTTTTCTGGCGCAATACCTGAATCTTCTGCAGCAGGCAGTGAACGATCCCGAACAACACATTGAGAACATTCCTTTGGTCACCGAAAGAGAAAGACGTCAGCTGCTTGTGGATTGGAATGCTACGGCACATTCGTATCCTTCTTTACCTGTCCATTCCGTCTTTGAAGAGTTCGTGCGGACACGAGGGAATGCAGCAGCACTGACTTTCGACGGTGGAGAGTACACCTATGGAGAACTCGATCGGCGAGCAAACACGATTGCTGCATGGCTCTCAGAGCGCGGCGTCGCGCCGGGATCCTTTGTAGCGGTCTGCGCCCCAGGAAGCCCGCTGGGAATTGCAGCATTCCTCGGCATACTCAAGGCGGGATGCGCATACTTCCCGCTTGCGCCGAATGATCCCCCTGAGCGGCTCAAAGGGATGTTGCACGATGCGAGAACGGGAGTTCTCTTGACCACGGCGGAGTTGCGCCACCGGCTCTCTTCGCTCGAGGTGCCGTGTGTCGCAGTACTCGGGGAGATTTCCGCAGGATCGAGCAACGTGTTTGCCGGTCCGGCGGTTGATCCCAGCGATGCCGCTTGTCTGATGTTCACTTCGGGATCTACTGGAAAGCCGAAAGGAGTCGTGATTCCGCATCGGAGTATTGGTCGATTGGTGCGAGGGACTGACTATGTGCGCTTTGCATCGGATGAGGTGTTTCTGCAGGTTTCTGCGCTGACTTTTGACGCTTCAACCACTGAAATCTGGGGGGCTTTGCTGAACGGTTCACGGCTTGTGCTGGTGGAGTCGGAACAACCGAGCGCCGAGGAGATTGGCCGAGCCATTCAAATTTGTGGTGTGACAACGATGGTAATAACGGCAGCGCTCTTTCATTACCTTGTCGCTAACCATCTTGAAGCGCTCACTCCATTGAGACAAATAGTTGTCGGTGGCGACATTCTCTCACCGACGCATGTGGCTCAATTGCTCCGTAAGGCTTCTCATATTCACCTCGTGAACGCCTATGGCCCTACAGAGAACGGTACGATCACGACTACATATAAAGTCAGCCTCGAATCTTTGGGTGGCGGTGCGATCCCAATTGGGCGACCGATTCATAACACCAGTGTTTTTCTGTTGGATGCAAATCGGGAACTGGTTCCAACGGGCGCTACGGGTGACTTGTATGTTGCTGGGGATGGCCTTGCCATCGGCTACCTGAATGCGGCTGCAGAGACGAAGAGGGCTTTTGTCACACTGAATTTCGCTGAAACTGGAAGCGTGCGAGCATATTGCACCGGCGACCTGGCGCGCTATCGGCCAGACGGCGTACTTGAATTCCTGGGGCGAGATGACAAACAAGTGAAGGTGCACGGTCACCGCCTCGAACTCGGTGAGGTGGAAGAGGCGTTACTGTCGATTGCGGGTGTCCGTGCCGCGGTTGTTTCGATGCGTACCGCATCGGATGGCAGCGGGAACTTGGTAGCGTACGTCGTCAGAGAAACTGGAGTGATCGCAAGACCGCGCGATTTGCAGTTTCAACTTCGTCGGATTTTGCCTCGCCCGCAGATCCCAGCGGCCTTCTTATTTGTTGAGGAAATCCCATGCACTCCAAACGGAAAGGTCGACTATGCGGCACTCGACGCGCTCCCCCTCGGATCCAGGAGCGCGAGCAGAGAGGCCCGTCTACCAATCAATGAAGTAGAGAGAATACTTCTTAATGACTTTAGAGATTTGCTCCACGCTGGTTCGGCTACGGTCGAAGACGATTTCTTCTTTCTTGGCGGGCACTCTCTGCTTGCGATGCAGCTTCTGTCGCGGATTAGAGCTTCTTTCGGTGTGACTCTATCGGTCGCGGACATTTTTCAGAGCTCCACAGTAGAAGGCGTGGCTGCCCGCATCGAGGCTGCTGGTGGCACGCCGGTGCAGCCATCGCCCGAGCAGCAGGAAAGGAAAGGTGGTGTCTCGGTCGGGGAGCACAGGCTCTCGCGCGCGCAGCGTCGGCTATGGTTCCTCGATCAGATGGACCCCGGCAATCCCGTCTACAACATCTCTATTGCCCTCCGTCTTGAGGGCCGGTTCGATCGCATTGCCATTGAAGAAGCACTGCAAGAGATCGTCAACAGGCACGAGTCGCTGCGCACGCGGTTTCTGCAGAATGACGGCATTCCATATGCAGTGGTCGCAGACGCGCTCGAATTCTCTATTGATTTCATAGATCTGGGGTTGCTTTCTTCGGGGGCCTATGAAGAGAAGCTGAAGATGCTGATTTCCGCTGAATCTCAGCGTCCCTATGCGCTCGATCGAGGACCGCTTTTTCGCGTATCGCTCTATCGCAAGAGCGATCGCGCGTGCGTGCTCTTGCTGGGAATGCACCACATCATCTCGGACGGTTGGTCTATCGGCGTGCTTGCGCAGGAGCTTGGCCTCATCTACGACGCGAGAACAAAGAAGATGCCCTGTCCTTTGGCGCCGTTGGCGGTTCAGTTCCGCGATTTTGTCCAATGGGAGTCGGAGCAGGAGAGACTCTCGTCTGGTGAGGATCTGGCTTACTGGCGCAATCAGCTTGGCGGGGAATTACCGCTGCTTGAATTGCCTGCCGATCATCTCAGACCGCCCATGCAGACCTTTCGAGGACAGCGGATCTTCGCCGACATTGATGCGGAGCTTCATGCGAGACTTCAAAAAGTGGCGCGCGAGCATAACGCTACATTCTTCATGGTCTTGCTGGCCGCTTTCAGCGTGATATTGCGGCAGTACACGCGCCAGGAGGACATTCTGATCGGCACGCCCACGGCGGGGCGCACGAAGAGCAGCTTCGAAGGCCTGATTGGATTTTTCGTAAACAACCTGGTTTTGCGGGTCGATCTTGTGGGCAATCCCAGCTTTGCGGATTTGCTGCGCCGCGTGCGCGGTGTGGCGTTGGAGGCATTCGAGCATCAAAGTACTCCTTTTGATCAGTTGGTGGAGATACTGCATCCGGAGCGCACTCTCGATCGAAGTCCGATATTTCAGGTGCTTTTTGCGTTGCAGAATATGGCAATGCCGGATCTGCAATTCGATGAATTGGAAATGAAGCCGTTGGAATTCGAAGGATTTCGGGCCCGCTACGATCTGGCGGTCGATATCTATCAGCGTGAGGATCAATTCCGGTGCAATTTCGAATTCAACACCGACATTCTTGAAGGGGCGACGGTTCAGCAGATGCTGCGGCATTACATGCGCATCCTGGAGATCGTTTGCGATAACGCGGAACAAAAAATCGCCGACCTTCATCCGCTTGATGACGCCGAACGGCGTCAACTCATTCGCGATTGGAATTCCACCGAACAGCCCGCATCTGTGTATCCCACTGTACCGTCCTGGTTTCGAGCGCAAGCTCGCTGCACTCCGGAAGCAACCGCTCTTGAAATGGGGGATCGGTCGCTGACGTATGAGGAACTCAATGCCGAATCCGACCGAGTTGCTGCGGATCTACGCTCGCGTGGCGTTGGGCAAGGAACCATTGTTGGAATCTTCATCCATCGCAGTCCTGAGATGGTGATTGGGCTGCTGGGCATTCTTAAGGCCGGAGCAGCTTATCTTCCGCTTGATCCGGCTCTGCCTCCTCACCGAATTGAGTTCCTGCTTTCCGATGCGCAGGTTCCGCTGATTCTGACCCAACGCGAGTTGAGTGATACTTTGCCGGCTACGGCCGCGACGCTTCTGCCCATTGAAGAAATCGATAAGCGAAGCGCTGAGCCTATTCCCGACGATGTGTCCGGCTCGGACCTGGCCTATCTGATCTATACCTCCGGATCGACCGGCAATCCGAAAGGGACGGAGATTCAGCACGCAGCCTTGGTCAATCTTCTGGGATCCATGCTGAAGGAGCCGGGCCTCAGGAAAGAAGATACTTTGGTCGCGATCACCACGATTTCGTTCGATATCGCAGGACTGGAGATATTTGGCCCATTGGTTTGCGGAGCGAAACTAAGGTTGGCTTCCAGGGAACAGACCGTCGATCCTAAGCTCCTCGCGGAACTGCTCGATTCGGCCGGCGCAACAGTTATGCAAGCCACGCCATCGACCTGGCGCATGCTCGTCGAATCCGGCTGGACGGGTAGGCCGGCATTACGCATGTGGTGCGGGGGCGAGGCGCTATCGTCCGATCTCGCCGAGAGCCTGATGGCGCGTGGCAGAGAGCTCTGGAATCTGTATGGTCCTACGGAGACGACGATCTGGTCATCGGCTCATCGCGTTCGTAGCGGCGAAGCTCAGATCCTGGTTGGACGCCCAATTGCAAATACCCAAATGTTTATTCTGGACGACAATCTGGAGCCGGTTCCGCTCGGCGTTGCTGGGGAGCTGTACATCGGAGGTGACGGAGTGGCGCGGGGATACTGGCAGCGCCCGGAACTTACCTCGAGCCGTTTTCTGCCGGCTCCTTTCGCTTTGGCCGGTGTTCGCAGAATGTATCGAACGGGCGACCTTGCACGTTATCGCCGCGACGGTCGAATCCAGTTATTGGGTCGAACAGACCATCAGATCAAGCTGCGTGGCCACAGAATCGAGCTTGGCGAGATCGAGATTGCGATCGAACGGCACTCGGCCGTCCGCCAGGCCGTGGTGGTGTTAAGGGGGGAGGGTGCGGAAAGGCAGCTGGTCGCCTACATTCGCTTTGGAGAGACTTTAAACGATGCGGATCAGCTCCGATCCTGGCTGCGCCGGGTTTTGCCGGACTACATGGTGCCTTCCATTATCGTGCCACTTGAAGAACTGCCGCTAACACCGAATGGCAAGGTCGACCGTAAGCGTCTGCCTATTCCACAAGCGATGTCGCGCGAACGGAACGTTGACTCCATTCCGGCCCGAAATCGAACCGAACAGAGACTAAGCGAGCTCTGGTCTGATCTCCTGCGCATCGAAAAGCCAGGCATCCGGGAGAACTTCTTCGATCTTGGCGGACATTCTCTTCTACTTGTCCAGCTCCACGCTCAACTGAAACGTGAGTTCAACACCAATATTGCTGTTGTGGATCTGTTTCGTTATCCCACGATTGAAGCGCTCGCATCTCATCTGGACCACAGCGTTATGGCGGCCTCGTTGCCCGTAGGAGTAAATGTTTGATGAATTTGACCTCCGAAATCAATCGCCCCACGGGAGCCACATCTTCGGAATTCCCATCGGGTCCAGAGCGGTGGTCCGAAGGTATTGCCATCATCGGCATGAGTGCGCGCTTTCCACAGTCGCGCAACGTGGAGGAATTCTGGCGGCATCTGGTTGCCGGAGACTCCCTGATCGCGAACTTCAGCGCGGATGAACTTCGTGGGCGTGGGATTCCCGATGCGATGCTCGGCGACCCGAGCTATATACGACGTGGCAATGTCATCGAAGATGCAGATCAATTCGATGCGGGCTTCTTCGGCTTCAGCCGCCGTGAAGCAGAAATCCTCGATCCGCAGCAGAGAATATTTCTCGAGTGTGCCTGGGAGGCATTGGAGAATGCTGGTCGCACCGCCGAGGGCGAGCGCGTGGGTGTTTTCGCAGGCGTTGGAATGAACACCTACGTTCTCCAACTCCTTACAAACCCTGGCGTGTTGGCGAGCGTGGGCGAGTATCAGCTGATGCTGGCCAGCGAGAAGGACTATCTTGCCACGCGTGTCGCATATAAGCTCGACCTTCGTGGGCCGGCTCTTACCGTGCAGACTGCGTGCTCCACTTCCCTTGCGGCCGTACATCTTGCATGCTGCAGCCTCTTGAGTCACGAGTGTTCAATGGCGCTTGCCGGTGGGGCATCGATATCATTTCCGCAGGGAGTTGGCTATACCTATATCCCGGGCATGATTCTTTCACCGGACGGGTACTGCCGCCCATTTGACGAAAAAGCGGGAGGAACCGTACCTGGCCGCGGCGCGGGCATCGTCGTTCTGAAGAGATTGTCAGACGCAATTGCTGACGGAGATTCGATCATTGCGGTGATCCGGGGCTCAGCCTGGAATAATGATGGAGCCGGCAAGGTAGGCTACACGGCTCCCAGCGTTGAAGGACAGGCAGAGGTCATACTGGCGGCGCATGCCTCGGCCGGCATCGATGGTGCGCGGGTGGGATATGTGGAGACGCACGGTACAGCCACAGAATTGGGAGACGCAATCGAAATCTCGGCACTGGCGCAGGTTTTCGCTGCGGAGGAGCGCAAGCGGCCCCTCGTGCTCGGCGCACTGAAGGCGAATATGGGGCATGCCGATGCGGCAGCGGGCATCGCCGGTTTGATCAAGGCTGCGCTCGCAGTACAGTCGGGACTCATTCCTCCCACTCCGTGGTTCAAAAATCCCAACCCGGCCCTCGGTTTCGAGAAGACCTCCTTTGTGGTTAGTTCTTCCGCAGTGGATTGGACGGATGAGCCGGAACGGTGGGCAGGCGTCAGCTCGTTCGGGATCGGCGGTACGAATGTACACGCCGTACTCAGCGGTGCCCCTGCGGCCGCAAGTAAGGAACCTGAACCGGCTCGGCCGCGCATCTTTCCTGTCTCGGCAAAGAGCACCTCGGCATTGAACACCGCCGCGGACCAGCTTTCGCGCCGGCTAACGGCAGACGCCTCTCTTTCGATTGATGACGTGACCACAACGCTGCAATTGGGGCGTCGTTCTTTCGCGTTCAGACGGGCAGTAGTGGCAGATAGCTGTGGTGAGGCTGCAAAACTTCTCGCAAAACCGTCCCGAAAGTTCGAAGCGGGAATCAATTTGGATCGCGATGTCATTTTCCTGTTTCCTGGTCAGGGGCAGCAATTTCCAGGGATGGTCGAAACCTTGTATCGCGAAGATGCGATCTTCCGAAGGACCGTCGATGCAGGGTGCAACATTCTGAAGGAACATGCAGGGCTCGATCTTCGCCAGTTCCTCGTGGACGGAGAGGCGACATTAGAATCATCCGCTCGTCTGCGAGATACACAGATTGCACAGCCAATGCTGGTGCTGGTGGAATACGCTTTGGCGCAGCGGTTGCGGTCCGTGGGAATAGAACCGGCCGGTTTGCTTGGTCACAGCCTTGGCGAACTGACCGCCGCTTGCATAGCAGGTGTGTTCTCTTTTGAGGATGCTCTTCGACTGGCCGCCGAACGCGGCCGACTCATGTCGCAGACCCCGCCGGGAATCATGCTGGCTGTGCTGCTTCCTCCGCAAGAACTGGCTAGCTATCTCGATAACGGTCTCTGGATCGCCGCTGAAAACGGACCAAAACTGACAGTCGCATCAGGGCTCGTCGAAGCGGTGGAAGAGCTTGAACGCAGGTTGGCGGCAGAGAAGGTAGCAACGGTTCGTCTCGCTTCGAAAAATGCATTTCACACTCCGCTGATGGGTGAAGCCGCAAAGGCATTCCGGGGTGCCGTGGCCGCAGTTGATCGTCATGCGCCGAGCATCCCATGGGTTTCAAATGTGAGCGGCACCTGGATCGGCTCAACTGATGCACAGGATCCGCAGTACTGGGCGAATCAAATTCTGTCACCGGTGCGCTTCACGCGCTGCCTGGCTACATTAGCTGAGCGCCGCAGGCTGCTGTTGGAGGCCGGGCCCGGCGAAGCTCTCATCGGAATAGCGCGACGGCAATTGTCTACCAGCGTGATGGTCCCTTCTGTAGGCGCGGAGGGTCATCGGGCAACGGACGCTGTGATTTTCCATCAGGCAGTAGCCACAGCGTGGGAATGTGGCATTTCCATCCAGTGGAAACGGTTCAACTATGAATCGAAGGCCCGGCGCGTTCCTCTGCCGACCTATCCTTTCGAACGGCAGCGATACTGGATCGAGCGAGCTTCCACCGCTACTGATGTTGCGGCTTCGGCCCCGACACCCCTTCCACATGCTTCTTCCGCATCCGATAGCAATCCTTTGGCGAGGCGCGACGACATCTCGACCTGGTTTTATGCTCCGTTTTGGCACAGCACTCCGCCGGCCAGCATTGCTCTGCCGGCGCAAACCAGGCCATGTGCGTGCTGGCTGGTGCTGGCCGGCGAAGATTCACTCAGCAACGCACTGGTTTCGGCTCTTCGCGCACAGGGCGCGAAGGTTATCTGTGTAAAAGTGGGTGAACGGTTTAGCTGGCAGGATGGAAACGCCGTCGTGAACCCGTCCAGTACGGCGGACATGAATCTGTTGTGGGAGCAGATAGGGACTTCCAAACTGCAACCAACGGGACTCTTGTATCTGCCCCGGCGCGAAGGCAATGAAGTCTCCTCCTACGATGTCATTCTTCAGATTCTCCAGACGGCTGGTCCGCAGCAAAGATATTTACGAAGGTTTGAATTCATCACGACTTCGGTCCAAAGTGTGAGCGGAGAGCCCATCCTAGATCCGGGAGGTGGGGAACTGCTTGGACTCGCGGGTGCAGTTCGCGTCGAACTGGATGGTGCGGAGTGCCGGTGCATCGATGTCGAGAAGACTGAGGGCAATGTAGAACCGTTGCTGCAGATGTTGTTAGCAGAGTTGTCCGCGCATGGTGCGGGTCTCACGGTTGCATACCGGCGCGGACAGCGGTGGCAGAAGGGGTGGTCGCCGGCGCCTCTGAAAGAATGCGTTAAATCCCCATTTCGGCGTGATGGCGTTTATTTGATCACGGGCGGCGCAGGGGGCATTGGCTATGTTTTGGCCAGACACCTGCTTCAGCAATACGATGCCCGCGTGATTCTTGTCGGGCGCACCGTTCTCCCGCAGCGGGGTGAATGGGAAAGCTGGCTCGCTACTCACGAAGCAGACAACGCAACCTCCCGGCGTATTCGGAGAATGCAGGACCTGGACGGCGCCGGTGGAAAAGTGCTCTCCTTGGCAGCAGATGTCGCCGATCTTGATGCAATGAGGGCTGTGCTCGATCGAGCGCAACAGCAATTCGGATCGCTTCATGGTGTGATCCACGCTGCGGGCATCGTGGGCGGGAGCAGGATATTATCCCAATCTGTCGACGACGCGCGCGCGGTTCGCAGGTCGAAGACGCAAGGCTCTCGCGTGCTCGCTGAATTGCTACTTGGCAGCAGCATCGATTTTCTCCTGTATTGTTCCTCGATTAGCGCAAACTTCCCAACCCCTTCGCTGAGCGCCTATGCTGCCGCAAATGCATTCCAAAACAGTTTTGCCGAATACTGCCGCGAAGCCTTCAAAATTCCTGCATTTGCCATCGGGTTCGATACTTGGCGAGAAGTCGGGATGATGGCTGACATCGCAGTCCCCACGGGAATGGAGTCTTTCTACGACCAGATAAAGCGTCGTGCCATGACGAACCGGGAGGGACTTGAAGTCATCAATCGCGTCCTGGGGCAATGGCGGGGAGCACACATCCTTGCCAGTATTTCGGATCTCGATATGCTCGATAGCTCAGCTTCGGCCCCTTTATTGGAGTCAAGGAAGCCGAATGAGACAGTCCCAGTCGATTTGGGATCGACGGAACTGGCCGCTATTCTCGATATCTGGAAGGATCTTCTCGGCACCGCTGATATTGCTCCATCGGATAACTTCTTTAACCTCGGTGGCCATTCGCTCATGGGGACAATGATGATCGCGCGAATTCGGGAGCGCTTGGGCGTTACCCTCTCCTTGCGGAATGTCTTCGAGGCGCAAACGCCTGCGCGGCTGGCCGAACTTGTGCAGATTGTCAGCGAGAAACCAACTTCCGGAGAACTTCAGGAAGCATCGGAGGATACCGAGGAGCGCGAAGTTTTCGAGATCTGATCTCGAAAATTTCAGAACGGACATTTTGGCTGGTCGGTCGGACCTTTTACGAAAAGGCTCATGACATCGTCTTTCGCCTTCGCACAGCGGCGGGAGATCGAAAAGAATGACGCCACGCTGCGCTGATCCGAGGAACCGGCGACCGCGGCTCAGTCGACCCGCACCGTTTTCCGCTTTTTCCGCCGCCGCCAAAGCAACCAAGCTACTCCGAGCACGGCCAGCACAGCCAGACCGGCGGTGAGCGTTTTGTTGTGCTTGGCCGCTAACTCGTGGAGGACGCCGACGATCTGTGGCCCGTATTCAATGGTGAGCCAAGCAGTCACCAGGTTGCGTAGCGTGCGGCCGGCAAAAACTGCCAGCAGGAATTTCGTCACCCGCATCTCGAAGACGCCCGCTCCGAAGACGAAAAGCTTCCATGGCGTCGGCGGTGGCAGTATGGAGGGGATCATTAGCGCGAGAAACTCTTGCCGCTCGAACCGGTGATTCAACCTTTCAAACTTCACGCGGTCAATACGTTTCATCAGGAACGCTTCGCCGCCGGCTCGCCCAATTCCATAGGGCACCAGGCCGCCGAGCGCTGAGCCGCAGGCGGCCAGCAAGACATAGAGGTAAAAGTGCTTGACGTCGTTCCAGATGTAGATAGCCACGATCGGATCGATCGGGATGGGAATCGCAGCCGCGTCGGCAAAGGCCAGGCAGAGGATGCCGCCCATGCCGAGCGGCCTCAAAAGCGCCAGCAGCCACGTCTTGTATTTGGCGACGAGACTGAGAATTTTCTTCAATGGCTGCCTCGGCCATGCTCCTCAAATCGCTCTGGCGGCGCCGCCCGGTCGTTGTCATGACCGGCTGCCCCGCCTGCCAGAAGCTCCAACGCGTGGGGAATCAATTCCAGGATCGCGTCGAGGGAAGTCTGTGCGCCGAGCGGGCTGCCGGGAAGATTCACGATCAGCGTGGCGCCTCTGCAACCGGAGACTGCGCGGCTCAAGGGCGCAAATCGCGTATGCTTGCGGCCTTCGCTGCGCATCAACTCCGGAAAGCCGTCGAGCAGCCGGTCGCACACTGCCCGTGTGGCCTCGGGCGTAACGTCCCTTGGAGCCACTCCCGTGCCGCCGGTGGTCACCACCAATTGCGCTCGCTCGCACTGCTGCCGAAGCGCTTCCTCAATCGCCGGCTGCTCATCCGGCACAAGAATTGGACCGGCAACGTCAAAACCGGCGGATTGCAGCCGCTCGACCACCGCCGGGCCGGAAAGATCGGGTCGCCGCCCCTCAAAGGAGGAATCGCTCACCGTAATGACCACTGCATGAAACATAAGCAGATTGTAAGGGCGACGCGTCCAAAGGCCGCCTTTTTGGCCGATGTGGCATGCCTTCCAGGGTTTGCGCGCCCGGGTAACAGCCCGGCCCCTTTAAAAAGCAAAGAATGAGAGAATAAGGGGATATTCTGGAGTTTAGCGTCAGGCGCGCGTAGCTTGGCGTGACTTACAGTCTCCGTAGTCGCCAATGCCCACGACTGAAGTCCCAACCACCCCGCCCGGCAGGTCTCCGGAACCTCCTTCCCGCCGGAAACGATCGAGATATGAGGAGATGGAGCCGGATGAGCTTCTGCACCTTATCGATCAGCTGGAGGATGAGCGCTCCCGCAGCCGGCGGCGCGAAGGCATTTGGATCTCGGTCATTGCGCACATCATTCTGTTCTGGTTCCTGATTTATGGCCCGCGCTTTCTTCCCCACCAGCCGCGCGTCGTCCCCAACGATCAGCTCCAGCAGAAGGACATGACCTTCCTCAACCTTCCACCAGACGCGCTGAAGAATATCAAACCCCGGCCGCACGCCCCGCTTTCCGACAAGAACCGCGTTGCGCGATCGCCTCACCCCACGCCGGATCGCAAGACTTTGCAGCAGCTACAATCCATGCTTCCCGCGGGACCGCCTCACCCTACCGCTCCCGCTGCTGCGCCCGCGCCGCAACAACCGGCTCCGCAGCCTCCGCGGCAGCAGGCTCAATCGCAGCCCCGGCCGGTGCAGCCAGCGCCGCCGCCGCCGATTCGTCCTGCGCAGCAGGCGCAGCTCCAGGCGCCTCAGCCGGCTCCGACCCAGCCCAACCTCAATACCGGCTCACAGACCGCCGGCGACGCCATCCAGCAGGCACTTCGGAACGCAGCGCGCAATCCCGCTGCATCCGGCGCGTATGGCGCCAATGCCCCCTCCCAGCACCCGGCCATGAATGCCGGCGCCGACATTCTTAGCGACACCATGGGTGTCGATTTCGGCCCTTACATGCAGCGCGTGATCGCAGACACCTATCGCGCTTGGCTGCCGATTATTCCGGAGTCCGCCCGGCCGCCGCTCAACAAGCAGGGCAAGGTCGGCGTTCGCTTCAAGATCTATCCCGATGGCAGCGTCAAGCAGATGATCCTCGAGTTCCCTTCCGGCGATGTCGCCTTGGATCGCGCCGCCTGGGGGGGAATCACCGGCGCATCTCCATACCCTCCTCTGCCCAAGGCCTTCAAGGGGCCCTATCTGGAGCTTCGCTTCGGCTTCTTCTACAACTTGAACCCCAATCAGCAATAAGCGCATTTACACTCGGCGTGAGAATGCTTTAGAAGGAAAGCAGGATGCGCCCCGCCTTTGAGCTTCGCAAACGTCAGATCTACGGGCTTCTGCTGCTCGCCGCGGTGTTGCTCATCGCTGCTCTTTGCCGCGCGCCGCTGCGCGACATCTTTCCTCCCGGCTGGTGGAGAGCGTGGTAGAGAGCTTCACCGGTGCCTCGCGTCTTTCGCCTGCGTCAAAGCAGGACTCCTCTCTGCCGCTCCTCGTCGTGCTGATGGGGCCGACCGCGAGCGGAAAGACCGCGCTTTCCATGGCCTTGGCCCGCCGATTCGAAGGCGAGATCGTCAGCTGCGACTCCGCCGCCGTCTATTGCGGCCTTGAGATTGGCGCAGCCAAGCCCTCCCGTGCGCAGCGCGTGGAAATTCCGCACCACCTGATTGATGTAGCACGTCTGCAGGAGCCCTACAGTGCGGGTGACTATGCGCGCGCGGCGCGTGCGGCCATCGCCACCATCGCCGCCCGCGGCAAACTGCCGATCGTGACTGGAGGTACGGGCCTCTACCTACGGGCGCTCCTGGAGGGGCTCTTCGCCGGTCCGCAGCGAGTGGAACCCCTGCGTCTTCGCTTGCGGGAGCGGTCGGAGCGCCGCGGAAAGCCGTGGGTGCACCGGATCCTCACCCGGCTCGATCCCGCCTCCGCCTCTCGCATCCATGCCAATGATCTGCCCAAGGTCATCCGGGCAGTCGAGGTGTCTCTTACCGGCCGCCGGCCGATGTCGGAGGCTTGGCGCGCCGGACGCGATCCGCTGACTGGCTATCGCATTCTGCGCCTCGGCCTTGATCCGGAACGCGCCCGGCTCTATGAGCGCATCAACGTCCGCGCCCGGCAAATGTTTGCCGACGGCCTGATCGAAGAAACGAGAGAGTTGCTGGCACACTCCGGCTCCGTCGCCGCAGATGTCCCTGCACCGCTGAACTCGCTCGGCTACCGGCAGGCGGTCCAGCACCTACGCGGCCTACTCACGCTAGAGCAAGCCGTCGCCGCCGCGAGCCAGGGCCATCGCAACTATGCCAAGCGGCAGATTACCTGGTTCCGCCGCGAGCCCGCTGTGCATTGGCTGCGCGGCTTCGGCGATGATCCTGACATTCAAGCCCGGGCCGCGAGCCTGATCGCGGAGAAGGCTTGATCGCGGAGAAGGAACGAAAGCCGCATCGGCTACGTTGTAGCCTCTTGATATCGGCATCCCCCAGGGGCTTCTTCTCCTCCGCTCGTCGCCGCATAGCGCGGGCGGTAGCAAGCGCCTCGAATGACGCCAGGCGAGCGCCTGGAATATTCTGGTTGAGAACGGCGCAGGATCTGACGGGACACTATGTTTTTTGCAGATCGATTCGAAGCGGGGCGGCTGCTTGCGGCTCTGCTAGGGGAATATGCGGGAGACCGCGAGGCAATCGTGTTGGCGCTGCCGCGTGGCGGCGTTCCCGTAGGCTTCGAAATCGCGGCCGCGCTGCGTCTTCCTCTGGATGTTTTGGTGGTGCGCAAGCTGGGCGTTCCCGGCCAGCCGGAGCTGGCGCTGGGCGCCATCGCCTCCGGCGGTATTCGCTTCATCAACCAAGACGTGGTGGAGGCTTTCTGTCTCTCGTCAGAGTCCATTGAGAGAATCGCCGCGGCGGAGGAAGCAGAGCTGGAGCGCCGCGAGCGCGAGTACCGCGGGTCGCGGCTCGCGCTTGACCCGAAAGGCCGCACCGTCATTCTGGCTGACGACGGGCTGGCTACCGGCTCGTCCATGCGGGCCGCCGCGCAAGCCCTGCGCCTTCGCCGGCCGGCGAAAATAATCGCCGCGCTCCCGGTAGGTTCGCCGGAGGCCTGTGCCGCCCTCTCCCTCGAGGTAGACAGCTTGGTTTGCCTCAATTGCCCAGACAGATTTCAGGCTGTCGGCCAATGGTATGAGCGATTCGACCAAGTCGCCGATACGGACGTGCAGCAGCTCTTGCGGCGCTCCGCTGACCTACTGCCGGTCTGCTAGAGCCGATTCACGATAGGTGTACGCCGAGGCACATCCACCCTACGCGGCTTTTCCGTTCAGAACTACGGTGGCGCATAGCAATCGTGAATCCGCTCGAACGGATGTGAATAGGTCCTAAATCAGTTCGTGACCGGCAAAGAAGTAGCCTATCTCGAAGGCTGCCGTCTCTTCTCCATCTGAGCCGTGAATGGCATTCTCCTCAATCGAGCGCGCGAACTTCTTGCGGATAGTTCCCGGCTCGGCATCGGCCGGGTTGGTGGCTCCCATCGCCTTGCGCAGATCCGCAATGGCGTTCTCCTTCTCCAGCACCATGGCCACAATGGAACCCGAGGACATGAATGTGGTCAGCGAATCGAAAAACGGCCGCTTCGCGTGGACCGCATAGAAGCCCTGTGCCTGGGGCTTGGAAAGCACCATCTTCTTAATCGCGACAATCGTAAAACCGGCCTTCTGAAGCTCGGCAAGAATAGCGGCGGTCTGGCCCGCGCGGACGGCGTCGGGCTTGAGGATGCTGAAGGTTCGCTGCGCCAATGGATCGTTCTCCTAAAAATGTGGTTAGTTCCAGTGTATTGCAGGCCTGCAGCGGCGTGATTACCAGACCGCTCGCGGATAGTGTTTCCTGATCTCCTGATCGGCGGAAACCAGAGGCGCAAGCCCGTTGGCTTTCGCCTGCGCCACGATGGTTCGGTCAAAAGGATCCCGCGTCCACTTCTCGTCGAGAACCACATCGGCAACGCGCGGAAAGGCGAGGTCGCAGACCCGCACTCCTGCCTCAAGCCCAACCTTGAGCAAGATGGCGCGCGCGGGAAGCCTGATTCGGTGTGCCTCATAGAGGTATTCCAACTCGACGAGCACCATCGGCGAAATCAGCAGATCGGCCCTCTCCAGTCGGCGCTGTGCTTTTGGAGCAATCCGCGCGCGATCGCCCTGAGCCAGCCACACCACGACGTTGGTGTCGAGGTAGGCGATCACAAGTCGGACCAGTCCCGCTCCCACGCGCGTGTCATCTCCTCCAGCAGGGAGGAATCCTTCTGACCCTTACCGGAGTTGACGACTTTCAACGGAGTGAGCCTGGCAAGGCGCCCAGCAGGCTTATTCTCCGGCGCGATTTGGAACCTGCGTCCTCTGTAAGTGACCCAGATCTCGCTGCCGTTCAGCGCTTCATCGACCAAGGCGAAGATGTTTTGCCGAAATCGGGTGATGGAGACTTCCATGTCCCGCCTCCAATGTACATACTGTGGTGTACGGCATGTACATAGACAAGGACAATGGACCGGGGGGAGCCTCATGTCGGGCTCAGAATAGGACGGAGCCCGGCTGATTCTCCCGGGAGTTGTCCTAGGCTTTTCCGATCGCCTGCGCGAGCGTTTCGCCGATGGCGGCCGGGGATTGCACAACACGGATGCCCGCTGCGGCGAGCGCCTTCATCTTGTCCGCTGCCGTTCCCTGGCCTCCGGAGATGATCGCTCCGGCATGGCCCATGCGCCGTCCCGGAGGCGCCGTCTGCCCGGCAATGAAGCCGACCACCGGCTTTTTCACATGCTGCTTGATGTAGGCGGCCGCCGCTTCCTCCGCGGTGCCCCCAATCTCGCCGATCAGAATGATCGATTCCGTCTCCGGATCGTCATTGAGCAGCTTGAGCGCATCCACATGCGTGGTGCCGACGATCGGATCGCCGCCAATGCCGATGGCGGTTGATTGCCCGATGCCGCGCTGCGTGAGCTGGTAGACGGCCTCATAGGTCAGCGTGCCCGAGCGGGAGATGATGCCCACGTTGCCCTGCTTGTGGATCCGGCCGGGCATGATTCCAACCTTGGCTTTGCCGGGCGAGATCACCCCCGGGCAATTGGGGCCGATCAGCCGCGACTTCGACCGCCGCAGGACGCTCCACACCTTCACCATGTCGTTGACCGGGATGCCCTCTGTGATGCAAACGATAAGCGACAGCCCGGCATCTTCGGCCTCCAGGATGGCGTCGGCGGCGAACGGCGGCGGCACGAAGATCGCCGTCACATTGGCGCCTGTCTTCTCAACTCCTTCCGCCATGGTGTTGAATACCGGCCAGCCCTCGTGCGTGGTTCCGCCCTTGCCCGGCGTGACGCCGCCCACCACGTTGGTGCCATACTCTGCGCAGCCCTTGGCATGAAAGGCGCCTTCTTTGCCTGTGATTCCCTGCACGATCAGCCGCGTATTCTTATCCACCAAAACAGACATGGTTTCGTCCCCAGTTCCTTGTTGTTGGTCCCTAGCTGCTTAAGCGAAATGCCGCTGGAACCGATTCGGCATTCACCGGCGGCAAAGTCCGCTTTCGCGATTCGATCCTGGCTTCCCGTCCCATGCTCCGGCCCCGCACGCCAACCGCCCCGAAGCTCGGGACCGTTCAGCGACTTGCTGTTGCTGCCGCTGCCTTCACGGCCTTCTGCGCCGCGTCCTGCATGGTTTCGCCAATGATGAAATTCAGCCCCGAGTTCTTCAGGATCTCCCTGCCTTGCTCGACGTTGGTTCCTTCCAGCCGCAGCACCACCGGAACCTTCACGTTGGTCTTCCGGGCCGCTTCCACCACCCCGGTCGCCAGCGTATCCACGCGCAAGATGCCGCCAAAGATGTTGATGAAGACGGCCTGTACGTTGCGGTCGGAGAGCAGAATCTCGAAGGCGTGCTCAATCTGCTGTTGGCTGGCTCCGCCGCCAACATCCAGAAAGTTGGCCGGCGAGCCGCCCGCATATTGAATGATGTCCATGGTCGCCATGGCCAGCCCTGCGCCATTCACCATGCAGGCGATGTTGCCGTCGAGCTTGATGTAGTTCAGCGCATATTTTGACGCCTCGACTTCCAGCGGGTCTTCTTCCGTGATGTCGCGCAGCTCTTTTAGATCCTTGTGACGGAAGATCGCGTTATCGTCGAAGTTGATCTTGCAATCGAGCGCCAGCAGCCGGTCATCCTTGGTAGTGATAAACGGATTGATCTCCAGCAGTGAGGCGTCGGTTTCCACGAAGGCCCGGTAGATGCCGCTCATGAACCGGACCGCATCGTTAATCTGCGTCGGCTTGAGTCCCAGCGCAAACGCCAGCTTGCGCGCCTGATAAGGCTGGAAGCCAATGCAGGGCTCGATATAGGTCTTCACGATGGCCTTCGGATCCTTGGCCGCGACCTCTTCGATCTCCATGCCGCCCGCTTGCGAGGCCATGAACACCAGCTCCGCCGCCGCGCGGTCCAGCACGATGCCCAGATAAAGCTCGCGATCGATGGCCGCCGTCTCCTCGATCAGCAACCGCTGTACCTTCTGCCCCTGCGGCCCCGTCTGATGCGTGACAAGTTGCATGCCAAGAATCTGCTTGGCGTACTCCTCGGCCTCGGCAATAGTCTTCGCCACCTTCACGCCGCCGCCCTTGCCGCGGCCTCCAGCATGAATCTGCGCTTTGACCACCACGCCTTTCGCGCCGTTGCTAAAGAGCCGCTTGGCCACGTCGACCGCTTCTTCGAGCGTGTTGGCCACTTCACCCCGGGGAACGTCCACACCACGCTTCGCCAGGATGTCCTTCGCCTGATATTCGTGAATTTTCATAGATTAGTTCGCTTACGACCGGCGTTCGGCGCCGTCACCGGCGCTTGGAAGTGATTGCCCGAGCGGAAGTTCCATAGTAAATTCCAGGGGGACGAGCCGTCCAGTTGAGGTGCGGTCCGGGGCCCTTTCTTTCTTATGTCCAATCTTCGCGCGCTCCTAAAACAATTGGTGGAAGAAGGCGGCGCCTTGACGGAAGAGCAAGGCGCCGCCGCCGTCCGCGAGATGCTGGAAGGTGAAGCCAGCGACATTGAGATTGCCGCGCTGCTGACGGGAATCTCCGCGCGCGGAGCCTCCGTCGAGGAGCTGACCGGCTTTGTCCGCGCCATGCGCGAGCTCTGCCGTCCCATTCCTCTCACCGATGAGGAGCGCGCCCAGCTTGTGGATACCTGCGGCACTGGCGGCGACGATCGCGGGACCTTCAACATCTCCACCGGAGCAGCGCTGGTCGCCGCGGCGGCCGGAGCCAAAGTCGCCAAGCATGGCAACCGCGGCGTGACCTCCAAGTGCGGCTCCGCCGATGTGCTGGAAGCGATGGGCATCGCAGTGGAATTGGAGCCGGAGGCCGCCGCCCGATGCCTGCGCCAAACGGGATTCATGTTTCTCTACGCTCCGCTGCTGCATCCTGCGATGAAACGTGTGCAGCCGGTGCGTAAGGCCCTGGGCTTTCGTTCCATTTTCAACCTGGCCGGTCCGCTCACCAACCCGGCGGGGGCGCGCGCACAGTTGATGGGGGTTTTCGCCGCAGCCCGGGTCAGCATCATTTCTGAAGCCATGGTGAGGCTAGGCATGCGCCACGCCATGGTCGTCCGGGGCGCCGACGGCGTGGATGAGCTCACGTTGCATGGCGTCAGTGAGGTCGCTGAGGTGCGGGACCATCGCGTGCGCCTTTTTCAGCTGGATGCGGCCGCCGCCGGCCTGGCTCCTGCTCCGCTGTCGGCAATTGCCGGCGGCGACGCCCGCGCCAGCGCGAGCATTCTGGAAGCGGTGCTTAAGGGCGAACGCAGTGCGCGCCGGGATGTGGTCCTCTTGAATGCCGCCGCCGCGCTGATCGTTGCCGGCCTCGCCACCGATTTTCCCGCCGGCGTCAGCTTGGCCGCCGAGGCCGTCGATTCCGGCGCCGGTGCTCGCCTGCTGGCGCGGCTGCGGGAGTTCAAGCAGGCCGGGTGAGATCTCCTGGAGCATTTCTGGTTACGGTGTCCACCGAGCGCTGCGCTGCTTTTCTTGGTAAAAAGCTGCGCTTGTGCAAGCTGTTCCGGGAAACACCTACAGGAGAAATGTTCTAGGGTTTCGTCGCCAGAATCAGCGGCGACGCCCCAGGCGCGTCGAGCGTCCGCGTGTTCACAAATCCAGCCTTTTTCAGCCAGCCGCCGATCTCCTCAACAGAATATGTGTCTCCGTTTTGAGTGTTCACCAGCATATTGACGGCGAAGAGGAGCCCGCTGAGGGGGCCGGTTCTTTCCGGGTTTACCAGGAACTCGGCGATCGCAATCGTTCCTCCAGGGGCCAGCGCGCGGAAGACCTTCTCCAGAAGGGCTTGGCTGCGTTCCCTGCCTTCGCTGTGCAGAATATGGCCCAGCGTCGCCACAGCATAATTGTCTCCAAAATCCGCTTTGAGCAGATCTCCGGAGGTAAAGGAGAAGCGGCTCTCCAGCCCGAAGCGCTCAGCGTTTTTTTGCGTGACCGGAATCACCTCTGGCCAGTCCACCACGGTTACGTGAACGCGCTCCGACTTCTGCGCCAGCGCGATACCCCAAACGCCGGAGCCCGCCGCGAGATCCAAAACGCGCAGCTCGGGTCCGGAGCCGTTGAGGCTCAGGTGCCCGGCCAGCACTTGAGCGGCGGGATAATTCAAGGGAAACAGATCGTTGACCAGATCGACAAAGAACTCACCGCCCTCGCTCTGTTGATTGACTGCCTTAGCGGGACGGCCGGTGGCTACAACCTCATTCAGTTGCAGAAAGTTGGGCATCAACTGCCGGCTTATATGGCGATAGATCCCGCCCAAAAATGCGGGCTTCGTGCTGACCAGAAAGGCAGCGCTATCTGGAGCCAGAGAGTAGCGGCCCTGCCCATCTTTTTCGAGAAACTCCAGCCCCACCAGCACGTTCATGATCGCTGCCAACCCGCGCTCAGACGCGCCCGTCTCGTGCTGGACTTCCTGGATCGTTTTTGCGCCGGTATCCAGCACATCGAACACGCGATGCCGGATGGCGGCCTCCAGCACCAAAGGGGGCACATACCCCCAGGCGAATTGCGAAATGCGTGCGGGTGTGACCTGGGCAGCCGAGGCAGTTGTCATCTACTTCTCCTTCAGAAAAAAGCGTTCAAACGGAACGGACAATTATATCCGTCCGCTTCCGCTGCTCGCGGA
>JANWJB010000010.1 GCA_025449575.1 Acidobacteriaceae bacterium
CGCGCGCTGGAGGCGCTGTGGTCCTTCGTCGCGGAGGTCGATGGCTACATTACGGAGAAAGCGCCCTGGAAGCTGGCCTCCTCTCCTGCAGAGACCGCGCGGGCCGAGTTGGCCGGCATCCTCTACACTTGCGCCGAAGCCATCCGCATCATCACGGCGCTGGTCTTTCCAGTACTGCCCTACTCCGCCGCCCGAGTGTGGGCGCAACTCGGTCTCGGCAACATTCACTTAGCCAATCTCAAAGACATTCAGTGGGGCCAACTGGCCCCGGGAACCAAGCTGGGGAAGCCGGAGCCCGCCTTCCCCCGCGCAGAGAAGGATCTGATTCAGCGTATGAAAGATATGGAAGCTCAAACCAGCCCCTCTTCCGGAACCTCGGCAAGCCCGGAGCCGGCCGCCAAACCAGACGCAGCGGCGCCGGCCTCCGCAGTGCAGAGCGCAGCGCCCGCGGCTGCGATTCCCTCAGGCGGCGCGGCCAAGATCGCCATTGACGACTTCGCCAAAGTCGATCTGCGCGTCGGCCAAATCAAAGTTGCCGAGCGCATTCCCAAAGCCGACAAGCTGCTTCGTCTGGAAGTCGATCTGGGCAGCGAGACGCGGCAGATTCTGGCCGGCATTGCCGAAGCCTACGCTCCGGAGACGCTGATCGGCCGCAAGGTGGTGATCGTGGCCAACCTGCAGCCGCGCAAGCTGCGCGGGCTGGAGTCCAACGGCATGATCGTCGCCGCCTCCCTCGGGGAGCACGGCAAGCCGGTGCTGGCCGGTTTTCTGGAGGATGTCGAGGTCGGAGCGCGCCTCAAGTAAGCTCACCGGTGCAGAAGAAGGCTCGACGCGGAGAAACCCGGAAAGGAATGGCATTTGGTCGACTCGCACGCTCACCTGGATAGCCCGAAATATGATTTGGACCGTGACGCGCTGCTCACACGGGCCTGGCAGCAGGGAGTAGATACGATTCTTTCCATCGGCATCGGCGAGGGCCCGGAGAGCATGGAGGGCGCTCTGGATCTGGCGCGCCGCTCGTCCGGACGGCCGGAAACTCCGCGCATCTTCGCCACCGCGGGCATCCATCCCCATGAGGCGGAATTCGCCAATGAGGCGGCTCTAGCCAAGCTGGACCGCCTGCTGGGCGAGCCGGAGGTGATCGCCGCCGGGGAGATTGGGCTGGACTATTATTATGACCATTCTCCGCGAGCGAGGCAGCGCGCGGCGTTTCTTCAGCAGATGGAGATAGCTGCCGCCCGCAAGCTTCCGATTGTCATCCACTGCCGCCCCTCGGAGGGCAGCGACGACGCATGGGAGGACACGCTGACGGCGCTCCAGGACCACTGGGCCGGGCACGGCCTAGGCGGCATCCTGCACTGTTTTACAGGGAAATGGGAGCATGCGCAGAAAGCGATGGACATGGGCTTTCTCATCTCCTTTGCCGGCAACATCACCTTTTCCAAGGCGGAGGGAATGCGCAGCGTGGCCGCCAAGGTCCCGTTGGATCGCCTGCTGATCGAGACCGATGCGCCGTTTCTGGCGCCGGTCCCCTACCGCGGGCGCAGAAACGAGTCTGCCTGGGTCTCCATGGTGGCTGCTAAGCTGGCTGAAGTCCGCGGATCGGATCCGGAGCGGATTGCACTGGAGACAGCCAACAATTTTTTTGGATTCTTTCAGATCGATGCCGCGGCGGAACCAAGCTGAGCAGCCGCCAAGCCCCATCGCTCGCTTGCGGGGATAGACGTACGGGCGCTGGGTGCGAAAATGGTGCAGGCTCGGGAATATCCCCTCCCGCGACCGCCATCCTATAAGTTAATAGCAGGGCGAAGGAGGACGAGGAAACGCGATGGCCGCCGAGAACTCATTTGATATCGTCAGCAAGGTGGATACACAGGAAGTCCGCAACGCGATCGAGCAGGCGATCAAGGAGGTGCGCGCGCGCTTCGACCTGAAAGACTCCAAGTCCGAAATCAAGCTGGAAGGCAACGATACCCTGGAGCTGGCCTCCGCCGATGAATACAAGCTCAAGGCGGTGACGGAGATCCTGCAGCAAAAGCTGGTGAAGCGCGGCGTTTCCCTCAAAGCGCTCGACTATGGCAAGGTGGAGCCGGCCTCCGGCTCAAGCGTGCGCCAGACCATCAAGCTGCAACAGGGGATCCCCAGCGAAAAGGCTAAGGAGATCGTGCGGGTGGTGAAGGACTCCAAGAAGAAGGTACAGGCTTCGATCCAAGGCGACACCGTCCGCATCACCGGCAAGGATCGCGATACTCTACAAGAGACGATCGCGCTGCTCAAGGGCCGCGATTTCGGTATTGACATGCAGTTCACCAACTACCGGTCGAATTAAGCTCCTCGGCCGAAGCAAGGGCTGGCGCCAAATCGCCATCCTTTCAAGTAGTCCCTGAAACGACTTTGCGCATCTGGAGAAGGCGTGAGCACACAAGCGATAGCGTCGGCAAAGGAAGTGTTCGATTTGCTGCGCGACGACTTGAGCGCGATCGAGCACGAGCTGGTGCGCGACGGAGCTTCTACGGTAGGGGCAATCACGGAGATCGCCGGCTACCTCCGCGAGGGCGGCGGCAAACGGATCCGGCCGTCGCTGTTGCTGCTGGCGGCAAAATCGCTCGGCTGTCATGGGCGGGAGACCATCCAACTGGGCGCGGTGGTCGAGCTGGTGCATACCGCCACGCTGGTTCACGATGACATAATTGACGCCGCGGAGATTCGACGCGGTCGGCCCTCTGCCAACACCACTTGGGGCAACTCCAAATGCGTGCTGGCCGGCGACTGGCTCTACATGCAGGCCTTCCGCACTGCGCTCGAACAGCACAACTTCAAAGTGCTGGAGCTGCTCATCGGCCTTACCCAACAGATGGTGGAAGGTGAGCTGCTGCAAATGGAATTGCTGGGGCGCATCGTGGGCGAGGCTGAGTACTACGACCTGATCTATCGCAAGACCGCCTGCCTCTTTCACGTCTCCATGCGGCTGGGAGCGGCGCTGGCCGGGACCTCGGACGAAATCGAAGAGCAACTTGGTGAATACGGCCGCAATCTCGGCATCGCTTTCCAAATCGTCGACGACGTTCTGGACCTGACTGCGAGCGAGAAGCTGTTGGGCAAGCCGGTAGCCAGCGATCTGCGCGAGGGCAAGGCCACTTTGGCCGTGGTGCACGCCCATGAACACGGCACGGCGCGCGAGCGGGTTCTCATCCGCAAGGCGCTGGAGAGTCCGGACTTCCAGGCAGCCAGCCATGGCGACGTTCTGGAGATTCTTAACCGCCATGGCTCGGTGAATTACGCCTTAAGAGCGGCCGGCCAATATGCAGATGTCGCCCGCGGCGCACTCGCCGCTTTGCCCGACTCGGAGTATAAGCGCGCGCTTCTCTGGATGCCGGACTTCGTCGTCGCCCGAGACAAGTAGTCCGAGAGCCCTCCAAGTTCCGTCCCCGCCTGGGAGTTTTTCAGTGAGATCGCGTTTTCAGTTGGGGTGACCCAAAGTTGTGGCTGAGCTTGCTTAAATCGCTCATCGACAAGCGGCCCTTCAGGTGAACGAAGGTCAACTGAGTAGGCTGGGCAGAGATAACGACCATCTCTCTGGGCTCGCCGTCGTCGCCGCCGCGGAAGCAAACGTCGGTGTTCTCGGTGGCGCTGCGTTCCCGGACCATATGGAACCAGCCGCCGCCGTTCAGCCGGTCGATATACTTCTGAACATCGGCCATCTTGTATTGGCCGGGCTTGGCATACTCGTACTCGCGAACCAAAACCGCGTCCAGCCCGTCAGCCAACGCCCCCTTCGTCCCTTGCCCCCCTGGACCAAACGACTTGCCGGCCATCGCCAACATGTTCTTGTCCAAGTTCACCTCGGTCGACTTGATGGCTCCCTTAGCGAAACTCTCGGTGCCGGCAAACAGGCGATCGCCCTGCACGCTGTCCTGCTTCTGGTTTGGCGAAGCGTTCTGTGCCTGCGCAAAAGCGGCCGTTAAAAATATCAATACCAACCCGGCCGATACGATCCCTGTACTTCTGATTCTGCCCATCATTCTCCTGATTCCGGTCTTCGGGTAACCTGCCCTCATGCTGCGTGCCTTAGTCATTGCTGCACCTCGATTGATGTCACGTCCATTCCGCGAATTGCTTGCTCCGCCTGGTAAAGCGTTCTGCCCGTCACCTGCATGGCCAAGTCAAATTGTTGCCGCGCGGCCTGCTGCTGCGCGTGCCGGCGATGCTGCCGGTTGACCACCGCGCCCACGGAGAGCACCCACAACAACACCGCCGCCGCCAGCCAAGCCCGCGCTCGGCGCACGCGTCCACGCCGCTGCCGCGCCAGCACTCTGGCAGTGAAGCCATCGGGGGCTGAAACCGGCCGCAACTCCGCCGCCAACCTGTGCTCAAACTCGTCCATTTCAGGCTGATCCACGAATAAACTCCTTCAGCACCACGGAGGACTTGCGCCGCAATAGCTCGATTGCCCGCTGCAGATTGCTTCTTACCGTCGCCACCGGTTGGCTCAGCACCAGAGCAATCTCTTCCGGCTCTAATCCCTCTTGGTAGCGCAGCACCGTGGGAGCACGAAGGTTTTCCGGCAGCGACAAGAGCATTGCCTCCACTCGCATCTCCAGGGCGCCCGCGGGGGGAGGCGTCTCCAGCGCGACATGGCGCTCTTCCTGCCATTCCTCCGCCCCCGCTTCCGGGCGGTGGGCGCGGCGGCGCAAGCAGTCCGTCGCCCGATGCACCGCCACCCGCCGCAGCCAGAAGACGACATGATCGTCCGATTCCAGGCGCTTCAGCGAGGCGTGCAGTTCTAGAAATACATCCTGCGCCGCCTCTTCGGCCGCACCGCGCTCCCCAAGGATTCGCAGCGCGATCGAAAAGACCATCGACTTATGCTCGTCGACAAGTCTTCGGAAGTCGTCCTCGCCGGCTCTCATTACCCTCGCTCACTTGTCTATACGCAGCGGAGGGCGGCTTTCGCGGCAAAAGTTTTAAGAAATAAGAAAATCCAGCGGCGGCAATCAGCCGATCCCAAACGCTCGAGCGCCAAGCCGATCACCGGTCACCGGCGATCCGCCGCCTCCGCCTCTCAACATAAGCAAAACATAGCACGCCGCTAATCAGAACCCTTCGCTGCGGCTCAGGTTCCAGACAGTTGCGAAGGAATGCTCGCCAGGTTGGAGAGACGTGCAACGGCTCGCCTTCCCCTTCTGTGATTTCGCTGAAATCCGCCGAAGTCTGCACCGCAAGTACTGCTTGGATTGACCCGAGAATTCCCTGCCCTCGTGCCGGCTTACCCTAATCGCAAAGAAACTACTTTTGTGGCAGACCGTGCCCCCAAACTTCATGTAACATAGCTCCTGGATCTCTGGAGTTACGGTCTGCGAAAGCTGCAACTACTGTTCCTGTTCCCGCTGCTGGTAGCCTTTCTGGTCCTTTCGCCACGCTGCGCATTGGCGCAAGCCCCTGAGCATACCGCTCAGTCGAACATACTGGTTCGCGCGACCCGGACCAGACACCTGCTGCGCACCCACAGAATCCTTCCCACCGGGAGCCTTCCCGGATACACCCGGCAGAACTCAGAGAGCCGTGAGCCAGCTGCTGCGAATCATCGGATGCGGCGCCGCGGACTGGGTTCCAGCACGCTCCACGTTGAGCCGGCGTTGCTACGGAGCGACGATCTTCGCATTGCCCCCGACGGACACTCCTCGGCCTCGACCCTCCGACCAGCGGGGCGTTCCCCACCCGGCCTCCCATCCGCTCTTATCCAATAGCGTCTCTCGCGTGTAGCTGCGCGAGAAGCGCTCTTACTCCGGCTGTTTCCACAACCCTATAGAACGCGGCGACTCCTCACGGCAGGCCGGATTCGCGACCTGCCGCACAAGGATGCTTGTCTCTGCGATCGCTCAACGACTCGGAGGTTTTCAGCGCATGCCGACCCCACGAAGACGGACCCTTGCCTCGATTGCGTTGACGGTTATGCTCCTGCGGGGAATATCCGCCGTTGCGCAATCATCCCCGCCGCAGGCAGCCGGGGCGGCTGTCAGCGTCAAGGAATTCACAGTTCAGGAGGCGGTGGATTACGCCCTGGCCAATTATCCGGCTGTGCGCGCGGCTCTCGAGCAGTACAACGCCGCTAAGGCCGGCGTAGGCTTGGCGCGGACCAGCTATCTCCCGCGCCTGGATGGCGTATGGCAGGGAGATCGCGGCTCACGCGAAAGCGTACTCGGCGTGCTGCTGCCGCAAAGCCCCAACATCCTCACCGGAACCCAGGGAAGCGTGACGCCGCATTCGTACCGGCCGTTCTGGACCTCCGGCGCCGGATTTCTCCTCTCCTGGGAACCCTTCGATTTCGGCTACCGCCGGGCGCAGGTTCGCTCCGCACGCTCCACCGAAGACCGCACGCAGGCGCAGGTCACCCTCACGCGATTGGGAGTTGCCACCGCCGTTGCCGAGGCCTCGCTCGCGGTGCTGGCAGACGAGCAGCGCGTGAACGCGAGCCTGGCCGACGTCAGCCGCCGCGAGGTATTCGCCAAATCGGTCCACGCGCTGGTCGATGCTCATCTGCGCCCTGGAGCAGACGCCTCCCGCGCGGACGCGGAGCTTGCGGCTACGCGGACGCGCCTGATTCTGGCGCAGCAGGCCAGCGATATCGGCGGCGTAACGCTCGCGCAGGTGCTTGGCCTGGCCGGCTCCAGCGTGCGCATCAAGCCCGGTCCATTCCTGCAGATTCCGCCCGAGCAGAGCTTGCCCGGAGCCTCCGTTGCCGAACATCCCGCGGCCGTTGTGGAGCAGAGAAGAATTCAGGAAGAGACAGCCCGTATCAGTATCCTCAATCATTCCTACTATCCGCACTTCACCACAGAGGGACTTATCTCGGCGCGGGGGAGCGGCCAAACCTCAACCGGAGGTGTCAAGCGGGGCCTCAATGGGCTGGGCTTCGATGTCTATAACTGGGAGGCCGGACTGACGGTTTCACTCGACGTCACCAGCATTGTTGCGATCCACGAGCGGAAAAAGGTAGAGGTTGCCAACCAGCGCCGCGAAGAGGCGACCTATGCACAGACGTTGCAAACGCTCACAGGGGCGCAGCAGGCGGCCCTCGCGGAACTGGAAGGCGCGCGCCGCGTCGCCCAGAACACTCCGACCGAGTTATCGGCTTCGCGGCAGAGCGAGACCCAGGCCCTCGCGCGTTTCCGTGCCGGGCTGGGTACCATTGTCGACGTCGCCGAGGCGCAGGACCTGCTGGCCCAAGCGGAGATGGACGACTCACTTGCCCGGCTAAGCATCTGGCGGGCGCTGGCGGAGATGGCCGCCGCCGGAGGAGACATGGCTCCCTTTTTAAACGTCGCCAGCAGCGCGGTCCAGAAAGGACACTGAGTTATGTGGCTTGTTCACGCCGCCCTGCGGCGCCCCATCACCGTCCTCATCACCTTCGTCGCCATCGCGCTCTGCTCGATTCTCGCCATCACGCGGATGCCGGTGGACGTCTTCCCCAATCTCAACCTCCCGGTCATCTACGTCGCGCAACCATACGGCGGGATGAGCCCGGCGCAGATGGAAGGCTATCTCACCTATTACTACGAATCGAACTTCCTCTATATCTCCGGCCTGGAAAGCGTCGAGTCAAAATCCGTCCAGAGCTTTGCGCTGCTGAAGCTGTCTTTCCGTCCGGGCACGGACATGAACCAAGCGCTCTCGCAGACGGTGGCCTACATCGAACGCGCACACGCCTATATGCCATCCGGCACGGTTTCACCCTTCGTTCTGCGTTTTGACGCCGGCAGCGTTCCGGTGGGCTATCTGGTCTTCTCCAGCAAAACGCATGGGGTGGACGAACTCCAGGACCTCGCGCTCAATCGCGTTCGCCCCCTGTTCACCACTCTGCCCGGCGTCTCGTCGCCGGCCACATTTGGAGGCAGCTCGCGAACCATTGTGATCCATGTAAATCGCGACAAGCTGAACAGCTATCGCATGTCCACCGGCGAGGTGGTAAAGGCGCTGCTTTCCGGCAACACCATCTCGCCGGCAGGCGATATTCGAATTGGCGACCTCGACCGCATCACGCCCATGAACGGCGTGGTGACGAATATTCAGGATCTGGCCAACCTTCCGGTGCGAACCGGCTCCGGCCCGACGGTCTTCATGCGCGACATTGGAACGGTGGAGGACGGCAGCGACATACCGCTCGGCTATGCCCTGGTGAATGGACGCCGCACGGTTTATCTGCCGGTGACCAAGCGGGCAGACGCCTCCACGCTTGCCGTCGTCAAAGAAGTGAAGGGGAGCATGGGCCGCTTTGCCTCGGTGCTGCCGCCCGACGTTCAGGTCAGTTATGAGTTCGACCAGTCCAGCCGTGTGACCAAGTCTCTCTCCTCGCTCATTTGGGAAGGCGTGACCGGAGCGCTGCTCACCGGGCTTATGGTCTTTCTGTTTCTGCGTGAATGGCGCAGCTCTTTCATCGTAATGGCCTCCATTCCCTTTGCGCTGGTCACCGCGGTGGTCTGCCTGTGGCTGGCCAACCAGACGATCAACATCATGACCCTGAGCGGCCTTGCGCTGGCCGTCGGCATTCTGGTCGACGAGGCGATGGTAGAGATCGAGAATGTCCACCGAAACGTGCAGCTTACCGGCAACGTACCTCAGGCCGTACTCGACGGCACGCGGGAGACCCTCATACCAAATTTTCTAGCGATGCTCTGCGTGCTGGCGGTTTTTGTGCCCTCCTTTCTGATGGAGGGAGTGACCCGAGCCTTGTTCGCACCGCTCTCGCTGGCTGTGGGTTTCGCGATGATCGCCTCCTACGTGCTCTCCTGCACCTTTGTCCCGGTGCTTTATATCCGGCTGAACCGGCGGATGCTCCGCAGCGCGGAGGAAAGTGAGGGGCACAGCCGCTTCGATCGAGTTCGCGACCGCTATGCGCTGTTGCTCAAGAAGCTGATCGGGCGGCGGCAACTGTTGCTGGGAATCTACCTCGCGGTTTCCGCCGCGATCCTCTTGATTGTGGGGCCGCAGCTTGGCCGCGAAATCTTTCCTCATGCCCCGGAAAGTCAGTTCCAGTTGCGTATGCGCGCGCCCGCCGGAACCCGCATCGAGGCCACCGAGCAGGCCGCGCTGAAAGCTCTGGACGAAATCAAACGCTTCGCCGGTCCCGGCAATGTGGAGATCAGCATCGGCTATGTTGGGGCCTACGCGCCCAGTTATCCGGTCAACCTCATCTACCTGTGGACCAGCGGCCCGCAGGAAGCGGTGTTTCGCATCCAGTTAAAGCAGAGCGCGCACATAAGCATCCGGAAGCTGGAGGAAGACCTGCGGCCGGCGCTGGCTCGTGACTTTCCCGACACCGCTTTCACCTTCGAGTCGGCGGACATCGTGGACCAGATCATGGATTTCGGCTCTCCCACTCCGATTGAAGTCGCCATCCATGGATTCAACCTCTCCGCCGATCACGCTTATGCCGAGCGGGTGCGCGCGGAGTTGGCGAAGCTCGGGCATCTGCGCGACCTGCACTATGCCCAGCCGCTCGAGTATCCGAGCCTCAATGTCGACATCGACCGCGAACGGGCAGGCCAGCTCGGCCTCACCGTGGATCAGATCGCGCGCTCGGTGGAAACCGCCACATGGTCAAGCCGCTTCGTCTCGCGCAATTTCTGGCAGGATCCGTCAACCGGCATCGGTTATCAGGTGCAAGTGGAGGTACCCCAGGGGGAAATGAAATCCATGGACGACCTGGCCAGCCTCCCACTGGTGAGCGGAGGCGCATCCAGCCATCCCAATCTCGGCGATGTGGCTCACCTCTCCTATGGCCACATAACGGGGGAGTTCGACCGCTACGATATGCAGCGCATGATATCGCTGACGGCCAACGTGGAAGGTGAGGACCTGGGCCATGCCGCCGATCAGGTGGAGGCCGCGGTTCGCCGCGCGGGAACTCCGCCGCGCGGGGTTGAGGTACATGTGCGCGGGCAGATTGCGCCTATGCAACAGACGTTCCACGACCTCACACTGGGACTTCTGCTGGCGATTCTAGCGATCTATCTGCTGCTGGCGGCCAACTTCCAGTCCTTGCGGCTGGCTCTGGTTACGGTCTCGACGACACCCGCCGTCTTATGCGGCGTCGTTCTCATGCTTTCCATAACCGGGACCACCCTGAACCTGCAATCGTTCATGGGCGCGATCATGGCGCTCGGCGTCTCGGTCGCCAACTCCATCCTTCTGGTCACCTTCGCCGAAAGCCACCGCCGTGGTGGCGATTCGTCTTCCGCGGAGGCGGCCATCTTTGGCGGCCGGACGCGTCTCCGGCCCATCCTGATGACCAGCGTGGCCATGATCGCCGGAATGATTCCCATGGCTCTGGCTCTTAGCGAAGGCGGCCACCAGACCGCGCCGCTGGGGCTTGCGGTCATCGGCGGCCTGGCCGCGTCCACGCTGGCCACGCTTTTCATTCTGCCCGCCGTCTTCACTTTGTCTCAAGAGCGGGCTCCTAAAACCTCGGCATCGCTTGACGTCACCGACCAGCACAGTCCGTACGCTTCGCTGTGAGCACAAGGAGAATGCATATGACGATAGAACCTCACGCTTCCAATTTCCTCCAGGCCCCAGAGCGAAAGAGCGATAGAAGGGCCGCGGTGATTGCGGGAATTCTCTTCACGGCCGCCGCTCTCGCCGCCGCCGGCTGCAGCGGGGGCAAGAGGTCGTCGGCCGCGGTTACGGAAGCTCCCGCGCCCTCTGTCGTGGACACCCTGCCGGTCGCCGCGCGCCGGCTGGACATGCTCATCAGCCTGCCCGGAGAGCTACAGCCCTACGAGGAAGTGCGCGTATTTCCGCGAGTAAGCGGCTTCGTGCAGTGGATCGGGGTCGATCGCGGATCCTTCGTGAAGAAGGGCCAGCTCATCGCGGTTCTCAGCGCGCCGGAGATCGTCGCGCAAAAAGCCGAAGCCCAGGCTAAAGTTCTCAGCGCGGAAAACCAGCGCATTGCCGGCGAGGCCAAGCTCGCCGCCGACCAAAGCACGTATCAGCGCCTGCTGACCGCGTCCAAGACCCCTGGCGTCATCTCCGACGAGGAGCTTGAAACGGCGGAGAAGGCCGCGGAGGCCGACCGCGCCCGCGCCGTCGCGCTGCACAACACCACCGACGCAGCGCGCGCCAGTCTGCGCTCCGCCGTCGAGATGGAGAGCTATCTCCGCATTACCGCGCCCTTCGACGGCGTGGTCACCAAACGCAACGTCCATCCCGGCGCTCTGGTTGGCTCCGGCGGCGGTTCCCCATCGCAACCTTCCATGTTGCGAATTGAGCAGGTTGCCCACCTACGGCTCGTCGTAGCGGTCCCGGAAATCTACGCGGCCGGCATCCAGAAGGGCGGCAAAGTGAACTTTACCGTGCCCGCCTTTCCCGGGCGCACCTTCAGCGGCACAATCGCCCGCTCGGCGGATTCGATCGATGTCGCCACGCGCACCATGCCGGTGGAAATGGATGTGTGGAACCCCAGCTCCGAGCTGCATTCGGGCATGTTCCCCATCGTCCTCTGGCCGGTGCACCGTCCGCAGCCAACCCTCTTTGTTCCGCAGTCCGCGGTGGGCCGCAGCATGGAGCAGAGCTATGTGGTGCGCATCCGCGATGGCCACGCTGAGCAGGTGGGAGTCAAAACCGGCGGAGTCGTCGGCAATCTCACCGAAGTCTTCGGAGACCTGAAGGCCGGCGAAGAAGTGGCTCTGCACGCCAGCGACGATCTGCGGCCGGGGACCACGGTCACCGCTCACCCGGTAAGCGCGAACACCGATTGAGGCGACGACTCTGTTGTCTGCGCGATTGTGCAGGTCCTGCGCACCCGCTGGTTCGTGCATCTGCCCGGCGGCGTGGCTGCTGCTGACGGCCGGCTGGCCGGCGCCGCGGTCGGCACAGCCTGGGCACGATGACGGAAAATTCAGCTCTGCGAAGCCCCCCCCCGTAAGCGATTGATAATAAGGC
>JANWJB010000011.1 GCA_025449575.1 Acidobacteriaceae bacterium
AATTCCCGAGGACATTCGCATGGCCGGGATAGACGATGTGAGGTATTCGCGCCTTTTGCCCGTGCCGCTCACAACCCAGCATCAGCCTTGCCGCGACATCGGCAGAGTGGCTCTGGCGGTGATGCTCGAACGGATCGCCACTCCCGATCTGCCGACTCGCGAGGTGCTTCTCGGTTGCGAGCGGGTCCTCCGCCGTTCCTGCGGTGCGCGCCAGAACACCACAGCGAAGGGTGGAGATTCCTAGAGCATTTTTCCTGTTGCTGAGTCCAATCCGAGGAGTACTTAGCAAGTGAAAGTGTCCGGTTTTTGTAGCAAGTGAAGTGTCCGGTTTGGTTTTAGTCTCCCGCCGTCTTTGCCACGCTCCTTTGCAGCGCGGCAATGTACTGCTCACGCAGAAAGCGGTTGGCCTCCTCGACCGTGCCGATGCCGCGCAGCCGCAGTTCTGCGGCTGCCATCCCTGCCAGGTGGAGAAGCTGCGCTCCGAGCGACCCCATCCGGCATTCCCGTCTGCCAATGAACTTTACCCTCGCTTGAGTGAATCAAGACTTGCCATTCCGCGAATTGACATGCCCCCGTTCCGAACATGTCTTTCCGGGCTTCATTCCTAGAAGCGGATCTTCCCGTTGATCTGGATGGCTCGGGGTGTTCCCTGGATTGCGCTAACCGTTCCAAAGGTGGGTATGCCAACCAAAGTCGAAGGGTTTGCCCACCGCGTTATGTTGAATGGATTCACGAAATCGGCACTTATGTCGAAGTTCCATGCCTCATGCAGAGGAATGGTTTTGCCGATTTCAAGAGCCTCCGAGCCCTGCGTAAAACCTCGTGCCCAGCTCAGATATTGGGATGTATTCCCAAACGTGAACAGCGGGGGAGACGAAAATGCGGCCGGATTGAGGAAGTGATCTTTGTATGGATTGCCAGACCAATGGGCATGGGGATTGCCGCCGGCGTAATTGGCATACTCAAACGGCGCCAGCGAGGAGTATCCGAATGCGCCCGCAAATGGATTGATGGCGTCCATCTGCAAAGCGGAGCCTGACGAGTATCGCACCGTGCCGCTAAGCGACCATCCACCGAAGGCGTAATCTACCGCCGCCGGAGCTTTGGCCATGAAGAGGCGGCCCTTTCCGAATGGCAGTAAATAGGCCCAGCTCGCACCGAAGGTGGCTGCCGGTGTTCCCGGGTCGATTACCTCAGGGTTCTCGCCCGGGTATTGCTCGGTGGCGCCAAAGGAGGATGCGTAAGTGGTGTCGCCAGGAGTGCCGGCATCATTGGTGATGTTCTTCATCCAGGTAAAGAACGCAAGCCCGCTCAGACCGTAAGACGTCCGCTTCGTCGCCTTGATCTGTAGCGAGTTGTAATGCGCCTTGCCTTCGGGCAGGAGCACGGAATCGGTATCGATGAGTGTGTACTGCGGAAAGGGTTTCAGAGTCTGAGCAACCGTGTTAGCTCCAAGTTGGCTGTTGAAGCCGGGGAACGGTTGCCGGCAGGAGGGGACAGCCGCGCACGGAGCCAACAGTCCGAACCCCATGCTGAGATACTTGGCGGGGACATAATTGAGCTCGGTTGGAGTGCCTGAAAGCGGAAGATGGGTCGAATGGCTGCCGATATAGGTGACATCGAGGGATAGAGTCGGCGTGAGTTCGCGCTCGACATCCACAACCCAGTTGAGGGTTTGCGGCAGACGATCTCCATTTTTAGGAATCCATTGAATCGCCTGTCCATTGAGGAAGGAAGGATCGATCGCCGGCGGTTTCTCAAAATTCTGCGGGAAGCTGTCCCGGTCTATATACATCACGGGCGTGTACCCGTCCGGCGAGGAGAAGCTCGGACTAGCGCTATAGCCGGCGGCTCCGGAGTCGAGAAACGGAACCAAATTGCCGGTCGCCGCATAATAGAGCCCGGTGGATGCGCGGACCATCGTCTTTTTATCCAACTGGTATGCCACACCAAGACGTGGTGCAAAGCCGCCGCGGAACTTGGTCTGGAATGGCTTTCCATAGGTCGCGGCGTAGGCCAAGGCTCCGTGGAGATTGGCCGCATTTGGATTCAGGATATCCGCCTGAAAAGCCGTCTGATAATTGTGCCCCGGCTCCCCCGGCGGAGCGTAATCCCAGCGCAGGCCGTAGGAGATGGTCAGCTTGGGCGTGATGTGCCAGTCATCCTGAGCAAAGTATCCGTAATGCATGAAGCGAAGACCCACATCGATGGGGATATATGCACTGGTCTGGTTGACCGCGCCGAGCAGGAAACTGGCGAACGCACTTCCCATAACACTCGCATTGGCCGCGTCCGGCTGCGTGGTCGTCGTGTTGCTGAAGGTAAACGCACCAGCCATGCGCGGCTTAATGAACCGATTCTCCTGATTCATCCCGATCTCGAAGCCGAATTTGAAGTTGTGCCTGTTATGCGTCCAGCTCAGGTTCTCGTCCACCGTGTAGCGCATCTCGTGCCAGTCTTCTTCGTAGCTGCGCCCCCAAGTGGAGGGGGCCCCCGTGCCGCCGCTGAAGCTCATGGCTGGGAATGCGCCATTGTCATCCGGGATTCCGGTGATGCCCAGCTTTTGGTCCCAGCCCTGTCCGTCGGTTCCATTCGGCCCTAAATTGATGTAACGGTCACCCGAGAGTGTGACATGGTTCAGTATCTGCGGCGTAATCACGGAATCGAGATTGATGCGAACCTTCCAGCTATTGGCGATCTGATCGAACCAGTCGTCGAGTGGGTTGGAAGTCACTCCGCCCCACGCCGGAGGAGGAGTGAGCGCATAACCGTTGCCCGAAAGAAGCCTGTGGCGGATCTGGTCGGTATAGGAGACGGACAGCTTTTCGGTGTCCGAGAAGCTGTGATCGACCTTGATCAGCGGCGTCCAGGTGTTGAAATAGGGCCAGTTGGGCGCTCCCTGACTGATGTAGTTGTTATTCACTTGGTTGGGATAACTCGGCGTGGGGATGTACTTCGAGCAGATGAGCTTCGCTGCAGACGTGATGCGGTCAGGAGCAATTACGTTGAGCTGGCCATTGTACGAGAACTGCTGGCGCACCAGCCCTCCTTTGCCGTCGGACTGCGTCGTCGCGGGATCGTAGATCGGTTGGCCAATCTGGCTGAAATCCCCGGCGCACTCCCGCGCCGTCGGAACGGTGATCAAGCCGCCGCCCGCCCCCTGCCGGGAGAAAAACAGCCCCAGGCTGGCGAAAAAGAACGTTCTGTTGCGCCCATTGTAAAGCCTGGGAATCACAACGGGACCGCCCAACGTGAATCCGCCTTCATTCTGGCGGAACGGCGTGACCCCTGTCTGGAAGTAGGATTTGGCGTTGAGAACGGAGTTGCCCAGATGGTCGAAGAAGCTGCCGTGTAAGTTGTTCGTGCCCGACTTAATCGTCACGTTCGTGAACCAGTTGCCAAAACCTCCATACTCCGCATTGAACGCATTTTCCACAACGCTCACCTGCTGCACTTGCTCGATCATCGGAGAGACCTCGGCGAGGGCGCCCCGGGAGATTCCCCATTCACTCGCCGGTCCTCCGTCGATGAAGACCTCGGTGTCTCCTTCGGGCGCGCCGTTGGCCGTCGGTGCAAAAGAGCTGCTGCCCGTATAACCAGGTAGCGACGTCAGATAATCGGTGATCGCCCTCTGCGTCCCAGCGTCAATCAACGGAATGCTTTCAATCAGGTTGGAGTCCATGCCGGTGGAATTGTTGGTGGTTCCAACATCCAACAGAGGCGCCGCGCCGGTTACCTCTACGGACTGTGTCACTTGGCCCGGCGTGAGAGCGAAGTCCACGCGCACCGTGACTGAAGGTAGGACGACAACTTGCGCACGTGTGACCGTGTTGAATCCCTGCTTCGTCACAACCACGCGATACGTTCCGTTGGGCAGGTTGGCCGCCGTATAGAGACCCTGGGCGTTGCTCGCCAGAGCGATGGCGCTGTTTGTCGCATTGTTGATGACCTGCACCTTCGCGTCCGGAACTACCGCTCCGGTCGGATCGGCCACGAGTCCCTCAATGGTGCCACGGTCGATCTGGCTCAACGCCGGGAGCGCCGTCATCAGCAGCCAACAGGCCGCAAAAACTAACGCGCATGCCACAGCCGGCATCCGCCTCGCACTTCGCTGCACGGATCGATTTCCCTCATGTTCCGGCAGGCTTCCGCGCGAATGGCATAATGACCGGCCTCCAACAGCGCAAGTCTGAGCCATGAATCTTCCAAGTGTGGTCAGCATGGATGCGCAATTCCCTCCCAAAAGAGCTATGCCGCGCTCGCAATCCGGGCCGATCCGCGATCCTTCCATCGGAGTTCTGTATCTTCCGTCCGTGGTGAAGCAAGACACCCGTTCGGAACTATATTGCGAGACGGAAGATTTGTAGGTTTCGATAGGCGCTCCTGTCAAGGGGATTCCTCATACAGGACGCACAAACTTGTCTATACATGAACAGCCGTGTCACTGCGTAGCCCGAGGCGTGATCGCAGCGAAAAATCGAACAAGCCCGCAAGTATCATCGCATCCGAGCAGCAATTCATCCTTCTCGCTTCGCCAAGGAGCGATCATGGGATAGACAGCTTTGTGTATCGATCCGTCAAAATGACTTTACAAATGCGAGTATCATGCCATAGTGTGCGAATGGCCGGGGCGCGCCTGAGTGTGTCCACTCTCCCGCGAACAGCAGTGGCAGCTACAGCGGCATCGCCGTAACGATGGCCATATCACACGTTGAAGGAAGGAGACCGCCATGTTACTCCGCTCCGCCTGCTGTGCAGGCATCGTCGCCCTTGCCGCGACGGTTACGCTTGCACAAACTGCCCAGAAGCCTAAATCCGACGAGTACTTGCTACTGGGCAATGTCAACCGCGGTGCCGGTGAGCCCTGGGTTTTCGTGAATCCAAAGGATCACAACAACATCATCGTGGTGGCCATGGCCACGCTCAACCGCCTGCGGGATGGCGAGATCCCGATTCTGCCGCGCGGTACACCCGCGGCGACGCAGCAGCGGATTAGGGAACTCTCGACGCCGGATGGATCGCGCACCGATATCGCCGTCACGCATGACGGTGGCAACACCTGGACTTTCAGCCAGGATGACCTCCGCAAGATCTATAACAAGAACCGCTGCAGCGACTCCTTTGCCGGCGCGGGGCCAGATGGCGCGCTCTATATGGGATGTCTCGCATATCTGAATCGCGGGGCTGCCGACTATGCGGACGGTTATGCTCCCAATGGCGAAGCCCACTTCTACCATGGCGGTTCGGCCATTGAGCGCTCGACGGATGGGGGCAGGACGTGGAGCCACCCTGTATGGGTACACCCCGCCCTGTCGCCATCTCTTTATGCGCCTACTGTGCATCCGGTCTTCGAGCAGGCCTCTCCTTGGGATCGCCCGGTATTCGTGGCCGATCCCCAGACCGGAACGATATACCTGAGCGGGTCGGGGTTGGCCTGGACGGTGGATCCAAAAACGGTCAAGCGCCCGCCGGCGAATCCGAACATCCCCAGCAAAGGTTATGAGGGATATCCCGGCCATGATGTCTCCCGCGGCCGCACGTTCCTCCGTGCGTCACACGATCACGGGCGCACCTGGGGCGTGATTTACCCCATCGATAGCGACGCGTATCCGGGCGGCCGGTTTGCCGGCCTCGGCGGCTTCTCCGCGGCCTTCGGTCACCTGGTGGTGGCATACAACGCCTCGCAGGTTCCCGCCGCCTTGCACCGGACGTGTCCATGCACAGTGCTGGGTATAAGTGAAAACGACGGAAAGACATTTGCATACAAGGTCCTTCCCCCATTGGCCGCCGAATACGCACCCAAACCTGGTTCAAATCCCATGCGCGCGATGCTGGGAGTCATGGTGTCGGCCGATCCCATGAAGGAAGGCCGCTATGCCGTCGCGAGGATCGCCGGAAAGCGAGTCGTCATGACGATTACAGAGGACGGCGGTAGCTCCTGGGGCCCGCCGGTAGTCGCCGCCGAGGTACCCGATAACGCATACATCTGGCAGCACGCGATGAAATACTCGCCGAAGGGTGATCTTGGTCTGATCTGGAAGGCTGTGTATTCGGACAAGAGCTTCGATCTTTGGTCCGCAGTGTCTCGCGACGGGGGCAAAAGCTTCCACACCGTCCGAGTGAGCCATGCCGTTTCGCCCACATACATCGTAGATCGCGGAAACTTCATGTTTGGCGACGACCTCTCGTCGCTCGACATCGACGCCGATTACCTGTATGCCGTATGGGGCGACAACCGCTCGGGCTTCGAAGCAACCTGGTTCGGACGGATTCCACTGAGCGCTTACTAGAAATTACGGTCAGGCAGGTAGCGGAGGGATGCAGGCGGGACGGCCACATAAAGCAATGAGCATTTGGCTCAACGCTGCCGCGCTCGGATCGTGAGCATTGATGACATGAAGTATTCCAAGTTTGCTGCCTATCGGGCTGACTACCTATATCAGCCCAGCCCTTAACTCGAGCCGTGGCTATTTCCACAATGCTCGGGCGCCTCGAAAACCCGAATCTTCCGCGCCGGGACATTCTCCTGAATTGGAATCTCGTCGTTCGCAACGCCTGCATTCCCGGGCGCTCCCTCTTTCTGGAAAACCCTCACCGAGAATGTAGCTACTGGAGCTATCGGCCATCAGTGGAGTAGGTTGTATAACCAACTTTGTCCGCAACATTTATACATTTGTATTGACGGGTGGTTATTCATAG
>JANWJB010000012.1 GCA_025449575.1 Acidobacteriaceae bacterium
ACCCCCTGGCCTCGGCTTTGTGCGCCGCGGCGGCGGAAAAGAGCCTCCGGCCCCTCGCCTTCAGCGACTTCCAGTCCATTCCCGGGAAGGGAGTGCGGGGGCAGCTCGAACAGGGCGGCGCGAGCGGATTTTTGGGCGGCGGCAGCGCCGGCGAGACGGCCGTCGCCGTCGGCAATGCCGCTTTGATGCGCGATCTTGGCGTCCCCCTGGGCGCGCTGGAAGCTCGCGCCGAGGCGCTGCGCCGCGCCGGCGAGACGGTCATCTTTGTCGCAGCGGCCGGCCGCGCGGCAGGCCTGATCGCGGTCGCCGATCCGCTCAAAGCCTCCACGCCCCAGGCGGTCGACGATCTCAAGCGCGCGGGGCTGCGGCTGGTCATGGTGACAGGAGACAACGCGATTACGGCGGCCGCCGTTGCGCGCACGCTGAAGATCGATTTTGAGGCCGGAGTGCTGCCGGAAGAGAAAGCCGACATCGTCAAGCGCTTGCAGGATGGCGGCGCAATCGTAGCCATGGCCGGCGATGGCGTCAACGACGCTCCGGCGCTGGCCCAGGCGCAGGTGGGAATCGCGATGGGAACCGGAACCGACGTTGCCATGGAAGCCGGCGCCATCACTCTGGTGCATGGCGATCTGCGAGCCATCGCTCAGGCCCTCCATCTGAGCCGCCGCACCATGCGCAATATCCGCCAGAACCTCTTCTTCGCGTTTGTTTACAATGCTGTGGGCGTCCCCATCGCGGCCGGAGTCCTTTATCCCGCGTTGGGCCTGCTGCTCAGTCCGATGATCGCGGCGGCGGCGATGAGCATGAGTTCCGTTTCCGTCATCGCCAACTCGCTCCGGTTGAGAACGGCGGCACTCTAGGAGACCTTCCACGCGGCCAACATAAGAAAGGCGACGAAAGCATCCATGGAATCGGCAACGAACACGACAGTCGAAGCGCTCTTCCTCGACCACTCGGCCCGCAAGCTGAGCCAGATGGTGGATCTCGTCCAAGCTTGCTTCGCGCAATTGAGCGATGCACAGGTCTGGCAGCGCGGCCGGCCGCACGAAAACGCCGTGGGCAATCTGATCATGCATCTATGCGGGAACGTCCGCCAGTGGATCATGCATGGGGTCGCCAATGAGCCGGACGTGCGCACTCGCGCAGCGGAATTCTCCGCCGATGGCGCTCTCACCGCCAAGCAATTGCTGGAGCTATTCGCCTCGACGATGGCACAGGCGAAGACCGTCATTGCCGCCCTGCCGCGGGAACGGCTTCTCCAGAAGACCGACCCCCAGGGCCGCGGCCCGGTCCCGGTGCTGGACGCCGTCTATTCGGCCGTCGGCCACGTGCAAATGCACGTGGGACAGATTATTCTGCTCACCAAGCAGATGACCGGCCGCGACCTCGACCTGACCATTCCCCGCCCGCGCTGAAGCGGATACACGATAGGTGGACCCCGAAGCAGAGGCGCCATATGCGGCTTTTCCGTTTAAGAAACGCCGAAAATCCGGGTTCCGAAAAGCGCGGAACGTAGTATATTTTTCCTGTTCTGCTTCCTTGCCTCAGGTGCAGATGCACGCCTTTCCCCAACGCGCTCACCGGGAAAGATGCCGGGCCAATACCAAGACAATTTGGAGGGCTTATGCCCGTGCAAGCAATTGACCAGCTAAGGCAATCTTTCCGGGGTGAGCTCATCCAGCCCACGGATGCCGCTTATGAAGCAGCCCGCAGAGTTTACAACGGGATGATCGACAAACATCCGCGCCTTATCGCCCGCTGCGTGGATGTCGCCGACGTCATCGCCGCAGTGGGTTTCGGCGTGGAGAACGGGATGCTGATCGCAATTCGCGGCGGCGCCCACAATGGCGCCGGCCTGGGCGTCTGCGACGACGGCCTGGTCATCGACCTCTCACGCATGAGGGGCATTCACGTAAATCCGGATGCGCGAACCGTCCGCGTGGAGCCCGGTTGCGTTTTTGGCGATGTCGATCATGCGACCCATGCTTTCGGCATGGCGGTTCCGAGCGGTTTCGTCTCCTCCACCGGAGTCGGCGGCCTTACCCTGGGCGGAGGCATTGGATATCTGAGCCGCAGATATGGCCTGACCATCGACAATCTGCTCTCCGCCGATGTGGTGTTGGCCGATGGACGGTTCGTCACGGCGAGCAGCGAGGAGAATCCCGATCTGTTTTGGGCGCTCCGCGGCGGCGGCGGCAACTTCGGCGTGGTCACGTCTTTCCAGTTCCGGCTGCATCCGGTCAGCACCGTTCAGTTCGGCCCAACGTTTTGGCCAATCGAGGAAGCAGGCACGGTCCTCACCGCCTACCGCGATTTCATTCAGAAAGCTCCCGAGCATCTGACGGGCTTTTTTGCGTTCCTCATCATTCCGCCCGTTCCCCTGTTCCCGCCGCAGCTTCACGGCAAGAGCGTCTGCGGAATCGTTTGGTGCAGCACCGGCTCCGCCGAAGAGGCCGAGAAGGCGATCAAGCCGATGCAGTCGGTCGGCCATCCCCTCTTGCACCATGTGGGCCCGGCTCCGTTTCCGGCGGCGCAGAGCACATTCGATCCGCTCTTTGTACCTGGCCTGCAATGGTACTGGCGCGCCGACAACTTTACCGAGCTCAGCGACAAGGCCATCGCCCGGTTCGTCGAGTATGGGTCGAAGATACCGAGCCTGCTCTCGACCATCCATCTCTATCCCCTGAATGGCGCGCCCCAGAGGGTGGGAAAAAACGAGACGGCCTATAGCTTTCGAGAGGCGCTCTTTTCCGCCGTGATTGTAGGCGTGGATCCCGACCCCGCCAACGTCCTCGCGATCACCGAATGGTGCAAGAGCTGTTGGGACGCGGTGCATCCCTTCTCCGCGGGAGGATCGTACGTCAACTTCATGATGGAAGAGGGCCAGGAACGCGTGCAGGCCAGCTATCGCGATAATTATCCGCGGCTCGCCGAAATCAAGAAGAAATACGACCCCAACAATGTCTTCCGGGTGAACCAGAATATCCGGCCGGGCGGGTAAGTCTCAACAAAGACCGAACGCCTTTATTGCGAAGCTCGCTGCAGCGGCACGATCGTATTCATGTTGTCGGGGCCTTGTGGATCCACCCGGAAGTCCCAGAGCGAGAGGTTCACCTTGCCCGGCCCCAAGAGCTCCATCAAGGCATAGTCCCCAATGGTGAGCTCCGTGGCGGGGGTGAGCTTCATCCAGTGCCCTCCGGGCAGAATCTGGGCCGTGGTTGGGATCACGTCGCCGCGTAACGGCTTGCCCGCCGCATCCAGGCGGATGGGGCTCAGTTCGCGATGGTGGTGCCGCATGTTATTCCAGACGCGAATGATGACATACCGGCTGGAGGGGGAGCTATACGAGTATTTATCGCTCACCAGCGGTGCTCCATGGGTGTCGACGGTGAGCGCCTGCGGATCCGTTTCCGTCTGATTGCCGGGAACCGACAGGCTCACATAGAACACCGGCTTGTCCACGTGCAACTGGACCTTGGCCATGTCTCCCTGAAACTCGATGTTCTGTTTGAGAGCGCCGGAGGAGGTCAACTCGCCGGGCGTAATGTTGTGCCCCGTGCGAGGGTTCAGGTCGCCGCTGTTTTGTGTCAACTCCGCCAGCTCCGGGCGGGCGCGGTAGGTGTCCAGCACCCACACTCCGGTCTGGTCGGGCAAACGCAATCCGGGAAGAAGCTCAGGAGTACTCGCATTTTGGGTGGCACGCTCGGCCTGCTCTTCCCGGTCGATGGATGCCGCCTCGGCATCGGCTGGTGAGGAGGCGGCGCTTGCCACGCCGGACGCCGCACCATTGGTTCCCGGCACGTTTGACTCCGCCGTAGTTCTGTCCAATGCGTGCTTCTTAGCCCATTTCTCCGTAGCCGCCCAATCCACCAACTTGGACGGAACCTCCTCCCAATCCGCCCGCTCGGCGCTATAGAAGCGCACCCGGTCGCCTACCATCTTGTATTGCGTGACGATCTGGTAGGAACCGTCTTTGAGGATCAATCGCTTGTTTCCCGTCTGTGCCTGCGCTGGGACCATAGTCAGCAGCGCGCCGAGCAGCAGGCTGAGCATCAGAGCGAGAGGGATGTGAACTTTCGGCATATACTCCTGTCGATGTTGCGCAATCCGTTGCGCGAAGGCACCGGTTCCGCGAATGCACTGGATCCGCGAATGCACTGGATCTTAGACGGCGGCAGTGGCCGGCCGGGTGCTTCGGGCGCTCAGGTTCCGCGCCTCAACCCGCCACCGGCGACATCCTTCTCCATTTTCCACCTCTTCCCATCGCTTTTACTTCCTGCGATACTTGAATGTGCCCACCCGGTGCGCCAACCCCAATCCCATTCAAAAGAGGAAGCAGGCATGTCGGCAAAGTACATCTTTGTGACGGGCGGAGTCGTGTCCAGCTTAGGCAAAGGGCTGGCCGCAGCCTCCATCGGCTGCCTGCTTGAGGCACGCGGTCTCCGCATCAATTTGATGAAGTTTGACCCCTATTTGAACGTCGATCCTGGCACCATGTCCCCCTTCCAGCACGGTGAGGTCTTCGTCACCGACGATGGGGCGGAAACCGACCTCGATCTGGGCCACTATGAGCGCTTCACCCATGCCCGCCTTACCCGCGATAACAATCTGACCACCGGCCGCATTTACGAGCAAATTATCGCCAAGGAGCGGCGCGGCGACTACCTGGGCAAGACCGTCCAGGTTATCCCGCATGTGACCAACGAAATCAAGAACGCGATGCGCAAGGTAGCCGTCGATTGCGATGTGACGGTGGTGGAAATCGGCGGGACGGTGGGGGACATCGAATCGCTTCCCTTCCTGGAGGCCATCCGGCAGATGCGCCAGGAGTTGGGCCGCGAAAATACGGTCTTTGTTCATGTCACCCTGGTGCCCTGGATCGGAGCGGCGCAGGAGCTAAAGACCAAGCCGACGCAGCACTCCGTCAAGGAACTGCTCTCCATCGGCATTCAGCCGGACATTTTGCTCTGCCGCACCGACCGGCCGCTCTCCCGCGAGCTCAAGAGCAAGATCGCTCTCTTCTGCAATCTGGAAGAGCGCGCGGTGATCGCCGCCAAAGACGTGGACTCGATCTATGAGGTGCCGCTGACCTTCGCCCAGGAAGGCGTCGACCAATTGGCGCTCAAGTATCTCCATATCGAAGCTCCTGAGCCGGATATGACGCGGTGGAAAGATCTGGTGGAGCGCGCCCGCAATCCCAAAGACGAGGTTTCCATCGCCATCGTCGGCAAGTATGTCGAATATGAGGACAGCTACAAGTCCCTCAAGGAGGCGCTGGTGCACGGCGCGCTGGCGCGCTCGCTCAAGCTGCGCGTCACCTGGGTGGAGGCAGAGGGGCTCGAGGGCGAGCACACCGGCGACCAGGGTTACCGCCAGCAACTGGCCGGCTTCGACGGAATTCTCGTTCCCGGAGGCTTCGGCAAGCGGGGAATCGAAGGCATGCTTAACGCCATTCGCTATGCGCGCGAGGAGGGCATCCCCTACTTCGGCATCTGCCTCGGCATGCAGACAGCATGCATTGAATTCGCCCGCAACGTCTGCGGCTTGGCCGGCGCCAACTCCAGCGAATTCGACCCCGCCACCGCGCACCGCGTGATCTATAAGCTGCGCGAGTTGACCGGAGTGGAGGAGATGGGGGGCACCATGCGCCTGGGCGCTTGGCCCTGTGTGCTGGAGCCGGGCTCCATTGCCGCGGCAGCCTACGGAACAACCGAGATCCGCGAACGTCACCGGCATCGCTACGAGTTCAACCGCGAGTATGAGCCGCTGCTCACCGGCGCCGGCCTGCGCATCGCCGGCACCACACCGGACGGAGCGTATGTAGAAATCATCGAGCTGCCCGGGCATCCCTTCTTCCTGGCGTGCCAATTCCACCCGGAGTTCAAGTCCAAGCCCCTGGAGCCGCATCCACTCTTCCGTGCCTTTGTAGGCGCGTCGTATGCCAACCGGCTGCGCCGGCAGGGAGCGCCGGCCTCTGAAGGCTCCGCCGCAGAGGATGATGCTCCCCGCAACCGGCTTCCCCAAACCGTCTAAATGGACGTCCGAATCATGAGCGACTTCGAGGCCGGCAACGTTCGCATCGGCGCGTCCGCTCTTTTTCTGATCGCAGGCCCCTGCGTGATCGAGAGTGAAGCCCACACCCGGCGAATGGCGGAGGCCATTCAGCGCATCGCCGCCGACCTCCGCCTTCCGTTCATCTTCAAAGCCTCCTATGACAAAGCCAACCGTACCTCTGCGGCGGGATTTCGCGGCCCGGGGCTGGTTGAAGGAACCGCGATCCTGCGCCGCGTCGCCGAGTCCACCGGCCTCGCCGTGCTCACCGATGTCCACCAGGCAGCCGACTGTCCTCGCGCCGCAGAAGCTGCAGACATCCTGCAGATCCCCGCTTTCCTCTGCCGCCAGACCGACCTGCTGGCCGCGGCCGCCAAAACGGGCCGCGCCATCAACATCAAGAAGGGCCAGTTTGCCGCGCCCTGGGACATGCGCTACGCACTCGAGAAGGTCACCGGAGCGGGCAATTCACGCGTCTTCCTGACCGAACGCGGCACCAGCTTCGGCTACAACAACCTGGTAGTGGATATGCGATCCCTTGCCATTCTGCGGCAGATGGCTCCCGTGGTCTTCGATGGCACACACTCGGTGCAAATGCCCTCGGCGGCGGGAGGGAAATCGGGTGGGCAGCCGGAGTTCATCCCCGTGCTTACCCGGGCAGCGGTAGCCGCCGGCGTAGACGGCATCTTTCTGGAGGTCCATGACGACCCGGCGAATGCGAAGTCTGACGGCGCGAATGCCCTGGATTTGAAGCTGCTTCGGCCATTGCTGGAGACCCTGCTCGCCGTTCACGCTGCCGCGGCGGCGCACCCAGAATCCTCGTGTCCAGCCCACTGAAGCTCCCTAGCGGCAATCAGGACGCAAAAACGGCCGGCAGAACGCCGGAATAGCTGTTCTTTCCCCGAAAACATAAATGGGGAGGCTTCTTCGGCACACAAAAAAGGGGCCCCTCGGGTGAGGGGCCAATCTGCCTTGGTTCTCTCGTTGTGTGAGAGCTTGTGTGCGGCCTTTGCTGAGGCCGCGACGCAGCAACCCTGGGGGGAGGGCTGTTGGGTTATTGCTGCGTCGCGCCAATCGGAGAACCACCGGTATTTGTACTGGCCGGTGTGTTCAAAGCCGCAAGACTGTTGTGCATCAGCGTTACGTGAACTACCGTACCGCCTTCGCGTGATTGCGTTGTGTCGTGGGGAGCATTGCCCATCGCGACACGATAAATTCTGTAAACCGGGACCTGATGATCAACCACTAAATACCGGACGACCGCGTCCGCCATGGCGCTCGACCTCTGAATTCCAGCCTGACCCCGGACTTGCGAGTAGCCTTGCACCTCGACGATGTAGCCCTTCTGCCCTGTGAGCTGCGTGGCAACCTGATCGAGCGCCGCCTTGGCCTTCGCGTTGAGGGTAGTCTGCACGCGGCGGAAGTGAATTTCCATGTCCGCGATCTGCCGATACTGGTCGAGATTGGAAACCGTGGTGTTCAGCTCCGCAGTCTGCGTGGTGGCCTGCGTCGCCAACTGCTGTGCCTGGTTGGCCTGTGTGCCAGCCTGCTTGGCCTGCTGATCGGCCTGATCAGCCGTATCCTGTGCTTGGTGAATCCCGGCTTGCGCCCGCGCATCCACATCCTTGATGTCGGAAGCGTTCTTGGCCGACAACTGATCCAATTCGTTCAGCCGGTCTTTCACGGGCGAAACCTGCCGTTTCACCCACTTCTTGCGCGCCAGCGGATTCAGCTTGCCCCAAAACCCTTCATTTGATTTGGTAGAGAGGGGCCTGCCGGTCGCGTAGGTGCTGGCATCATTGGGGTTAGCAGATGTTGCGCTGGAGGTGGCCTGCGGGGGAGTAGCAGGCTCCTGCTGCGACGTCTGCGCAACCATCGGAAGCGCCAAGGCTGCCGACAACAAGATCGCGGATACTGAGGCGGACCGTGACATGATTGAACTCATTTCTTGCGTGCCACCTGGACTCTGGGGTTTTTTACATCAATTAACGAGCTATCTATTGCACTCCGCGTGCCAAACTTTCGCGGCACGCCTGAATTCCTTCAAAGCTGTTTATTTTGTGTTACTTGGTTGAGACGCGAGCGAAGCGGGGCCAGATCCAACCAAGGCAGCGGCGGCAGCGGGGCTGCACTTTTCTCACGGAACCAGGAAAAAAATGCTCTAACCCATTGTCCTGACAATTACCGCAGTCGATAGTTCCTTTGCCGCTCTTTGCCGTTGAAACGAATGCGGTGCCGGGAGAAGCCGTAAAAGCCGCTAGTTGCCGTTGACCGCAATGATCCGGATCTCCGGAAGCTGCTGATTCCAATCATCAGGAACGCCGTCGAAGATGAGGCGGAAGTCCTTATGGTCGCCTGACTTGAGTGGATCGGCGGAGACTGGCTCAATATCGACGTAAGGTTGACGGGTGCGAATCAGCGTGAGGGGCATCACGCTTCTCTGCGACAGTTGTCCCAGATCGTTCCGGAAACCGACCTGCACCGTGATGCTCTGCATGGTCTCGCTGCCGGAATTGGAGATCGTGCCGTCGATGTAGGTCACCTTCGTCCCGGCAAAACTGGTGGCCTGGCTCATCTCGAGGTTCGTGATGGGCAGATTGGCAGCATAAGGCGCGGCCGCCGCCATGCCAGTCCCCCCGGGGACCGGCGTGGTGCCGGAGTGACGGCTGAGGAGCAGCAGCAGGAGGAGAACGAGCAGCACAAAGACGCTGGCGACGATCCACGGCATCCAGGATCTCGGTTCCCGGCTGGTGTGAGCGGCGAATAACTCATCGTCCTGCTTGGGGTCCTGCTTGGGGCCCTGCGCGGAGCTTGGATCGGAAGCCGTCATCAGCGGAATTGTACCTGTCTTCTCCTTCGGTGTCGCACTTGGCATTTCCGGCAATGCAAAGAGAAATGCCCGGCGTTAGGAAAGCAGCACCCACGCAAGATTTTTGGAACGAGCAAAGTGCTGCCGCCGTCTAAGAGTGCATACGAGGAAATAATTACAGAAGATTCGGGGTTTGCTTGATAGGAGGCGCATCATGGGATGCTGTGGAGCACGGAAACAGCGGTTGAACGTATCAGACGCGGAAAGCCCGGCCAGCACAGGTAGCGTCGAGCGGATTGCAGGATGGGAGCTTCAGAACACCGGCCCCAGGGGGGCGGAGAAATATCTGTACCCGGTGGCGGTGATCGCCCTCGGGCTGTTCATTCTTGTGCTAGCCGCAATTTAGCGGATTCCCCTCTCTCGTGGGGGCATACATAAGGCGCCTGGCTGGTCACCCGAAGCGCGCGCGGCGGGCGCCCTGGCGAAAGTCGTCGCCACGCATCTCCACCTCGACGCACATCTCCGCCAATCGGGACCTCATGCGCTCGCCGATGCGGTCTCCCAAACTCTCTTCCTGCACCGCTCGCCGTGCGTCGAGGGCGCCAGCAGTGCGGACGCGCCGGCTTTCCGGATGGTTGGAATAATTGGTCGTAATGAGCGTGGTCCGCTTGTGGTTGTAACGCGTATTCAGTATGAGCGCCACGGTGTCCCATACCCAGTCGGTCGGCTTCTGAGCGCCCAACTCATCCAGCAGCAGCACCTCGGCATCGAAGATGGGAGCCAGAATCTGCAGCTCCGTAGTCGCCACCTGCGGATTGTAGGATTCCTGAATGCGCTTGAGCAGCTCTCGGTAGTCGCAAAACAATCCTCGAACGCTCTTCTCCGCAATGAGAGCCTGTAGAATGCCGATCGCGAGGTGGGTCTTCCCCACTCCGACGGTGCCAACCAGCAAAAGGCCGCGGCCCTCGGTGGCCACCGGATATTCAGCGACAAAACTTCGCGCCATCATGTAAGCGGCGCTCAACGACGAGTCGGCGCCGTGGAAATTCGGATCGAAGCTCTCCAGAATGCAATGCTCGTAACGCTCGGGAATGGCTGCATTCCGCAGAAGCCGGTCGGTGCGCAGGCGCAGTTGGCATACGCAATCCTCTGCATACCGCTCGCCCTTGGGGGAGACAGTTAATTTGAGGCCGGAGCCTCCACAGATGGGGCAGGAATTAGACATGCGGATATGCTCAAACTACCGGAAAGGGAGCCGCGCCGCCAGTGGCCGCCGCAGGTGGAAAAGTGGAAAGCCCGACGGGAATCGCGTAGAATCAGAGGACACACGAGTGAATTTGCATTCAGGCGGCAACGAATCGACGGCCGCTCAGAGGAAAGGCTCCGAAATGCCCAAAGAGAAGATTCATCCCAGTTACAACGAAATCCGGGTTGTTTGCGCCTGCGGCTCAAGCTTTACCACCCGTTCGACCCACAAGGGCGATCTCCACCTGGAAATCTGCTCGGAGTGCCATCCCTTCTTTACCGGCAAACAGAAGCTGGTGGATACGGCAGGACGCGTGGAACGCTTCCGCCGCAAGTATGCCAAAGTCACGCCACCGGCCAAATAGACCTTGGGCTGGAACAACCAAAGCCTCCGCCGCGGCGGGGGCTTTTCCATCTGATTGCGCGGTCGGCGAGGCAAAGACTGGCCGGAAAGCCTCAGTGGATAGGCGCGCCTCTGTTTTGTTCCACTCTGCGAGTCATGATGCGACTCATTTGTGCGACTCAATGACGGGCCCAGAGAATATAGAATGCATTCGGCTGGTGCGGCTAAGTAGATGATGAAATCCTGGGACAACCCGAGAGAGTATGCCATGCCGGAAGGCGTTCGTGTGCCCGCCGAGGTGATGCTAGGCGGCGTTCGCGTCGCCCCGGCAACCGTCCTCGCTCCCATGGCCGGTGTGACGGATACCGTCTTTCGCCGCTTCATCCGCAATGCCAGTCTCTTTACCGCTTCCGGCGGGGGAGGTGGCGAGGCGCAGATGCTGAGCCTGGTAAACCAGCCTGTCAGCAATCGCCAATCGGGGTGCGGCCTCATCATGACCGAATTCACCTCCGCCGACGGGCTTTCGCGCATGCGCGAAAGCAAGCGGAAGCGCTATCTCACGTATTACGACGACGAGCACCCGATCTCCGCACAGATTTTCGGCTCCGATCCTGGAACGCTCTCCGAGGCCGCCAAGATCGTCGAGGACGCCGGTTTCGACATGGTCGATCTGAACCTCGGTTGCCCCGCCAAACGCGTGGTGAGCTGCAACGGGGGCAGTGGCTTGCTGCGGGATCTGCCGTTGATTGCCACGATCTTTGAGCGTGTGCGCGCGGCGGTGCGGATTCCCTTCACCGTCAAAATCCGCCTGGGCTGGAATGACGAGCAGATCGTCTGCGTCGATCTGGCTCGCATCGCGGAGCGGAGCGGTCTGGATGGGATCGCCGTCCATGCGCGTACGCGCGAGCAGGGCTATTCCGGCCAGGCGCGCTGGGAATATATCGCCGGAGTGAAGGACGCCGTCCGCATTCCCGTGATTGGCAATGGCGACGTGCGCTCGCCCGAAGACGCCGCTGCAATGATCGCCGCCACCGGTTGCGATGCCGTGATGATCGGCCGCGCCGCGCCGGCCAACCCCTGGATCTTTCGCCAGATTGCGCAATACACCGCTTTTGGCGCCTACGATCAGCCTACCGAGGCGGACCGCTACCATATGATCCGCACCTACTTCGTCATGCTGATGGAAGATGGCGGCGGCGCCGGCGCAGAGACCAGCGGAAAGATGAAGCAGTTCGCCTCCTGGTTTACGCATGGCGTGCCCGGCGGCGCGGGGCTGCGCAAGAGCATCTATGAGGCCAGGAGCAGCTCCCAGGTACTCGCGGCGGTCGATGCCTTCTTTGCGTCTCGCGAAAGCGAGACGGAGATCTCGCCGGCAGGCCTCGCTGCCGCCCTGTAGCGGACCCCTCCACCGAAGCGAATGAGCGGCCGCCATCTCTCTCCTGAGATTGTGCGGCTCGCCGCGGCGCCGGTCAGTTCATCCACTTGCGGTCATCGGGATCGCGCTTCTCGTCGGGGTCGATGTATCGGCCTTCCTGGTCAAAGTGCAGATCGCGGTTTTGCTTGCGCATATACACCTCGAATTTCCGCGCCGCCTTCCTCCGCTTCCAGCGGTAGTAGCGATTGCGCAGATCGAAATAGGGCCCGCTGACCACCAAGCCGCGCCGGGGGGCCTGCTTGGCATAAAGAAAACCCATGAGAGCGCCGGCCAAAAGGGTAAAGTAGCCGAGTGCGGGACCGCCGGCGAGCAGAAAGGCAACGTCCAAAAGCATGTAGACAATCACCAGGTAGCGCGCCTTGATGTTTATCGGCAGCGGAAACATATACATCTCAAGATCGCCGAAGAGCACGGCGAAGGCAGCCAGGACGGCGAACAGCGCGGCGTCGGAGCCCACAGTGGTGGAGCCGGGGCTGGCACGGAAAAGATGGGTGTAGCTCAGCAGACAGCCGAGCAGCGCTCCCCCTGCCGCTCCCAGGAAATAAATCTGCAAAAACCAGCGTCTGCCTTTGGAGGATTCCAAATACCAACCGATAAACCAAAGCGTGAGCATGTTAAAGGCCACATGCAACACGCTGACGTCCAGAAAACTGTAGGTCACCAGCTGCCAGATCCAGCCATGGAAAACCAAAGCGGGAGTGAGCGACAAAGAACCCATCGCCAGCAGGGCTGCCTGCGGCGCCGCATAGCGCATCAACAACAAGATGAAGAAGACGGCCAAATTGGCAATCACGAGCTGGCGCGTGGCCCCGCTGAAGCTCGGAAACGAAATCATGCTTGAAGTGTTACGGAATCTCGCCATGCTCTTCCTGAATTCTCGCTCTAGTAAGCCTACCCTTTTGGGGGCGGTCATGGAACCGGGCCATCGGCTCCCCCCTCTCCGCAAGCGGCTCATTGCCCGCCGGCGGAGCGGCCTTGGGAGTGATGGCGGAAACCGGCGGTTCTCTGTCACAATTCTTTTCAACCCTGTTCTTTTGGCTGCGGTACGATTTTATTGAGCGGATTCGGACTCACGTTTTCCGCGCGACGCTGCCGCTCGAGCCGGGTTGAATAACCTCAAGCCAAGCTGTAGCCACCGGAACCGCGCACAATCAATGCGTCCACTTCCGGAATTGGAGGACTGAATGCCAAGTTGCCCTGAATGCGAAAGCGCTCTCGATTTTGATGAGGATGAAATCGAGGAAGGTGACCTGATCGTCTGCGATGAATGCGGCACCGAGTATGAGGTCGTCGCCACCGAGCCCTTGGAACTCTCCCGCAAGGAGGAGAGCGGGTATGACGACCACGACGGTGATGAACATGCGGATGAGGAGGAAGAATGACGCCGCTAAGCAGGCGGCAATTTCTGCAGGCCACATTCGGATTTCTAGCTGCCGCTCTGCTAGTCCCCAAAGGCAGGGCTCAGGGCTTAGGACAAGGGACGCGTACCGTGGAGGGCCGGGTCTACGATCCCGCGGGAAAGCCTCGTCCCAACGCAATCGTCTATCTGCGGGATGAGAAGTCGCGCGAAATCAAAACCTACATCACGACCGCTGACGGAAACTACCGCTTCACCCTGCTCAGCATGAACGTCAACTATCAGCTCTGGTCGAAATATCAAAACATGCAATCTAAAACCAGATCGATCAGCTCATTCTCCAGCAAACCCACATTCGTCTTCGATCTGAAATTGGAGCCGTCGAAGTAGGAGAGGGCCTCTTCTTTCGCCGCCGCGGAGGCATCTGGGCGTGAATCCGCTCTAGGCGCCGGGCACCGCGACCTCGGCGCCTCCGCGCTCCGCGGAGAGATACCCCGCATAGAGCACAGCCATCGTGTCTTGCGCCAGCGCAATGCCGGAGAGCGGCTCGCGGTCTGCCGCGATGCTTTCCATGAAATCTTGAAACTCCTGCGGATAGCCGTGCTGCCAATCCTCGTCGGGCGCGGGATGGCTCCATCCTTGCTTGGTGCCGAGCTTCTCGGTCACGTAGACGTCCTTAAATAGCTCTTCCTTGGGATTGAAGGTTTCCAAGGCGTCGATGGGATTCAGATTGCAGCGGGTGCGGTGGTTGTTGGCGATCACTTCCAGCCAGTTGTGAACGCCGCCTAAGACCAGCTCGGAGGAGAAGATATCGGCGATCATGCCATCGGAGAATGTGGCGTGAATCTGGGCATAGTCTTCGATGTCCTGATAGCCGGTACGCAAAAAGCCTTCGTCCCGATAGCTCTTCATCCTGGTGATGGCATGAGTGCGGGCGCTAACCGACGCCGGGCGGATGGCGCGGCCGTCGCGAGCCTCACCTTCGGCGCGCTTCAGGTACAGCGCGGCGCTCATGGGATGGCAGCCCTTGCCGACCAGCGATCCGCCGCCGGAGAACTTCCAGATTCCGTAGTAGGGCGAGTGCGACCCGCTATGCGATTCCTCGCCAATCATCCAGAGGATCTGGCCCCCGCTCTTGGTCAGCATCTCGCGCTCCTTTTGAATCGCCGGAGCGTAGACCCAGTTTTCCGCATAGCAGACACGCTTGCCGCCGGCTTTGGCGGCGGCCTGAATCCGCGCACAACTTGCCATCGCCTCTTTGAGCATGGCTTCTTTGGAAAACGTGTCGCCGCGAAACCCGGCGCTGCCGTCGCCGTAATAGCCGGTAAAGGGCTTTTCGACAATCACGTGCTTGCCATGCTTCAGAGCCTCGATGGCAAGCTCCTCATGGGAGGAGGGCGGGCTGCAGAGATCCACGACGTCGACCGCCTCGCAGAGGTCGTGAAAGGTTGCAAAAGCGGGCACTCCGAACTCGCGGGCGAAGGCGTCGCGGGCCTCCGCGGTTTTGGAGGTGACGCCGGCGATCTCGACGGAAACTCCATAGACCCGGCGCAGGCCCTGCAGATGAAAACGGGCCGCGAAGCGCGCGCCTACGATGCCTACGCGAACGGTTGCCGTCATTGTCGCTCCAAGTTTGAGATGAACGGTTGAGGATGAGCTCCGCGAAAGAAAAGCTTACTTCAGCACGCCAATGGTATGGAGCCAGACTGCGGCCAGCTCGGGCCACGCGGCAGTAGGATTGCCGGTCGCGCGCAGGCCGTAGCCATGGCCGCCATGCGGGAACAGATGCATCTCGGCGGGAATCTTGGCTTTCTTAAGCGCCCAAAAGTATGCCAGGCTATTCTCCACATGCACAGGATCGTCCTCAGCCTGCGCCAGAAACGTTGGTGGCCCGTTTGGATGAAGGCCGTCGGCAGCGGGCTCGAGGGCGGGACTGACGGCAAGGTCTTGCTCTCCCTTTCTTAGCCACCCTGGGTAGAGGATCAGAGTGAAATCGGGGCGGCAGCTTACCGAGTCCGCGGCGTCGACCGGCGTATAGATCCGTCTCTCATACAAATTGCTCACCACCGCGGCCAGATGCGCTCCGGCGGAAAAGCCGATGACCCCGATGCGATGGGGATCGATGTGCCACTGCTCAGCATGGGAGCGCACCAGGCTCACAGCGCGCTCGGCATCTTCAAACGCGGCGTTCGATTTGGGATAGGGGCCCGAATTGGGGACCCTGTACTTCAATAGCACCGCGGTGATTCCGAGCGAATTGAGCCAATGGCAGATTTCGGTGCCGCTCAGGTCCATCGTAAGAACGCGATAGCTCCCGCCGGGGAAAACCAGCACTGCCGTTCCCGTCTGCTTGCCTCCCGGCGGCGCGAAGACAGTGATGGTGGGATCGGAAACATCCGTCAGGTGGAGGATAGGCTTGCCGGCAACCAGTCTGTCTTTGGAAGTGGTAATGTCTTTTTCCGGCCCGGGGCTTTGCGGATGGCCGGGAGGCCCGTCAGGCCATAGGCGCAGGGTTTGAGTTCCTTGCGGCGGTTTCCATGCGGATGGCGTTTGGGCAGCGGCAGAAAAGGCAAATGCCGCGAGAAGAAAAAGCGTTCCAAATCTGAGCAAAAAGATCTCCCCTTGCCGAAGCTGTATTCCTGTCAACGGAATCGTATCAGCGGATCGCATCAGAGCGCGATATGGCAAGGGCGGTGCGCGGGAGTGAGTCAGCCCTCTTGCAGCAGGCCGGGCTCTTCGGGAGCGCGCATGCGGACCAGACGGTCGATAGCGTAAGGCGAACGATGGGAGGAGGTGTGATAGTGCCGCACCTGGAGCTCTCCGAGCAGGCCGATGGCCAGCATCTGAATTCCGGCGAGGATCAGAACGCAGGCGACGATGAAAGCCGGGCCATGCTGGCCCATCACGCCTTGATGACGGAAAAACTTCAGCACAGCGAGCACAACCGCCATCGCTCCGCCGGCCAGCATGCTGAAGATTCCCAGGCTGCCGAAGAAGTGCAGAGGCCGCGTCATGTACTTGAGCAGAAATCGTATGGTGAGCAGATCGAAGAAGACGCGGAAGGTGCGCGAGATGCCATAGTGCGACTTGCCCCGCTCGCGGCTCACGTTCTTGATGGGTATCTCGCAGATGCTCGCTCCATACCAGGAGGCCAGGGCTGGAATAAAGCGATGCATCTCGCCGTACAGTGGAATGTTGTGGATCACCTCGCGGCGGTAGGCTTTGAAGGTGGTGCCGAAGTCGTGGATGCCCACCCCCGACAGCTTGGCCATCAGCCAATTGGCGCAGCGGGAGGGCAGGCGCCTCATAACGAAACTGTCAATGCGCTCTTTACGCCAGCCGCTAACTACGTCATAACCCTCTTCCAACTTGGCGAGAAAGTTTGGAATCTCGGCGGGATCATGCTGCAGATCGCCATCCATGGCCAGAATGAATTCGCCCTGGGAGTGGTCGAAGCCGGCCGCGAGAGCGGAAGTCTGGCCGAAGTTGCGGCGCAGCTTCACCACCAGCACGCGGCTGTCGACGGCGGCTATCTCCTCCAACAGCTTGTAGGTGCGGTCGCCGGATCCATCGTCCACCAGCACCAGCTCGAAATCGTCGCCGATCTGTTCCATCACCGCTTTCAGGCGATCATAGAGAGTGGTGACATTCTCTTCTTCGTTGTGAAACGGAACAACGATCGAATACTTCGTCATATCGCCTATTTTAGATGCCGAATGGCCGCTGCAGCACCGCTATTTCTTCATCTTATAGCCAGCGCCGGGCACTGACAGCCGTTTAGGCGACCCCGGCGGCCGCCCCCGCGGCCACGCCCAGGAAGCGTGCAAAGACCTCATTAGACAGCAGGATGCCGCGCTGCGTAAGCCGTACGACGTCTCCTTGGCAGGCCAACAATCCGAGCCGCCGCAGTTCCACGACCACCGGCAAGAACGGCTGTAGCGCAGGAGCCCGTCCCCGCCATGGCCCCGCGAGGCCGCTGCTCGCTTCCGCCGGCCCGCCCCCATACCGCTCCGCAAGCCAACTCCAGCGCACGCCTTGCCGCAGCCGCAAGCCCAGGAACCAAGCCTCTTCCAGCTCCTCCTCGGGAGTAAGCTCCGCCAGCTCCCGGGCGCCCTCCGCACCCGCTAAGTACTCGTCGAGCGATGGAGCCGAGGTCAGGCGCAGGGCGCCTGCCGCCACGCGCTGCAGAAAGGAATGCGCGTCCACTCCGAAGCCGAGATAAGGCTGCCGCCGCCAGTATTTGGAGTTATGGCGCGACTCGCTTCCCACTCGCGCGAAGTTGGAGATCTCGTATTGCCGAAGCCCCATCCGCTCCAGTTGCGCGACAGCGGAAACGTAGAAATCGGCGGTCTGCTCCTCGTTGGGCGCCGCGGCGGCATGATAACGGGCTCCCCCCGCCAGCATCTCGCGCCCCAGCCTCGAATCCTCATCGATTTCGAGCATGTAGACGCTGGCGTGATCGGCCTCCGTCTCCATCAGAGTGTTGAGCGACTCCTGCCAACTGGCGGCAGTTTGATAGGGCAGCCCCGCGATAAGATCGACGTTGACGCGCCGGACGCCGGCGCGGCGGACGCGGCGAAGGTCCGACACCGCGATGGCGCGCGTATGCAGACGCCCTGTGGCCGCTGCCTCGCGATCCACAAACGACTGCACCCCAAAGCTCATCCGGTTGACGCCAATTTCCAGCATCGCCTCCAGCGTCTGGTCCGGAAGTTGCCCCGGCGCGCACTCCAGCGTAATCTCCGCCGTTTTGAGCACATCGAATTCCCCGCGCAAGGCGCGGCCTAGCTGCAGCAGCAGATGGGGAGGCAGCAGGCTAGGCGTCCCCCCGCCCAGATAAAGGCTATCTACCCGCTCCGGCACCTCCACGCCCCATTCCGCCGCGCGGCGGCGCAAGCCGGCGATCTCCCCGCATAAGCGATCGGCATACTGCTGATACAGAGCCGGAGAGTGGACGCCGGAGGCGAAATTGCAATAGGTGCATTTTGACCGGCAGAACGGCACGGAGACATAAATACCGAGCGTATTGAGAGAGAGCGGCAGCAAGCATGCCTCCCAGTCGATTTTGACAACGTGATTTTGAGGCTCCCCGTTACCCCAAGCGCCGGAAATCACGGATAGCCACGTAAAATGATAAAGGGGCCATGGCCGAAGCGACGACCGACAACGGGAAAAGGGCCGCGCCGCAGGATGACGACGTCATCGGCAAGGCTTACGACAGCCGGCTGATGGCGCGGCTGATCACCTATTTGCGTCCTTATAAGTGGCAGGCTGCAATCTCCATGCTGGCCGTGCTGCTCAAGGCCGGAATGGACGTGCTGGGCCCTTACCTCACGAAAATCGCGGTGGACCGTTACATGGACCCGCGAGGCGCCGAGCACCCCTCCTCTTTCACCCGCTGGCTAAGCCCCAATCCTTATACCGGCATCACCGAGCTGGCGGGCATCTATATCGCCGCGCTGCTGGCAAGCTACGCCCTGGAGTTCGTGCAGACCTACCTGATGCAGTGGACCGGGCAGAAGATCATGTTCGACATGCGCAACCAGATCTTCCGGCACTTGCAGCGCATGCATGTGGGTTTCTTCGACCACAATCCTGTGGGGCGCCTGGTAACCAGGCTGACCAGCGACGTGGACGCACTGAACGAGATGTTCACCTCCGGCGTCTTCTCCATCTTTGAAGACGTCTTCGCCCTGACCCTCATCGTGGTGGTAATGCTGCGCATGAACTGGTGGCTGGCGCTGGTCGCCTTTGCCGTGCTGCCGGTCCTTCTGCTGATCACGCGCATTTTCCGCACTCATGTGCGGGAGTCATACCGGCGCATTCGCACTGCCATCGCAGGCATCAACTCCTACACTCAGGAGCATGTGAGCGGCATGAGCGTGGTGCAGCTCTTTAACCGGGAAAAGTATTCCTTCGGCCAATTCTCCAAAGTCAATCGCCAGCACATGGAGGCCTTCAAGGACGCCATCCTGGCCTATGCGCTCTACTATCCGGCGGTGGAGCTGCTGAGTTCGGTCGCCATCGCTCTGGTGATATGGACGGGCGGGGAAGGAGTGCTGCGCAACGCCGTCACCATCGGCGTGCTCATCGCATTTATTCAGTATTCGCAGCGATTCTTCCGCCCCATTCAGGACATGAGCGAGAAGTACAACATTCTGCAGGCCGCGATGGCCGCCAGCGAGCGCATCTTCAAGCTGCTGGATACCCCGCCCGAAGTTCCGTCTCCCGCGGTGGCGGAGCAATGCGACGCCGCCCAGGATGGACGAATCGAATTCGAGAATGTGTGGTTCACCTACCAGCGGCTGAATGCGGAGCAGATAGAGAAAATTCAGGCGGCGCCCGACGGCAGCGATCTCGCCG
>JANWJB010000013.1 GCA_025449575.1 Acidobacteriaceae bacterium
CCCACGATTTCGTCCAAATTCCGCTTTGCTTCCCAGCCGAGCACCGCCTTGCTTCTGGACGGATCGGCGTACAGTGCCGGCGGATCTCCTGCTCGCGCCTCTGTCAGTGTGTGGGGGACAGGTTTTCCAGCAACTTTCTCTACAGTTGAGAGGATCTCCGCGACCGATGTGCCCCGGCCGGTCCCTAGATTCAAACTGATTGGCTCGCCCCCACGCGCCAGGTATTCGAGGGCAAGAACATGGGCAGCCCCCAGATCTGAAACGTGGACGAAATCGCGAATGCAGGTGCCGTCTGGAGTATCGAAATTCGTGCCGAAAACCTGCAGCGGTGGCGCGGTACCCAAGGCTGCTTTCAGTGCCAACGGGATCAAATGCGTCTCCGGTGTGTGAACCTCGCCGATGCTGCCATCCGCATGCGCGCCGGCAGCGTTGAAATAGCGCAGCGCCACAGAACGCAGACCATGGGAGAAACCGTAGGCGGAAAGAGCGTGTTCGACAAAGAGCTTGGTGGCGCCGTAAATGTTGATCGGGGCCTGAGCGCAACTCTCGCGGATAGGCAGCTCGGCCGGCGCCCCGTAGGTCGCGCAAGTCGAGGAAAAGACGAAAAGCCGCACCTTGCTCGCCAGAACCGCATCGAGGAGCTTGATCGCCGACTCAACATTGTTACGGATATACTTGCGTGGATTCTGAACTGATTCGCCAACATAGGCCGATGCGGCGAAATGCATTACCGCATCTACCTTGGCCAATGGTGCTGCAAGCTTTTCCACGTCGGCGATATCGCCTTCGATCAATGGAAAGCCCTGAGAGAGCTGCCTATTTCCCGTGCTGAGGTTGTCGAAGATCAGTACCTCGTGACCCGCGGCCGCCAATTCCCTTACTGCATGTGAGCCGACATAACCGCTTCCCCCAGTAACCAATACTCGCATTTAGGTCGCTCCGGTTTGTAGCTGTGCCACAGAGTTGTCCCTCGCAAGTCATCCGCCGCTTGTGCAGGCGAGTTAGCTTGCAACGCCTTCCCTTTATGTCAATGGCAGGCCGAGGTGGATTTCCACCGCGTCCCGCAGCGATTTTGCAACCGCATCGGCTTCTCTCGCGGCAATCTGGAAACCCGCCTTCTGGCGATCCCGGTCTCCCGCCAGAAAGATGGTCTTCATCCCCAAGCGCTTTCCCGCTTCGATGTCCGGCAGGGAATCACCGATGACAACACTCGCCTCTGGACCTGCTTCCGGAAATCGAAGCCGTGCTTGCTGGAAAAGCCCGATATCCGGCTTTCGGCAGCTGCACTGGCCGTAATCATGGGGACAGTGGTAAATCGCGTCTAAGTGGCCGCCATGTTGCGCGAGCTCCGCCTGCATTTTCCCATGGATTTCCTCAAGTTCCGCCTCGTCCAGCAGGCCCAATGCAATTGCTCGCTGGTTGCTAACCAAGATCAGGGTCAAGCCCGCCCGATTCATGCGCGCCACCGCCTCGACGGACCCGGGCAGCCATTCGAATTCAGACCAGCGCGTGACGTATTCGCCTTCCGGCCGCTTGCGATTCAAAACGCCGTCCCGGTCCAGAAACACGTACCGGATTCGCTGTGCGTCCAAGAGCGCCATGGTTATAATCAGAGATACTTTCCACGCATCGAAGTTCTTGCAGAGTGTACTGCACGCACTGAGGATTCTATGCAGCCGCCAACCGGCATACTCCCCCTGTTCTCGAACGCCATCGCAGAGCATCTGGAAGTTGTCTCCAGTCTACAAGCCCAGGGGGAGTTACTGGAATCGATCGCGCGCCGCCTAACCGCGACGGTCGAGGCGGGTAAAAAAATTCTGTGGTGCGGTAACGGCGGCAGCGCGGCCGATGCACAGCACCTCGCGGCCGAGCTCATCGGGCGATTTCGCCGGGAACGGCGTGCCATTCCGTCCATCGCTCTCACCACTGACACATCGATTCTCACCTCGGTCGGCAACGACTATGGCTTTGAAGAGATCTTTCGCCGTCAGGTGGAGGCTTTGGCAGGGCCCGGCGATGTACTGGTGGGGCTGTCAACCTCGGGAACCAGCAAGAACGTCTGTGCCGCAATCGAGCAGGCGCGCGCGCTGGGGGCCTTTACGATCGCGATGACGGGCTCCCACGGGGGCCGTGCCGCGCAACTCGCCGACACCGCCATCTGCATTCGCTCAAACGACACTGCCCGCATCCAGGAAACCCACATCCTGGTGGGACATATGCTCTGCGATTGGATTGAGCAGCACGCATGCTCTCCTCTGGCAGCGCAGGCCGGGTCCCGATGATCGACAATCTGCACAGCGTCATGCGGCTGATTGAGTGCGGCTGGAACCAGGCGCACGTCCTGGTCGTCGGCGACGTCATGCTTGACAAGTACATCTGGGGAGAAGTGGAGCGCATCTCTCCCGAGGCTCCGGTGCCGATCGTGCGCGCCGCTCACCGCAGCGAGCAGCCCGGCGGAGCGGGAAATGTCGCGATGAACATCGCGGGTCTTGGCGCCCAAGCCACCCTGCTGGGCTTCGCCGGGGGCGATAGTGATCAGGAGACACTGGAAACCCTGCTGCGAACCGCTGGCATCGCCTGCTCTCTGACCAGGACCATTGGAGCCCCCACTACCGCGAAGCTTCGCATCATCGGCGGAAATCAACAAATGCTGCGGTTGGACACCGAAGCGAATGGTCCGCGCCCCGCCGCAGCCTATGACTCTCTGCTCGCCGGCTTTGAAGAGGCGCTCCCTTCAGCCGACATCGTCATTCTCTCCGACTACGCCAAGGGAGTGCTGTCTGAAGATCTATGCCGCTCGTTGATCGGAAAGGCGCGCGCCGCAGCAACTCCGGTGTTCGTGGACCCAAAGAGCCGGAGCTTTGATCGATATCGAGGCGCGACCACCATCTGCCCCAACTTGGCCGAGCTGGCGCAAGCCGCTGGCGAATCCGCCCGCGATGTGGAGCGAGTGCTTGCCGCGGGCCAGCGAATGGCGGCGTCTCTCGGCTTGGACTACCTAACGGTGACATTGAGCGACAAGGGCATCGCTGTGCTCTATCCCGAGCGCCGGGTCCTGCTTCCGGCAGTGGCGCGCAAGGTCTTTGATGTTTCCGGCGCGGGCGATACCGCGATTGCCACGCTTACGCTTGCGATCGCCGGGGGGCTCTCCATTGAGAACTCGGCGCAACTGGCGAACTTGGCCGCTGGCATTGTTATCGGCCAAGTGGGCACGGTCCCCATCAAAAAGCACGAGCTGGCCGCCGCTCTCTCCGGCGAGATCGGGCTGCACGCCGAAGAGAAGGTTCTCTCACTGGCCCAGCTGCTGGAGCGGGCCGCCGCCTGGCGCACCTCGGGGCAGCGCGTCGTCTTTACCAACGGTTGCTTTGACATTCTGCACATCGGCCATATCGCGCTGTTGGCCGAAGCCCGCCGCCAGGGAGACCGGCTGATCGTCGGGATCAATAACGACGCCTCGGTACGGCGCCTCAAGGGATCTGCCCGGCCCATGGTTGCCGAGGCGGAGCGCGCACAGATGCTGGCGGCTCTCGCCGCCGTGGACGCTGTGGTGATCTTTGAACAGGACACCCCGGCGGTACTCATCGAAGCCATCCGCCCCGACGTTCTGGTCAAGGGCGGCGATTATACCGAAGCTACAATCGTTGGCGCCGCCGAGGTACGTTCGTGGGGAGGGACAGTTAGGATCATCCCGACGGTCGAAGGCGCCAGCACAACGAAGATCATCGCAAAAGCGATTGCCTCGTCGCCCGCATAGGCGCCATGACCGCCGCCAACAACACCCCGCGTTTTACCTTGCTCAGCTTCCGCACCTTTGGCGATTACGTGCTGAAGGCGCCCTTCCTCTGCGAACTCTACCGCAGGCATCCCGGCGCGCAAGTAACAGTAGTGACCAATGCCAAAGGGGGACAGGTCTATCCGCTTCTGGATTCCCGCCTGCGCGTGATGGTCGCCGATCATGGGGATAAGCCCACCCAGATAGCCGGAAAGCTGTGGCGGATTCCGCGCGCCGATGTCGTTTACGCCCTCGACGACAGCCGCACCACCATCTTGCTGGCGGCGATTGCGCGCGGCAAGCGCAAGACTGGATGGGTTCAGGGCTGTAGCCGGCTCTATGGCAAAGACGGCTGGTTCGAGTGGCGCAGCGTGCAGCCCTGGCCCTCCGCAATCGCCAAGCTGATCCTGCATCCAGGAAGAACCCGGCTTCCGGAAGACAAATATGACGGCGAGGTCGAACTGGAGCTTTTGGACAACGTCGGCGGCCCCGTCCGGTGCGTTAAGACGCTGGCTGAATACCGCAGCGCATTCGCTCTGCCGGCGGCGCCACCACCACAGGCCCCATACATCTATTGCGCGGCCGAGGCGGGATGGACGGTGCGGCAGCTCAGCGACCAGCAGTGGATCGGCATTATCGCCGGTCTACTGGATGCATATCCCCGTCATTCCATCATCGTTCACGGAGCGGGCGGAGCTTTGAGGAGGCTTGGAATCCACCAACGTGTTCTCCAATATGAAGGGAAAACGATCCGGGAGCTCTTTGAGAGGATTTCCGCCGCGGATCTCGTCATCGCGCCCGACAGCTTCGCGCTGCATCTAGCCTCGCTTTACGATGTCCCGGCAATTGGGTATTTCGGGCCGGCGCATCCCCACCGGTTTCGGCCCACCGGTCCCGGCAGCCGCAGCGTCTTCTACCAGCCTGAGTGCTCGCCATGCCTGCAGGCGCGTGGATCGCATCCTTGCGCCAAAGGTCTCACGCAGTGCATCTCACTTGCTCAGATGACACCGGCTGATTTTGTGCGTGCGGCGGCCGTCACGCTCCCACTCCGGCCATAGGTCAGATTTCCTCTAGTAGACTCCGGCGTGACGATGACCCAGCGCGAGTTTTCAATCAAGAAAAGCGGTGTTTCGCGGATCCCGGTAAGGCAACGCAATAGGAAAACATAGGACGGCCTTGAATGCCCATTGCCGCATTAATGCTTGAGTTGCGCATCGAACACGCGCACTCTCTGAAGGACCGCCGGCAGGTTGTTCGCAGCATGAAGGAGAAGCTTCGCAATAGTTTTAATATCTCGATCGCGGAGCTGGATGGAGCAGTCACTTGGCAATCGGCCACCATCGGCGTCGCGGCTATCTCACACTCGCGTGGATACCTTGCCGGGCTCATGCGGCAAGTGGAAAATGCCGCGGTGCGCATCGGCAACGATCTGGGAGCCGAGATCGCCGATTCCTGGTACGAAATTCTCGAAGAGGGGCCGCAATAGAGCAGAATGAGCACATAGCCATGGGGTGCTTCTTCCCAGAGGCTTATCGTGTGGATCCGTCTGTGCCAAAACGTCGGCATCGCATGCCCATCCCCAGGCCCCGATGGTGCTGCTCTCGTCGGCCGCCAAGCACTGTGCAGGCAGGCGGCTGGGTTTTCGCCAATTCTTCGGGTGATTCTCTCTCGCGAGCCTGATATTCTAAGCGGTTTACCTAGGGACTCTTTCAATGCCGGAAAAGCGCGCGCGCAAATATCACCAAAATCGGGTCGCGGAAACACTGCGCGAAGAGATCACCACGATGATCCAAGGAGAGCTGTCCGATCCCCGGATCAGCTTTGCCTACGTGAGCGAAGTGGTTTTGAATCCGGGAGGCAAATCCGCCCGCATCTATGTTGTGGTCGACGGCGGCGAGGTTGAGGAGGAGAGCACTTTCGAGGCTCTCACTGCCGCCCGCGGCTTCATCCGTCATGAACTGCTCGACCGCATGGGCGTGCGCCATGTGCCTGAGCTCAGCTTCCACATCGACCGGTCCAAAAACCTCAAATTTAGAATCGATGAGCTGCTTGGGCGCGTGAAGAAGCGCCAAAAAGCTGTGAGCAAATCTAGCTGAGTCCTTTGAGTACGGAGACCTTCATGACGGCAACTGCGGGCACTCTCAAGCACGCATTCGACGCCATTCGGCGGGCTGACCGTCTGCTGGTTGTAGCTCATTCGCGTCCCGATGGCGATGCGGTCGGCTCGGTCCTCGCTTGCTGGATGTTGCTGCAGCAGATGGGCAAGCAGGCGGAGATGGCGTTGAGCGACGCCGTGCCGCGCATTTATCGATGGCTGCCTTGCTCCTCGCAGATTCGCCATTGGAGCCGCGTTGAAGGCGATTGGGACGCAGCGATCCTGCTTGAATGCGATAGCGTCGAGCGCTGCGGCATGAAGGGACTTGAAAACCGCTTCCTCATCAACATCGATCATCATTTCAGCGGACGCGCTTTCGCCCCAGTGAATTGGATCGACACGGGCGCTTGTGCGGTGGCGGAGATGATCTATCGCCTGGCCCTGGCGGCCGAAGCGCGCATCACGCCGGACATGGCAGCATGCCTTTACTCGGCCGTCCTCACCGATACCGGCGCCTTTTGCTATGAGGGAACCACCGCGCATACATTTGAGCTGGCCGGTGAGCTGGTTCGCTGCGGAGCACAGCCGGCAGCGATCGCGCAAAGCATCTATTTCTCTAATTCCGAGTCCAAGATGCTCCTGTTGGGCCGCGCGCTTGCCAATCTGCGTTGTGCTGGGAGTCTCTGCTGGCTTTGGGTGACCGACGACGACATGCTGCGTTCCGGCGCCGAAGAGCAAGACTGCGAAGGAATCGTTAATTATGCGATTGGGGTCTCTCGCGCGCAAGCCGCTGTTTTTTTGCGCGAACTGAAGGATGGCCGCTTTCGTCTGAGCTTGCGCAGCAAGGGCGCGGTAAACGTCGCCCGCATCGCGGAGAAGTTCGGGGGCGGGGGCCATCAGAACGCCAGCGGCTGCACTTTGGAAGGGCCGTTGGCGCCGGCCACGGAGCGGATTCTGGCCGAGCTGCGCAGCGAGGTTCTTGTCCGCGCCGAAAACGAGAGCCCTCCCGCGATCTGATACCTTGGAATGGAGTTTCAACATGAAGCGAAGTCCATGGCCGCGCGAAGCC
>JANWJB010000014.1 GCA_025449575.1 Acidobacteriaceae bacterium
GCATCAACAGTAAGAGCGTAGGCGCCGGGAACAACCTTGGAGAAAGTGAATCCGCCGTCTCCGCCCGACTGCGTGGTCATGGCGTTGCCGGCCACGCCGGTGATCGTCACCTTGGCTCCCGGAACCAGCGCGCCGCTCGGGTCAGTTAAGGTGCCTTGCAGAGAGCCAGTGGCGGACTGCGCCATTAGGCGCACGGCCGCCAGCGAGGTGAACAGGAAAAGAACGAGGGTCGCCAGCCGGACAAATTTTGATGAAGACATATAAGATCGCTCCTGAAAAGCCAGCCCAACTCGGCCACTGGAACGAAACCACCGCTCTCAGTGAGCCATCTCTAGGAGACGACATCGCAGACTCTTTGGCGGTCACAATGGGTAATAGTTTGTAATGAACTGTCACCCTAAAGTGACAAATCATTACATTTCCAATGCTTCCTGCGGCCTGATTTGTCATAGCTTCAAAATGAGCAGTGAAAGGCGCGGGAAAAGCGCGGACGGGAACCAGGACCGAAATGGAGAAGATTCTTCTCATCGACGACGACGTTGAGCTTTGCTCTATGCTGGCCGATTATCTGGGCCGCCATGGATACAGCATCGTCGCCACGCATCATGGAGAAAGGGGACTGGAGAAGGCCCAAAGCGAGGAGTACAGCATCATCTTGCTGGACGTGATGCTTCCCGGGCCCGACGGCTTCGAGGTATTGCGGCGGCTGCGCGCCTTTTCCTCGGTAAGCGTGCTGCTGCTCACTGCGCGGGGCGACGACGTGGATCGCATCGTTGGCCTGGAGATCGGTGCGGATGATTATCTGCCCAAGCCTTTCAACCCGCGGGAACTTCTGGCCCGGATTCGCGCGATTTTGCGCCGCCGGCCGGCAGCCCCGGCTACACCCGGAGAATCGTTGCCTGCTCTAGGCCTCGAACTAGACCCCGCGGCGCGAACGGTGCGCTGCAATGGCGTCGAGTTAGACCTGACCGATGTGGAGTTCACGCTGCTACAAACGCTCATGCGCTCTGCCGGCGAGGTGGTCGACCGCGAGCAGCTTACCGCCGCCGCGCTCGGGCGCAAGTTTCATCCCTTCGACCGCAGCCTCGACATGCACGTTAGCCGTCTTCGCCATAAGCTGGACATCCAGGGTAATCTGGGCGATCAGGTGAAAACGATTCGCGGCATCGGCTATCAACTCGCCATCCCGAATCGAAAAACCGTGAAGGAAGGGTAAGCGAATGCGCGGCCTCTATACCAAAATCTTTCTCGGCTTCTGGCTCGCGCAGAGCATTACATTCATCATCTCGACGATGCTGATCATTCAGCATCATTATTATCCCGGTCCGGCGCAATACCAGGATCTGCAGCAATCCGCCCTCGGAGCTGAAGCGATGGCGGCGGCCAATATCTATGAGCGAAATGGCTGCGCGAGTCTGGCGCGCTATGCGGGGCGGATTCAGCAAACGCTTTATCTGGCAGGAGCCGACGGAAACCTGCTTTGCGGGCAAGCCGACGCGGGCGTGGCCGCTTCCCTGAGCCGTACCGACACCGACTCGCGCCTCGTCGCCACCCACGCGGGAGCCAATAATCTCTGGAGCCTGCCGGTAGAGTCCGCCAGCGGCAAGACCTATTTCTTTGTTCTGCAGCGGCCTTTCCGGGCGTCCAAGAGGAATTTGCTGCGCGATTTCCGGTACTTCGCCAGCCCCCAAATGCCGGTAGCCATCGTGGTCTTCGGGTTGACCACCTTCTTCATGGTGCTGCTGCTCACCCGGCCGATCGCCAAGCTGCGGGCCGCCGCACGCGACCTGGCGCGGGGAAGACTGGAAACCAGGGTGAAGCAGAAGCGCGGGCTCTTCGGCGGAGACGAGATGGAAGGGCTGATTCACGACTTCAATTACATGGCGGAGCGGCTTGAATCGTTAGTGGCCGCGCAAAAAATGCTGTTGCGTGACGTCTCGCACGAATTGCGCTCGCCTCTGGCCCGCTTGAGCGTTGCGCTGGAGCTGGCCAGTGAAGAGGCGCCGGCAAGCATGACCGATCAACTGCAACGGATCGAGCGCGAGACCGGCCGCTTGAATCTGTTGATTGGCGATCTTCTCCGGCTCTCCTCGATGGAATCCACCGACGCCGCCTTTGACAAACAGGAGTTCAGCCTCAAGAGCTTGTTGGAGGAGTTGCTCCCCGACGCTGAGTTCGAAGCCCGGCAGCGCTCCTGCAAGATCGAGGTCTGCGCCGCCGATCCCTGCGTGATGAGCGGAAACCTGGAATTGATCTACCGGGCCATTGAAAATGTTCTACGTAACGCCATCCGCTATACGCAGGAAGGCTCGACAGTACAGGTCGGCCTCAGCTGTGGCGAGCAGAGCAGCGAACGCTTCGCGATTCTGGAAGTCAGCGACCAGGGACCGGGAATTCCGGAAGCGGAGCTCCAAAACATCTTCCAGCCGTTTTATCGCGTGGATAGTGCGCGGCAGCGGGATACCGGCGGCTTTGGAGTGGGGTTGGCGCTTACCCAGAGGGCTGTCCGGCTTCATCATGGCGAGGTTCAGGCGCGTAACCGCCCCGGGGGGGGCCTCACCATCGCGATCAAACTTCCCTGCCTCCGCGTGCAAACTCCTCGGCCCGCGCCGCTGGCTTTCCCCGACCCTGCGGCACGGTAAAGCATCAAAGGACTGGCGTGTCTTTCAGGGACGAAGCAACATCACTTCCGTCGATTTGATGAGCGCCGCCGCCCTATCGCCCACTTTCAGGCGCATCTCACGGACCGCATCGGCCGTCACGATTGAAGTCAGATGCTGACCCCCAATTGACAAATGCACCTCGGCCAGCAAGCCGTCAATCTTGACTTGCGTCACGCGCCCGATGAGCTGATTACGCCCACTAACGCGGCGAAACATCTCGCGGCGCTGCGGAATAGGTCCCCGTTCCGGGCGCAGGTGCAGGAATTTATCCAGCTCGGATTCAGGAATACGGTGATGTCCACCCGCGGTCTTGACCGACGTGAGTTTCTTCTTATAAATCCACTGCTTCAACGTTGGGTAGCTTATACCCAGGGCCTTGGCGGATTCCCGGGCGGAAAGCAGCTTTTGCGGGCGCACGATTGCCTCTTGCTGTCTACTTCTACGCCGCGTTTTCGTGGCGGTCAACCACAACCCCCGCGGCAACGGCCGGGAATGATACAGTGCTTATGCCCCAAAATGCTTTCCTCGATCCAAAGCGTATTCATCGGCATCCTGATCGTCGCCGCATCGCTAGCCTTTCTGCTGGTGCTCGATCTCATATGGCCCAGGGAGGAGCGGCGGGAGCACAACGATATCGTCGGCTGGCAGGTAACCGTGGTGGGCACCACTTTTGCGGTCATCATCGGCTTCATGATGGTTGCGGTGTGAACCGACTTCGAAGCGGCGCAAGCCAATGCCGGCGCCGAAGCCAATTCCCTGGTAAACATCTCTCGGCTGGCGGAGGCCCTCCCCAAGGCGCAACGCAATGCGATTCAGGCCACGGCGCTGCAATATGCCACAGCGATGGTGAATGACGAGTGGCCTGCAATGCAAAGAGGCGAGCTGCCCCGCGACAGCCAAATCCTGACTGAGCAGTTATGGTCGGAGATCGCAAGGCCGGAGTTGGCTTCCGCGCAAGCCTCCAACGTGGCCATGGACCACATTGTTTCCGAACTCACTTCCCTCACCGAGCACCGGCGCCTGCGTCAACACTGGAAAGCGAGGCGGGGTTGCCGGACATTCTTTGGGCGGTGCTGATCGCCGGAGCGGCCATCACCATCGCATCCTGCTGTCTCTTCGGAGCGCGGAGCCGCACCCTGCATTTGCTGCAGGTGCTTGCGCTGTCCAGCCTTCTAGCCTTGGCGCTGATGGCCATCGCGCAGATCGTCCGGCCCTTCCAGGGCGATGTGCACGTGGAGCCGACGGGCTTTTGTGCGCGCCCAGCAATCGCTGCAGGTGCACCAGCAGTAACTAGTAAATCCGGAAGTTGACTTCGATATTCACTTCGACGGGAACCGGGTGGCCCTGCAGCATCGCGGGCTTGAACTTGTAGCGCCGCACTGCTTCCAACGCTTTTTCGTCCAGCCCCATGCCCAAATGGCGCACCACTTGAACCCGCTGCGGATTTCCCTGGGCATCCACAACGAGCGAGACGATGCAGACCCCCTGATACTTTGCCCGGCGGGCTTCATCGGAAAACTCCGGATCCGGGGCAAAGATCAATTGCGGCGCGGAGACGCCGCCGCCGACATGATAGAGGCCGCCACCATAGCCGGCGCCCTGGCCGGGGCCGTAACCGATACCGTTGCCGGACCCGATGCCGCCGCTCGATCCGGTGCCCATCCCGCCGTTCACCCCAGTTCCGTTGGAGGCCGGGCCAACAACGCTGGTTCGCGGATCGCCGAGGTTAGGCATGTTGTTGTTTGCCAATTGCAGGTTCTGCGGAATCTTAATGGCCGGCGTCTCAGCCAGTTTCGGATGATCGTTCTTGACGATCATCGGTGGGACGATCGGCTGATCCGCCACCTTCGGCAACTTGCCCTTGGGTGACTGCAAAATGTCATGCGACCCTCCTCCGCCGCCGCCGCCCATCTGAGGACCTTTCGGCGCAATCGGCAGATACGGGGGAATATCGATATTGGTGACCTGCGTCGTGCTCTTCTTGAGCTTGGCGCGGCCGAGCAGGAAGATGCCCACGATGGCTAAAATCAGCACCACGTGTGCCGCGAATGAGATGGCCGAAGATTTCGCGCTGCGCTTCACTGCCATCGGGTCGACGACAGCGATGGGCTGAGAGGTCAGCTCCAGGGGCGGAAGCTTTTTGGGATACAAGAGATCGCGAATCCCATTGACCAGAGACTTCCAGGCTGGCTCGTACTCCACTCCCCTGAGGAATGTTGGCTCTAGAGGCTCATCGCTCTGGCGCGGTTCGGATGGTAGTAGACCCTGGTTCGACATAGGACTTCAATGGAAAGGTGTTGGATGTGGAGAGCCCTTTCCGCGTATCTCCTCTTCATTATCTGACGACCGGCACGATGGTGTCTTGCAATGCCGGCTGGTTTCACGCGAATGCAGTAGCGTGTCTCTCTCTAGCCCGACGCCGCAGTTCCGGAATCGCGCTCCCTTCACTTTTCACTGGCAGTTCGGCCTCGCAACAGCAAATTACGGCGAGTTCCTCGAATCACCGGGCCAACGCTGAATGAGATGCTGCCTTCCCACGCGGAGAGGGGTACTTCTTATCCACTATAGACGCATCCGATCGCCGATAGACTCCTTCCAATCCATCAGGTCGGGTCGAAAATTGCTAAAAAAATGGCTCTCCGGCGTGGTAGATGGTTTTTGGCCCGGCTGAGGGGAAAGGAGAAGGGCTTCAGAACGTTACAATGGAGTCTATCCCTTGCTCCATGGAGAAGTGATGCCGGATCCGCCCGAATTCAAGGCGACTCTTACCCTTCCACAGACGGATTTTCCCATGAAAGCGAATCTGCCCCAGAATGAGCCGCGGAGGCTCGCCCGCTGGGAGCAGGATGGCCTCTATGAGCAGATCCGCGGCCACCGCCAGGGTGCGCCGAACTATCTGCTCCACGACGGTCCGCCATACGCCAATGGTCCTCTGCATCTGGGCCATGCCCTCAACAAATGCTTGAAGGATTTCGTAGTTAAGTCGAAAACCATGGCCGGCTTCGACGCCCCCTACGTTCCCGGTTGGGATTGTCATGGGCTGCCGATCGAAATCAAGGTAGATGAACAGCTGGGACGGAAAAAGTTGGCAATGGAGCCGATCGCCGTGCGTCGCGCCTGCCGCGCCTATGCGCAAAAATATCTGGACCTGCAGCGCTCGCAGTTCCAGCGGCTCGGGGTTTTCGGTCGCTTCGCTCGTCCCTACTCCACCATGACGCCGGAGTATGAATCAAAGATCGTCGAAACGCTTTTCTCCTTCCTGGAGAATGGCTTCGTCTATAAGGGGCTCAAGCCGGTCTATTGGTGCATCCACGATCAAACCGCGCTAGCCGAGGCGGAGGTGGAGTACGAGACTCACACCAGTCCCAGCGTCTACGTGCGCTATCGGCTGCACAGCGCGCCGGAGGCGATCGACGCCCGGCTGGCCGGCAAGCGCGTCTGGACGGTCATATGGACCACTACGCCCTGGACGCTCCCCGCTTCGCTCGCCGTTGCCTTCCATCCCACTCTCGAATATGTTGCGGTGGCAGCCGGTGACGAGGTGTATATCGTCGCCGCCGCTCTGGCGGAGGCCGCCGGACAAGCATGCCAGTGGAAGGATGCGGTCGTGATTGCGCGCTTCCCCGGCAGCCGGCTGGAGAGCGCGATCTTCGAGCATCCCTTTTTATCCCGCGAGGTTCCCGGAGTACTGGCCGACTACGTCACTACTGAGCAGGGCACCGGAGCCGTGCATACCGCGCCCGCGCATGGAGTCGATGACTTCTACACCGGGGCGCGCTATGGCCTGAGCCAGGTGTGCACGGTAGAAAGCGACGGCCGCATGCACGGTCTGCCGGAGTATGAGGGGCGCACCGTTTTTGAGGCGAACGAACCGATCATCGCGCTGCTCAGCCGGCGCGGCGCCCTACTGGCGCGGCAGGACATTCAACACTCCTACCCGCATTGCTGGCGTTGCCATAATCCCGTGATCTTCCGCGCCACTGAGCAGTGGTTCATCGGCATGGAAACGCCGATGCCGGGGCGGGACGGCGCTGAGACGACCTTCCGCCAGCGCGCCATGGAGGAGATTCGCCATGTCAGATGGGATCCGAAATGGGGAGAGGAGCGCATCTCCAACATGGTCGCCTCGCGGCCCGATTGGTGCATCTCCCGCCAACGCATCTGGGGCGTGCCGATCGCCGTCTTTCTCTGCCGCCGCTGCCATCGGCCGCTGAACGACCCGGCGGTTCATCGGCGCGTGGTGGAGCTCTTCGCGGAGGAGGGTGCGGATTCCTGGTACCTGCGCAGCGCGGCTGAGATCTTGCCCGCCGGCGCGCAATGTTTGGAGTGCGGCGCGCAGGGAAAGGCTGAGGAAGTCTTCGAAAAGGAGATGGACATCCTCGACGTGTGGTTTGAGAGTGGATCGAGCCAAGCGGCCGTCTTGGGCTCGGAGCCCGATCTTCCCTGGCCCGCCGACCTCTACCTGGAAGGTGGCGATCAGCACCGCGGCTGGTTCCAGTCATCCCTGCTCTGCGCTGTAGGAGTGCGCGGCGCGGCTCCCTATCGCGCGGCGGTGACCTGCGGCTGGACGCTCGACGAGCAAGGCCGCGCCATGTCTAAGAGCCTGGGCAACGGTGTTGATCCCATCGACATCGCCAACCGGTTGGGAGCGGAAATTGTGCGGCTGTGGGTCGCTTCGGTCGATTTTCGCGAAGACATGGCCGCCAGCGAAAACCTGATGCAGCGAGTGGCGGAGAACTACCGCAAGCTGCGCAATACCTTCCGCTACCTGCTGGGAACGCTGCACGGCTTTCGCCCGGAAGATGAAGCGGTGGAGTGGGAGCAGATGGAGCCGCTGGACCGCTCCATGCTCACCCGCACGCGCGAGCTGACGGAACGGATTCTGCGCTGGTATGAAGATTTTGAATTTCACCGCGTCTACCACGCGCTCAACGAATTCGCCGCCGCCGATCTGAGCGCCTTCTATCTGGACGTGCTGAAGGACCGGCTCTATACCTTTGCGCCGAAGAACCGGGCGCGCCGCTCCGCTCAAACTGCTCTATGGAAGATTGCCGAAGCGCTGGCTCGGCTGGCCGCTCCGCTCATCAGCTTCACCTCCGAGGAAGTGTGGGGGTATCTGCCCGCCCTGGCCGGCCGTGCCTCCAGTGTCCATCTGGAACTGTTTCCCGAGCCGGAGGCGATCGCTCCGGCGACAGACCTTGCGGTCCGCGCGGAGTGGGACGAGTTGCTGGCGGTGCGCGACATCGCATTGAAGAGCCTCGAAGAGGCGCGGCAGGCCAAGCGAATCGGCAAGGCGCTGGAAGCCAAGCTGCGCCTGGAGGCTCCCTCAGCGGCGCTGGCGCTGCTGCAACGCTACGCGGCCACGCTCAAAGAGATTCTGAATGTCTCTCAAGTTGAGCTGGCCGAGGGTGAGGAGCTTCGCGCGATCACCCTGCCGGCCGACGGCGTCAAGTGCGCGCGCTGCTGGAACTACTCCACCCGCGTGGGTGAGGACCGCCGCTGGCCCGCGGTCTGCGAGCGCTGCGCGCCGGCGCTTCAGGAGATCGGCTTTGCGCCTTCGCCGCAACAGGACGAAAGCCTGGAAGTGAACAAGAAGCTATGAGCGTTGACCATACCGCCGGAACAGCCGCAGTTGACTCCACCGTAGCCGCCCCGCGCCCGCCGCGGGACCGCCGGCTGTGGCTGCTGACGATCGCTGTCGCGGTGATCGCACTGGACCGGCTGACCAAATGGCTGGTGGCGGCCCACATCGCGCTGGACAGCGCGGTCACCGTGATTCCCCACATCTTCCGCATCAGCCACGTCGACAATCAGGGCGCTGCCTTCAGCATGTTTGACAATGCGCGCTCCCCGGAACATGTCCGCTGGATGCTGCTCGGCTTTTCGCTTCTGGCCGCCGTGGTGGTGCTGATTTTTCTTGTCAAGCTCGGCCGAAGGTTCACGCCAACTTCGATCGCGTTGGCGCTGATTCTGGGCGGCGCGCTGGGCAATGCCTGGGATCGCTTGCGCTACGGCGCGGTGATCGACTTTCTGGAAGTCCATATCGTGCACTACCACTGGCCCGACTTCAACGTCGCCGATTCGGCAATCGTGATCGGAGGAATTCTGCTCTTCCTCGACGCCATGCGCAGTTCCTGATGCGCTGCTTTTGGCCGGCCTTCCGGCGGAGATCTACAGCATTTTGAGGTACTGCTGCGCGCGCTCCAGCTCCGGGAAGAGCCTCTCCTCGGCCTGAAACTCGCGTGGGTGAACGCAACGGCGGCCGCGGCGCACCTTGACCGGATGCTTCAAGTGCAGCATCTCGTGATAGAGAAGGTACTCGATGGCAAAGCGCGGCGTGTTCTTGCGATCGAAGACGCGGCTGACGACGATCGTATTGTGCGCAGGATCATAGTGACCCAAGCTGCGCTTGGCCATGTGCCCGCTCCAGGTCAAGAGGGGACGGCCCAGCAGCCCATGAAAGAACCTGGCATTGAGCGACTCGAAAACCTCTTCCAGATCGTAGTGCTGACCGCGCGCTCCCCACATTTTTTTGCGGCCCCGCGATTGGCGGATCATCTCGGTTTGCCGCACCACCGATTCGCTGGAGGTAAACCGGCGGTAGCGCGCCGTGTGCGCGGCGTCCAACGGCTTGCGATAGAGCTTCGCAAGCAGAATGTGGGCAATGGCGCGCAGAACGCCTTCCGGAGCGCCCTCCAGCAGGTCGGAGAGATGGACGTGCATCCGGCCCTGGCGCAGGCGGATGGTGGTGTTCAGGCTGGTGAAGCGGCGGAAGCGTATCTCCAGCAGCGGCATGGGAGCCCGCGGGCGCAGGCTGCGGTACTCCTCTTCAAACAGGCGCTGGATCTCAATGCTCACCGACCTCAGGCTATCAGGAGCCGGGGTCCGGCAAAAAGAGCTTAGCCGCCGCCCTTCTTCTGCTTTTCCTTCTGCTTTTCCTTCTGCTTTTGATCGGCGAAATATTTGGTCTGCTCGGTCAAGATCTGCGCCGCGTCGTCATGAACGTCCTGGCAGGCGTCCACGGCCGAGGCGCGTTCGAACTGATAGGCATCGTCGCTCTTGGGAGCCTTGAGCGCCGCGTTCCACTCGCCGGTCTTGTCCACGACCGCCGCGAGCACTTTGCGCATGTCGCCGTGCTGTTGGTCGAAGTCATCCATGTTGTCGGAGAGTTCGTCCGCCAACTCGGTGAACTGCTGGTAAAGATTGTGCAGGCGCGCGCTCTGGCCGCTGGTGGCCGAACGGGTGGCCAGCTGGCGAATGTCCGTCGTGCGCTCGTCAATGAATCCAATGTAGAGTTTGATCCGGGCCTCGGGATCCTGAGCCGCATCGCGCAGATCGTCGGTCTGCTTCTCGGTCAACACGACTTGCTGCTGCTGGGCGTGAATCGCCGGCGGAAGAAGCGGCAGAAGGATGAATGGGAGAGCGGGAAGCCAGTGCCAGAGCCATAATCGGCGGCCGGCTGACCCGGCGTTGCCGCGCATCGCATTTCCGGCTGGGTTGGTCTTCTGCATCCGTCTAGCCTGCGCGCGAGAATGCGGGGCGATGCGCCGCCGCTCCCTCTGCGTTACCCGCTGTCGTGATTCCCTGCCCTACTCACTTATTGAAGACTTGCATCATCAATTGCGATTGCACCTGATTGAGCTGCTTGAGCGTCGCCTCCAGCGGCGGCCGGTTCTCATAAGAAGCGGAGCGAAGAATGTCCTGCAGGCGGAAAGAGGTGTGCTGCATCAGGACCTCGGCGTTCTTCAGTCTCCTGCTGTCCCGAGCGATCTCATTGCGAATCTGCTGGGCGTACCGCTGGATGGACTGCAGCGTAGCGGAGGCCTGGCCAAGGTCGCCGGTCTCGAACTGGTGGCCGGCTAAGAGGGTCATCTCATCGACGACTTTGGCATATAGAAAACAGCGGTCGCGCGGCGCAGCCTGACTCGCCTTGGCCTCCAGCGCAGCCAACTCGCTGGGATCCGGCACGACATCTTCTATGTGCGAAGCGAACAAACAGGGAGAGCCGGCTAGGAAAGCAGAAAAGAGAACGACGGCGATCACATTCCGCATCGCGCACCTCGGAGAAGGCACGGTTTTGAGCGAGTCTTCTGTAGCGGAGGAATCTATCGGCTCTCGCGGCCAAGAATGACCAGCCGCTGCTTGGCTTGCCACTCTTCATCCCGGAGCTTCCCTTGGTCTGATGCGAGAAATTTCCGGTAGTATTCCTGCGCCAATCGTACTTGGTGAAGATTATCGTACGAAATAGCCCAAAGGAAGTAGCTTGCCGGGGTTTCAGGCAAATATTTTGCTCGCATGGAAAGAGCTTTGAGCGCGGCAGGGTATTGCTTATTTTTGGTAGCGGCGAAGGCCAGGCCCGCCCACGCCTCGCCGTCCGTGGGGTTCAGCTGCACCGCCCGCTCCAGCGCCTGCTGGGCCTGCGGGAACTGGTGCGCCAGGATGAAGTTACGGCCTTGGTCGGCCAGCCATCCGGCATTGGCCGGCTGGGCCCGGAGCATCTCGGCATAGAGAGGCTCCGCCTTCGCCGGCTGCCCAATCTCGGCGTAGGCGTCGGCCAGCATTTCATCTACCGCGGTGTCTCCCGGCTTCAGCCGGCGCAGAGTATCGAGTACGGGAAGGGCTTGATCGTTCTTACCGTCTGCGATCAGCGCGGTGGCCAGTTGCGCATTCAGAGAGACATCGTTGGGTTCCTGCTTCAAAGCGCTCCGGATGACGCTTTCCGCCTCCGCATAGCGCTTCTGTTGAAGCAGCAGGTGCGACAAGCCCGCGGCCGCCTGTAGGGCAAGCTCGGCCGGGGGTTGGATGGCGAGCAGCCGGCGATAGGCGGTTTCAGCGGTGCCGCTATCCCCCTCAGCATCCGCAATTTCGGCCGTCAGCAGCAGATCGCGCGGCGTTTGCGGGCTGATTTTAAGCGCGGAGAGCAGCGCCTGTTTGGCCTGCGCCGGATCGGTGGCAAGATCCAGTTCAGCCAGAGCGCGGAAGGCCTGTGCCTGGCCGGCAAAGTTGGGGGTAGCCGGGGTAAGCTGCGTAGCCTGTTGGAGCTGCCGCCGTGCCTCTGCGTCCTTTCCCTGCTGCGCCAGCATGAGCCCCAAAGCCAACCGCGACTCAAACTGTTTGGGGTCGGCGGCAATCGCCTTGCGGTATTCCGCCGCCGCTTGCGCAGCCTGATTTTGCGCCTGTTCTACATATCCAAGATCGAAATGGGCGCGCGCATCGGCAGGATGCGCCTGCAGGTATTTTTCCACCTCTGCCCGCGCTGCCTGGTATTTGCCCTGTGCAATCTGGTTTTCGGCTGCATCCAGTTCCGACGCGGCGGCGCCGCCCTCCGGTGCGGGAGGCTGCGCCGCGGGCGGCATTTGCGTGCCCGGAGGAAGGTGGTACTGGGCACAGGCCGGCAGCGCTGCGAACAGCACGCCGGCGATAGTGGCATAAAACCGCGTCTTCATTGCTTCATTCCTATGGATCCTGGTGGCTCTGGCGAAGGCGGCTGCCCTAGAGCCTGTTCTTAACTTTCCCGCGGTCAGCGTTGCGAGCGTAAATCGGCTCAGACGAGGCGGAGGACGAAGACTTTGGCTATTCCAAGGCGAGGACGACAACGAAGTATGAGCCCGATTTACGCCGCAACCCGAAGGGCTGGGGCCAATTTTCCCGATTTCTGTGTCACTCGTCGCTGGCAGACACCCGGTATGCGTCGCTCCTCGCTCCTTGAACTCGGAAAAATTGGCTCCCAGCGCCGGCCACGCGAAAGTTAAGAACAGGCTCTAGACCGCGACTTCCTGCGGACTGAGGGCGCGGGCCAGCCATTCGCCGGTGTAGGAGCCGGGCGCTTGCGCAACCTGCTCCGGCGTA
>JANWJB010000015.1 GCA_025449575.1 Acidobacteriaceae bacterium
CCCCGCCACGCATACCGGCGGTTCGCGAGCAGATCGTCCGCTTCAAATGCCTCATCGGCGTCCAAACCAAGCTTCTCCAGATCCAAATCCACCCAGCCGGATTGCACCCCGATGGGGTCGAGGTTGACCACCGCCAGAATGACGTTGTCCTCCTCTCCAGGCACGATGGCGCGCTTGGAGTAGCAGAGAAGATTGGCGTTGCCGACGGAGTGAAAATGCAGCGTTCCATTGCTCTGCAGGGCCGGGTTTTCACGGCGCGCGCGGTTCAATGAGGTGATAAGCGGGCGCAGGCTTCCCGGCGCATCCAAATCCCAGCTCTTGATCTCGTACTTTTCGGAGTTCAGATACTCTTCGCTTCCCGGCGCGAACGGCCTGTTCTCTCCCAGCTCGAAGGCCGCTCCATAAATGCCGTAATTCGCCGTCAGAGTCGCGGCGAGCACCAGGCGGCTTCGGAAGGCGGGCAGGCCGCCGCGCTGCAGCGCCTCGGTGAGAATGTCCGGCGTGTTGGGCCAGAAGTTGGGCCGGAAATACTCCTTAAGCTGAGTCTGCGTAAGCTCCCGCATATACTCCGTCAACTCTTCCTTGGTATTGCGCCAGGCGAAGTAAGTGTAGGACTGCGAGAAACCCAGCTTGGCCAGCCGCTCCATCACTCGCGGCCGCGTGAAGGCCTCAGCCAGAAAGATCGCCTCCGGGTGCTCGGCCTTCAACCCCGAGATCGCCCACTCCCAGAAAGCGAAGGCTTTGGTGTGGGGATTGTCCACGCGGAAGATGTAGACGCCCTTCTCAATCCAAAAACTAAAGACGGATTTCAGCTCGTCCCAGAGTCCCCGCCAGTTGGAGGATTCAAAGTCCAGCGGGTAGATGTCCTGATATTTCTTGGGAGGGTTCTCGGCATATTGGATGCTTCCATCGGCGCGATGCTTGAAGAACTCCGGATGCTCGGTCACCCAAGGGTGGTCGGGCGAGCACTGGAAAGCGATGTCGAGCGCCACTTCCAGCCCCAGTTTCCGAGCCCGGTTCACCAGGGATTCAAAATCCGCAAAGGTGCCCAACTCAGGATGGATCGCCGTGTGGCCGCCCTCATGGGAGCCGATGGCCCAGGGGCTTCCGGGCTCGCCTGCCGCCGCGTGAATCGTATTGTTCTTGCCCTTGCGGAAGCTCCGGCCGATGGGATGGATCGGGGGCAGATAAACAACGTCGAAACCCATCTCGGAAACATAGTCGAGCCGGGCCGCCACATCGCGCAGCGTGCCATGCCGTCCGGGAACCGCCGCCCAGGAGCGCGGGAAGAGCTCGTACCAGGCGGAGAAACCGGCGCGTTCCCGGTCAACGGCCACGCCAAGCTCCCGTTCATAGAGCGTAACCGGAGCCAGGCCGGAACAGCGTTCCAGCGTCTCTTCGACCTCCTCCTGAAAAGCCAGCGTCAACGCGCCGCTCTCTCCCACGGCGGGAGCGCGGCGAAGAGCCGTTGCCCATCCTTTCAACTTCGCGGCCTCTTGGCCGGAGGCCAACGATGCGGCGCCTTCTAAAAGAAGAGCGCCGGCCTGCAGATCGAGGGAAATTTCCTGGCCGGATGCGATCCGCTTCTTCAGATCATTGCGCCAGCTCGCGAAGTGGTCGACTGCGCCCGAGACGGTATAGAGGTAGCGGCCGACCTGGTCGACGGGGAACTCGGCACGCCAGCGGTCGTTGCCCAGCGGCTTCATCGCGACGCGCTGCCAGGCTCCCGCCCCCTCGCGCTTCCAGAGCAGGTGAGCTCGCACCGCGTCGTGCCCGTCGGCGAAGACGTCGGCCTCCACCACCACCGTTTCTCCCGCGATGCGCTTGATGGGGAAACGCCCGCAATTCAGCTCGGGTTGCAGCTTTTCAATGGCGACCCGGATTCGTCCATCTTTCGGTTTCCCCATGGTCCTCATTCAGGCGATGCTCGTCCCTCCTAGGCTAGAGCATTTTCACCGCTCTTGTGAACCGTCGCGCCGGCCGAAGGCGCGGGCAGATCCTCGTAGCGCGGGACCAAGTTTCCGTATAGGAACGCATTCTGTCGCGGCGCTGCTTCAATGTTCGCTTATATAAAAACCTATGAAAATACGCTAAAAATCATGCAAGTACTTTATTATCATTGGCTTGTGCGAGTCTCTCCGGATTCCCTTTTTTAGCGCAGTTGCGCCAGCTCCCAAGCCTTGGCATATTTCCAGCTGATATACACCGAGTGATACATGTGCAGCAGCAGCCCCTCGCGCCCGTCGAGAAATCCCAGGCGAAAGATGTAGTTGTAGCAGAAGGTCGCCAGCGGGTTGATCAGAACGCGGGCGGCGAACCGCGCCGGGCTGCCGCCGCCCTTGCCATTGCCGGCGGCCATCGCGCCCCCGAGCGTACTGTAACGGTCCATGTGCTCGATGTAAGTGTTCATCGTTGGATAGGCGTAGTGGATCAGGTCGCCCTTCAGACGCCCTGCCTTGCCCACAAAGTGAACTTTTTCATGGACCGGCCGAATCTCGAATTCGGCGCTGCCCCGGCGGAAGAGCCGGAGCTTGGGGTCGGGATAGAAGCCGCCGTGGCGGATCCATCGACCCAGAAAAAGATTGCGCCGCGAAATGGCGTACCCGTCCGCCGCCGAATCATCGTGCAGAACTTCCCATATCGCCTTGGCCAACTCGTCGCTCAGCGCCTCGTCGGCATCGAGTGAAAGCACCCAGTCGCAGGAGCATTTTTCCAAAGCGGAATTCTTCTGCGCGGCAAACCCCTTCCATGGTTCATCGAAGAACCGCGCATGGAAGCCGCGGGCAATCTCCTCGGTTCGATCGCTGGAGCCGGAATCGACAATCACGATCTCATCGGCCCAGGCGACCGTGCCTAGGGTCCGCTCCAGGTTTCCTTCCTCATTCCGCGTGATCAGAGCGACCGAGAGGGTCTTGCGCATCGCTGGACCTTAGAGTGGCTCGCCGCGCCCCATCAAAAGGGTATGTCCTCATCGGTGATCTCGGTGCTCGCCAGCTCTTCTCCCGGCGTCGATGGCCGTTGATCGAAGCTGCCGGTGTTCGAGCGGGAATAGCTTCCCCCCGCCTCGCCCTCGCCCCGGCCGGATAGCAGAACCATCTCGTTGACGATGATTTCCGTGCGGTATTTCTTCTGACCGGACGCCTGATCGTCCCACGAGCGCGTCTGGATGCGACCCTCCACGTAGAGCTTGGAGCCCTTCTTCACGTAGTCGCGGATGATCTCCGCCAGCCGCTGGTAGGCGGTCAGGTTGTGCCATTCGGTGCGGTCCTGCCATTCCCCGGCTTTGTCTTTAAATCGCTCCGAGGTCGCCAGCGAAAAATTCGCCACCGCCGAACCGCTGGGAAGAAACTTGACCTCGGGGTCCTTTCCGACGTTGCCTAGCAGAATGACCTTATTCACGCTCTTTGGCATGGATTGTCCTTGTGAGTGAAGTAAGCGAAAAGAATAGCAGAACAACAGCGATTTGAGGCCGGTCTATTGCGAGCCTCAAAAAAGCTGCCGAAAGCGCGGGCGGAGAAGCCCACGCCGCATCGCCACTCTACATGTTGGTGTGGCCGGCGCGCATCTCCTCATTGAAGGCAGGCTTGGTGAAGGCCAACGCCTTCTGCATGCGCTGCTGGTATTCGGCCCCGTGCTCCATCAGGGCGGGCGTCGCGGATGCGAATTCCGGATCTCCCGGCTGGGCCAGCAGCCCGGCCTGAGCCAACTCTGCGGCCAGCGCTAGAAATGCATCGGCAGAGGTATTGAGGTATTGTGCGTCACGCGGGTCGGCAATCCAGATCGGCTGGCCTTCGCCTAAAACTCCGGAGAGCCAATATGCCTTGGCGAGTAGAAATTGCCGCCGCGACTCATCATTGGTCTCGGTGAAGAAGAACTTCTTTTGCCAGCGGCTGTAGTAGCGCGTGGTGACGGGGACCGGCTGGCGGTTGCCGCTCTTGAGCAATTCGAGCTGGCCCTGATCCAGCGTCTTGCGAATTGCGTTATAGATAAATGTTTCCGAATAGGGCTGCTCGGGGGCCAGAATGGTCTCCGCGAAGGTCACCGTCATGCTCGCGGCGACCTTGACGTGCAGTCCGGAGGCGGTTCCATCGGCCAGCAAAAGTGTGCCGTGAACAATGTAGCTGTCCCCTCCGGAGGTGGAACGGTGGAAGGGCCAGCGAAACTCGCTCATCGCAATCGGCAGGCCGGCCAGCGTGACATAGGCATCGGGCCGCGGATTGCGCAGGCGCTTGGCTTCCTCCCTAAGGTGCTCGATCAATGCCGCACGGAGCCCGGGACGGTCGAAGTCGATGCCGTCGCTCAGTTCCAGACGAACCCTCTGAGCGGGAGCAGCGTCTGGCGCCAGGGCTAGCTCAAAGAGCGCGGTTGCATGGCCGTTGAAGTCGGCTGCCGGTTCGGCGGAGATCACAGCCAAGCCGGTCTCGCGGGCGGCATCGCCGGCTGCAGCAGTGAGGGATGGGGCAATATTCGATGGCATGAGCGTGCACTCCTCAAAATCTCAAGCTCGATTGTACGAGAGCGGGGCAGGTGAGGCGATGCTCTCGCTACCCGGCTAATGCGTACGCCACCAATGTGAGCCCGCGTTTGCCGGAGGCCCGCTCCGCCTCCTCAATCAGGCTCGGCTCCAGGCCGTCCGGATCGACTGGCATCTCGCAGGCGGCGACCTCCTCCGGCGTCGCACCCTGATAGCAGAGTTCGCAGACGCCTAACCCTCCCTCCGAGCGCACTGGCGGCCCGAAGGCCCGGCAAGTGATCGGCCGCGCCGCATAGAGGTCGCAGCGGCCGCTGCTTGGATCGAGAGCAGGGCATACTTCGTCATTTGCGAAGTTCTCGAAGCGCGCCTCGTCTTCTTGAGTCTCGCTCAGAATGCCGCTCCCGGCATCGCCGGGGAACTCCGCGGCGAGCCGCTCAATGGAGCTTCGCGCGCGCTCACGGACGGCGGCCGCCCGCTGCGGATCGGTGCGGAAGAGATCGTCCATTCCGGCCCGCAGGCGCATCGCATCGAGCTGGTGGATGGCAAAGACGCCCACACAGCATTGGGTGCAGCCGGGGCGGCAGACCAGCCAATCTCCACTGCGCCGCGCAGTGTCGGCTAGCGCCGCGTCCAAAATCTGCACCAGTTGCGTGTCCCCGGCGGGAAGCATGAATTTAGGATAAGCCACCCCGGCGAGGCCTGTTGCCGATCGCCCGCCATCCTTTGGTCGGAGCGGAGGCAGCAAGCGAATTCGAGATGCAGCTCGTCGGCGAATATACTCGGGCTGATCGAATTGCGATTTTGACCATGGCTGGAAAGAAAGAAAAGTCCCCCGTTTCCCCGCACGTCCTCCTCACGCGGGCCCGCGGGCGCGAGCCTGAGATGCTCGACCGTCTTCGGTCGTTGGTCGAAATTGAATCGCCGAGCGACGACAAGGCGGGGGTGGACCAAGCCGTGCGCCTGGTCTCCGCCTGGGCAGGCAGCCTGGGTGCAAAGGTACGCGTGCACCGGCACGCGCAGTTTGGCGATTCTCTTGAAGTTCGCTTCGGTCCGCACTCGCCAAGGGAAAAGCCCATTTTGCTGCTCGGCCATCTCGATACCGTCTGGGAAATTGGCACGCTGGCTCGCATGCCCTGGAAGGTGACGAGGGAACGCATCTCCGGGCCAGGGGTTTTCGACATGAAGGCCGGGGTGGCGATGATCTTCACCGCGCTCGCGATCCTGATCGAAGATGGTCCTCTGCGCCGGCCGGTCACAGTCCTGCTGCACGGCGATGAAGAGATTGGCAGCCCGGCGAGCAGGCCGCTTACGGAGGCCACCGCATGTCGCAGCAGCGTCGTGTATGTTCTCGAGCCGGCTCAGGGCGATGCCGGCGCATACAAAACGTCGCGCAAGGGAATAGGTCAATACCGGCTGGCGGTGGAAGGCGTCGCCGCTCACAGCGGCATCGATTTCGGCCAGGGACATAGTGCAACGATGGAGCTCGCGCGCCAAATGCAGGCAATTGACGGGATCGCGGATCCCGCGCACGGCATCACGATCAACATAGGCAGGATCTGTGGCGGCACGCGCAACAATGTAGTGGCCGCTCAGGCCTGGGCCGAGATTGAGGTGCGCATTCCGCGCCTGCGGGAGCAGGCTCGAGTCGAGCGTCTTCTGCGCGGTCTTCGCCCCAGCGACTCGGCCTGCGCACTGCATCTCAGCGGGGGCTGGAACCGGCCTCCCATGGAACGCACGGCCTCGACGGTGGCGCTCTTTCGCCGGGCCCGGCGCTTGGCTGCGGAATTAGGCATCGTGCTGGACGAAGCGGCGACGGGCGGAGGGTCAGATGGAAGCTTTACCTCCGCGCTCGGCGTGCCGACGCTCGATGGAATGGGAGCCGTAGGCGCGGGTGCGCATCATCCGCGGGAGCATTGCCTCCGCCGGCACTTGGCTCCTCGCGCCGCGCTGCTGGCGGCAATGCTCCAATAGAGCGGATACCCCTGCATATTGGCGGCGCGGCGGTCCGGGCTACTCGGAGGATCTCTTTGCGGCCTCGACCTTGGCTGGCGCGGATTTTTCTGTGCTGGACTTCTCGGAGCTGGACTTCTCGGCGCCGGACTTTTCCGCGGTGGGCTTTGCGCCGTCTGCGGCCGCCTTTTCTGTGGAAGTGCCTGAGCCCGATTTCGCCGACGGCTTTGCACCGTAGTCGGTTGAATAGAAACCCGAGCCCTTGAATCGAATGGCCGGCGCGGAGATCAGCCGCTCGACTTCTCCCTGGCAGACAGGACATTCCTTCACGTCTTC
>JANWJB010000016.1 GCA_025449575.1 Acidobacteriaceae bacterium
CGATTAGCAGCAATATCGCAGTTGTTCTTGCGCAGCGGGGGGCGCGCGTACTTCTGGTGGATGCCGATCTTCGCCGGGGCGAGATGGCGCGAATGCTGGGAATCGAGGGCAACATCGGGTTGAGCGGCGCGCTCACCTCGTCCAGTTCCTGGCGCGATGCAATTGAGCCGGTGGCCGGGGTGGAGTCGCTTTCTGTGTTACCGAGTGGGCCGCGGCCGCCGAACCCGGCGGATCTTCTGGGCTCGGAAACAATGGATCAACTGCTTGGCGAATGGCAGCAGGAATTCGACCAGGTGATCATCGATAGCCCACCCTGCCTCATCGTCACCGACAGCGTAATTTTGGCGCCGAAGATGGATGCGGTGCTTCTGGTGGCGCGCGCCGGCTACACCTCCAGACCGGGACTGCGCCGGGCTGCGGAGCTGTTTGAATCAGTGGATGCAAGGGTCGCCGGCATCGTGGTCAACGATTTCAGCACGCCGGGCACATATTACGGATACGGATATTCGAATTATTCGAAGTACTACGAAGATCCCAGGACGGCCGCTCAGGAGACATAGGGGCAGGCCGGCTTTCAAGTCTGCCTTTTCTCCAGGCCCTGGGGCCTGAGACCCGCCACCGCCCGGCGCCGGCAATGCCGAGGTTAGAGCCCCGGCCTACCCGATCTCGGAGTTGCCGATTGTGCCGGGGGAGAGGGCAAAGCAGATTCCCTGCCGGAAATGACAGAAAGAAACAAACGCAGAGACAGCCCTTCTAGGAAGACAAAAGCGAGGCGCCTGCGCGCTCCGCGTGGTGTAGCACCCATCGCAGGATCCATAAACAGAGGAGAAAATCTACGGCTATGGCAAACGAAGTAACAATTGTGGTGGGCATGGGCGAGGTAGGCGGCCCGCTCTATGACATTCTTCAGAAACGCTATGAATGCGTTGGCGTCGATCTGGAGCCTGTCGATGTGACGGCGCCCTGCTCGGTGCTGCATCTCTGCATTCCCTTCCAGATTGCCGACTTTGTCGGTACGGCGGCGGATTACATCGCCAAATACAAGCCGCGCCTCACCATCATCAACAGTACGGTTGCGCCTGGAACAACACAGGCCGTAGCGGCGTGGAGTGGATCCCGTGTCGCCTATAGCCCGGTTCGGGGCAAGCACGCGCGCATGCATAGCGAAATGATGCGCTACCGGAAGTTCGTCGGCGCCGACGACCCGGCGGCCCGGGATGCTGCACTCGATCACTTTTCCGGAGCAGGGTTCAAAACTGCGGCATTTCCGAATGCAGCGGTGGGGGAAGTATCCAAGCTGTTGGAGACAACCTGGCTTGGCGTGCTCGTAGGCTGGGCGCAGGAGGCGGAGCGCATCGCAGGCGAATGCGGCGGCACTTATGAACAGGTCAATGCCTTTATCCAAGAGATCGATTTTCTGCCCCACCACATTACCCCCGGCGTGATCGGAGGTCACTGCGTGATGCCGAACATCGAGATTCTGCGCAGCATTTACCGCTCCCCGCACCTTGACGCGATTGTGCGCTCCAATGAGCGCAAGAAGCAAAAAGAGCAGGCTGCCGAACCAGTCGAGGTGCATCAGTGATCAAAGTGGGACTTACAGGGATGGGATATTGGGGGCCCAATCTGGCCCGCGTCATTAACCAGCACCCTGGCAGCGAATTTAGCGCGGCCTGCGATCTTCGCCCGGAGAATCTCGAGCGGATTACAGGGCAATATCCGGCCGTAAAGGGCTATTCAAACTTCGATGAGTTCCTGGCGAGCGACGTCGAGGCGGTGATGATTGCAACACCGATTTCGACGCATTATGAACTGGCGAAGCGGGCGCTTCTGGCGGGCAAGCATGTTTTCGTCGAAAAGCCTCTCGCCCATTCCAGCGCGTTGGCCCGCGATCTAACATCGATCGCGGCAAAGCAGAAGAAGATCCTCTTTGCCGGATTCACGTTCATTTACAGCCCCCCTGTGATCAAGGTAAAAGAGCTCATCGATTCGGGCGAGCTTGGCGATTTGCATTACCTCAGCCTTTCCCGCGTGAACCTCGGGCTTTACCAGAAGGACGTCGACGTTGTCTGGGATCTTGCGGTTCACGACATCTCGATCCTCCTCTACTGGCTCGGAGAGATGCCATTCCGTGGCAGCTCCTTCGGCAGGGCATGTGTCCAGGAGGCGAAGCGGGATGTGGCGTTTCTGTGGCTGGAGTTTCCGAGCGGAGTGGTTGCTTCGAATGAGGTGAGCTGGCTTTCCCCGCAGAAGATGCGCCGCACCTGCATCGTCGGGTCAAAGCGCATGGTGGTCTACGATGATACCGAGCCGGTCGAGAAGCTGAAGATCTATGATCGCGGGGTCGACTTCAAGCTGCCCAGCACTTTTGGCGAATTCCAGCTTTCCTATCGCATGGGTGACATGTACGCCCCGCATCTTGAAAATGAGGAACCTTTGCTGAAAGAGATGACGCATTTTCTTTCCTCGATTGAGACCGGAACCCAGCCGCTCACGTCCGGGGAGTTCGGGACCAAGGTCGTCGAAGTGCTCGAACTGCTTGACCGAACGGCGCAAGCACATCAGCGCGCGGAATTGGATGAGGTGATTGCCCGATGACCGCAGCCGCCAAGGATGCGCAAGCAACGCAGCGCGGCTTTTTCGCTCACCCGCAGGCGTTGGTCGATACCGGCGAGATAGGGGCGCAAACGCGTATCTGGGCGTTTGCGCATGTCATGCAGGGTGCCCGCATCGGCGCCCATTGCAATATAGGCGAGCACGCGTTTATCGAGGGGGGCGCCCGCCTGGGGGATGGGGTCACCGTCAAGAATGGAGTATCGGTGTGGAGCGGGGTCGTAGTTGAAGATGACTGCTTCCTGGGGCCGCACTGTGTCTTCACAAATGACATGAACCCGCGCGCCTATATCAAAAAAGGTCCGGAAGCACTGCTGCCGACGCTGGTGAAAAATCATGCCACCATCGGAGCCAACGCCACGATCGTCTGCGGAAACACCATCGGCGCCTATGCCTTTGTAGGCGCCGGCTCAGTGGTCATCCGGGATGTTCCGGCATACGGCCTGGTGGTCGGCAACCCGGCAAGGCAGATCGGGTGGATGTGCGCCTGCGCTCAAAAGCTGCCGCTCCAGGCCGAAGCCGCCATTGGAGGACATACTCGCTGCGGTAGCTGCGCCGCGGAATTCTCCCGCACGGCGGAAGGGCTTGCCCGGCGAAATTAGACCCGCATTTCTCACATGCGGGGTGCCTCGCAAATGTGCGCCGGGTGCCCCATTCAAGCCCCGCCTTTGGGCTTGAGTGGGAGGGTTGCAATCCAATAACTGCTGAGAAATACAGGCAAACTTCAAAGAAAAAGAAGAGTGTGATGGAAACAATCGTTCCTTTTATCGATCTGCGCGCCCAGTATGCATTCCTGCGCGAAGAAGTGAATGAGGCGATCCGCGGTGTTGTGGAGAGCGCTCATTTCGTCGGCGGCCACGCGCTGGAGCAGTTTGAGAATGAGTACGCTGGCTTTGTCGGGGCGGACTACTGTGTTGGGGTGGGTAACGGCACCGACGCCATTACATTGGCGCTCAAAGCGGCGGGCATCGGCAGCGGAGACGAAGTACTGGTTCCGGCCAACAGCTTCTTCGCCACGGCGGAAGCAGTCAGCAACGCCAATGCCTCGCCGGTATTTGTCGATGTCGATCCGGCTACGTTCCACATGAGCCTCCGTCGGGCGGAAGCGGCGATTACCCCGCGCACGCGCGCGATTATCCCGGTGCATCTCTATGGCCGGGCCATGGACTTGAAGGGATTCGAAGCTCTGGCCGCGAGGCGCAACCTGACCATCATTGAGGACTGCGCCCAGGCGCATGGCGCGGAAATCCATGGCAAAGTTATTGGCTCCTCCGGAAGGTTGACTTGCTACAGCTTCTATCCGGGAAAAAATCTGGGCGCCTATGGAGATGGCGGCGCCGTGACGACCAGCGATGTTGAAATCGCGGCACGGCTGCGCATGCTCCGCGATCACGGCAGCCCACAAAAATACGAGCATCAGGTCATCGGCGTAAATTCCCGCCTGGATGGGCTGCAGGCGGCGGTTCTTTCCGTCAAGCTTCGCTATCTGCCGCAGTGGAATGAGGCCCGGCGCGGCCATGCGAAAAGGCTCGCAGCGGCTCTCGATGGCTCGGGACTGCTACCGCCGGAGATTCCTGGCGGGAAGGAACATGTCTTTCACCTATTCGTGGTGCGCACGAGCCGGCGCGAAGAGTTGAAGCACTCGCTGGCGGCAAAGGGCATCCAGACCGGAATTCACTATCCGACCCCGCTTCACCTAACCTCCGCATATCAGGCGTTAGGCGCGCCCGGCCCGGGCTCCTGCCCCGTTGCCGAGCAGCTTTCTTCCGAAATTCTGTCTCTGCCCATGTACCCCGAGATGTCAGCGGAGCAGATCGACTATTTGGCGGAGGCAGCGAGAGAGTTTAGCTCCGACAACTGCCTGGAGCCGGAGCTCGTCCATCTCTCCATGGCGAAGGGATAGGCAGGCGCCGCCGATCTCATTATGAAGGGATGGACCTCCAGATTAATCAACCGCTGCCTCCCCCGCAGCAAGTTTGTCCGGAATGTCTCCGTTCTGGCGGGCGGAACGGCCGCCGCGCAAGCTCTCGCCGTAGCTGCCTCGCCGATTCTGACGCGAATTTATAGACCGGCGGATTTCGGAGCATTCCAGGTATTTATCTCGATCATGGCTCTTGCCTTGGTGGCGGCCCCAGCACGTTATGAAGTCGCGTTGTTGCTCCCGGAAGATGAGCAAAGCGCGCTCGATCTTCTCGCTGTGGCGTTGCTATGTGTTTGCACTGTGACGGTGCTGTTGGCCGGCATCGTGCTGGTATGTCATTTCCATTGGTTTCTCCCTGCCGGCGTGGCGATTTTAAAAGGCCACCTGTGGCTGGTTCCTGTCAGCGTTTTCGCCGGCGGCTTCTACCAGGCCCTCACATACTGGGCCATGCGCCGCGATGGCTACAAGCAGATTGCCCTTTCGAAGTTCACAAAGGTCGGTTCGCAAGTCGCCACGCAGCTTGGCGTCGGAATGGCCATCCACGGCTCGCTCGGGCTGCTGCTGGGCGATGCAGTGGGCCGCATCGCGGGAACCGGCCGATTCCTGCGAGAGTTGTGGCGCGGTTACCAGTCTCAACTTCGCGCCATTCGCCCGGCGCGAATGATGCAGCTCGCAGCCCGCTATCGAGACTACCCGCTGGTTTCCATGTGGGGCGCGCTGATCAACTGCTCGGGTTTGGCTCTGCCGGCCCTTTTCCTTGCCCAATACTATGGCGCTCGCGAAACCGGTTGGTTTGCTCTTGTCAACCAGGTTCTCGGGGTGCCGGGTGCCTTGATCGGGGCCAGCATCGCTCAGGTCTATACGTCGGAGGCGGCGAAGCTCTCGCGCTCGGATCCCGAGCGCCTCATGCAGATTTTCCGGAAAACGACTCGGCGGATGCTCGCCCTCGGCATCGCTCCATGCGCGCTGTTTACGATCCTGGCGCCGTGGCTCTTCCAAATCATCTTCGGCCCGAAATGGCGGGAGGCGGGCGAGTATGCGCGGTGCCTGGCCTTCATGTTCTATGCCGGGTTCATCAACTCGCCGGTTACGATGACGTTGAATATTCTCGAACGGCAGAAGTCGCAATTGGCCTGGGATGCCTCCAGGTTGGTGCTCACCGTACTGGCCATGGTTCTGCCCGAATACCTCGGATATGGCGCGCGAACCACAATCCTTGCCTACTCGGTCGTGATGACCCTGATGTATGCAGTGCATTGGACGCTTTCGTACTCGGCCATTCGGGACGTTGTGGAACGCTTCTGCGCACCTCGACCCGTTGTTCATGCCTCAGGTATATGAAAAAGCTCACAAGCAACGAAGGCGTCGAAGCCAGCACGTCGGGGTCGGCGGACCGTCCTCGCCATCTTGAGCGGATAGCATGCCTGCTCCTGCCGCTAAATGTCGGCGGGTTTGTGCTCGCCAGCTATCTGCCGGGATTGCTTTCAATGAACAATCGTCCGGTGTCTGTGGCATTCAGGGCTCTTTTCGCTGGGTTGTGCGTTTACTTAGTGTGGTCTGCGCTTCGCCTGGGCCGCATGCGTAAGCCTCGCGCCGTTGATCTTCTCGCTATCGTGTTCTGGTCGCTCTATCTCACCCGCTTCGCGATTGACACCGTAATCAACCCGGTCTCTCTTGGGATGAGTGATTCCGACTTTTTCCAATTTCTGATCGGTACGTCGTTTTTGACATTTATCGCATTCAGTGCGGTTTCTGATATGAGGATCTATCGGAATGCGCTTCATTGGATCGCGATTGTTCTGGCGTGCGACTGCTTATTTTCGTATTTCTCCAATTCTTACGATTTAACAGCTGGAACTGCTCGTGACCGCCTCGGAGCCAACGCAATCATTAACCCGATAACCTATGGGCATATCGGCGTCACCGCCGCGATCATTGGGTTGTTTCTATTTCTCGGCATCTCCAAGAGATATAAGACGTTCCGCTTCTCGCTGTTTGGCCTCATTCTTATGCTCCTCGGAATGTTTGCGTTGCTCTCGTCGGCAGCCCGAGGGCCGCTTGTCGCGGGTGTTGTGTTGCTGCTCCTGCTATTGATCGTAGCGTTCCGACATGGGGCCGGTGGGCGCATGGTGGCGGCATCACTGTTCATGGCAATCGTCGTACCCATTCTAATTGGCATCGTTGTTGCCGCGGGTGTGCCGATTCAGCGATATTTTGGATCGGCCTCTGCGTTTTTGGAGAGCAATTCCACTGCACACCGTGAATCGCTGGAGTCCCTCGGTTGGAAAGAGTTTGTAGAACACCCAATCCTTGGAAGTTCGATGGTGGAAAGAGAGTCTTTGACCTATCCGCATAACTTCCTGATCGAGTCCTTTATGGCGACTGGTCTGGTGGGTGGAACAGCCTTTTCTTTGCTCCTGTTAATAGGGCTCTGGCGATCTCTCACCCTCCTGTATCGGCATCCGGAAGACTGTTGGATCTCCTTGCTCTTCCTGCACAGTATGATTGCCGGAATGTTTTCTGGAGGTCTATTTTGCGCTCCATGGTTTTGGGGCATGCTGGCAATAATGCTCTCTGCAAGCCATCGTGACCAGCATGATGCGCTGCCCGTCGCCATGCGCAGGCGGCCTCAATCGGAGCCGGGGGGGCACTGGACCGTTCCTGTCGGGGCTGGCCTGGAGTCAGACGCAATCACTGCGTGAGGCTGGCACGCGCAGTTGTCTCGAAACCAGCCTGCGAGGTGGGGGGGAAGGTCAACTCGCTGTCTAGGAGAAGGCCCCTCTTCTTGCAATCTATCGTCATTATTTATTAGGTGCTTCAGATGAGAGTATTCCAGAATTCAGGCGTCGCCTCCGATTACCTCGCCGCCCACCAGCGAGAATGCAATGGCGCCACTTTTGCGGCCAGAATCGCACGCTTCCTTGATGATTGCTATGGGGCAGTTCACATTTTAGGGCCGGTGCTCGATCGAGAGGAATTTGCCTTCTTCACCAACGGAGATGATGAAGCATTGCAGCGCACCTGGGCGCGCGAAATGGGAATGCCGCCTGAGTCGGACATGACCGAGATTCTGCTGGCGCAAATTGAACATCATCGCACGGAGGTGTTCTATAACCTCGACCCGGTGCGCTATGGGAGTGACTTTGTCCGGAAACTGCCGGGTTGCGTGCGAAGGAGCATTGCCTGGCGGGCAGCGCCCTCCACCGGAGCCGACTTCGGAGAGTACGATTCAGTCGTGTGCAACTTTCCGGGAATTTTGAAGAGCTATGAGGCATGTGGCTGGAAAGCCGCGTATTTCTTCCCTTCATACGATCCGAGAATGGGTGAATACGCTATCAATGATGATCGGCCGATTGATGTGCTCTTCATCGGCGGGTATTCGCGGCACCACAGCAAGCGCGCCGCGATCTTGCAAGCTGTCGCCAGCCTGAGAAGCCGCTATCGCATCGAATTCCGCCTAGCCCCCTCCCGGTTTACAAAACTTGCCGAGTCGCCCCTTGGGCGCCTCGCGCCGTTGGGGAAATACCGACGTCCCAAGGACATTCGCGCCGTTTCTCGCGGCCCGGTATTTGGCCGCGATTTGTATGGGCTTATCGCAAAGTCAAAGATCGTATTGAACGGCTCCGTCGACATGGCAGGGGAAGACCGAGGAAATATGCGCTGCTTTGAAGCCCTTGGATGCCGGGCTTTGATGGTCTCTGATTCGGGGCAATATCCGGACGGCATGCAGCCGGATAGAACCATGAAAACCTATCACAATGGAGCTGAGGCTATTTCCACCATCGAGTCCAGCTTGGAGGGCTACGAACAGGCACGCCTGATCGCCGACCGCGGCTACTCGATGATCCGCAGCCTATACAGCAAAGCGGCGCAGTGGAGCGCTTTCCAAAACCTGGTGGGTGCACTGTGATTCAACGCGTCAAGGCGCTGCTCAATGACCTCGCCGGTATTTTATTTCTCCTAAAAGCCGGCATTACGGTCGGGAGAGACAGCAAAGTAGTGTGGAGCCGGCTCAGGTTACCGAGGGGCGCCCAGATCAGGATCGGCGACAACTCGCTTGTTCATTGCAGGATCAGGTTTGATTCCCGTGAAGGGCAAGTTCTAATCGGAGACCGCTCTTTCATTGGGCTTAGCGATCTGGTATGTCACAGCAAGATCGAGATTGGCAACGATGTCATGATCTCGTGGGGGGTTACGATCGTCGATCATAATTCTCATAGCTTATTTTGGGAACAACGCAAGGATGACGTGACCAATTGGGCGCAGGGCATCAAACGCTGGGATGACGTGCGGCGCGCGCCCGTCAAGATACAAGACAAGGTTTGGATAGGCTTCAACGCTATCATTTTGAAAGGGGTAACGATTGGCGAAGGCGCAGTGGTAGCTGCGGGCGCCGCCGTGACAAAAGATGTGCCGCCGTTTACGTTAGTCGCCGGTAATCCAGCGGCCGTTGTGCGGCAACTGACAACATAACTCTCGAACCGGTCTCATAAATCCTCTCCTGCTGGCGCGCCCACGTACGAGAGTCGTCACCACCAGACGAGAACGTGGTGGTAATACGATTCCAATTAGTTATATGAACATACACTATCTAGCGCAGCGCCTTCTGCGGCGCCCGACCTGTAGCCTCGCCGAGGGAGCCAAGCTGTACAGAACGGCCCGAATCAGCAATAAGTCAGGCGACGACAGCCGTATACGAATAGGCAACAACTCTGTAGTTTTAGGCGAGTTGTGGACCTTTGCCAGCGGCGGGCGGATACAGATTGGGGAGTGGTGCTACGTCGGAGCAGGCACGAGGATATGGTCAGGAGTGAATATCATGATTGGAGATAGGGTGCTGATTTCCCACAACGTGAACATCTTCGACAGTCTTACGCATCCGGTAAACGCTCGGGGGCGGCACGATCAGTTCCGCGCGATTTTGACATCGGGTCATCCCAAGAAGATTGATCTTGGTGAACAGGCGGTCACCATAGGTGCGGATGCCTGGATAGGAGCGAACTCCATTATTTTGCGTGGGGTCACGGTTGGGACGGGTGGCATCGTTGGCGCCGGATCAGTGGTGACGAAAGATGTTCCTGCCTATACCATCGTCGCGGGAAATCCCGCGCGGCCAATCCGCGAGCTTACGCCGTCGGAGAGAGACTAGCCCCAACGCATGATTTTCCTATCGAAATGAAGATTTCGCGGCCAGTCCAGCCGCTTTCTCGGCGATATTGTTTAATCCACCAATCCCGCCTCTGGAAACCAACGTGAAAAAACTTATCTGGATCACCGGTGCCCATGGCTTTATTGGCCGGCATTTGGCGAAGTGGCTCACGAGCCGCGGGCATACAGTCATGGGCCTTGGACATGGCGCCTGGCCTCATTCTGAGGCTGCGGAATGGGGTGTTCATCGATGGCTCAACGGCGGCATTCATTCTGGTAACCTTCAGCAGCTTCTTCGGGAGGACGGTCTTCCCGATTGTATCTATCACCTGGCGGGAGGCTCTTCAGTCGGCACAGCGATTTCCAGCCCGCATGAGGATTTCGGGCGCACTGTCACGACTACGGCCGAACTGTTGGACTGGATGCGGAGTGAGGCGTGCGGTACCCGGCTGGTTGCCGTATCCAGCGCGGCGGTTTACGGCGCCGGTCATTCCGGGCCGATCCCCGAGAATGGTCCTCATCAGCCGTTCTCGCCATATGGTTACCACAAACTGATGATGGAGTATGCGTGCAGATCGTATGCAGCCAGCTACGGTCTGCCGGCAGTGGTCGTTCGCCTATTTTCCGTATACGGCAATTGGCTGAAGAAGCAGTTGCTGTGGGATATGTGCACGAGACTGGCAGGTGGCAGTCGCGAGTTGCAGTTGGGAGGGACGGGGAAGGAACTGCGGGATTGGACGGATATCAGGGATGTCGTGCGGGTGCTTGAACTTGCGATGGGGCTACCTGTGGCGGAGAATTCAACACTCGTCCTCAATGGGGGGTCAGGAAGAGCCATCAGCGTTTCCGAGGTTGCAGCTCTTGTTCTCCGATCCTGGCCTGAACCCGCGAAGGTAGAGTTCACGGCAAAGAGCCGGCCCGGGGATCCCTTCTCGCTCATCGCGGATGCGGAGATATTACGGAAGAGCGGATTTGAGTGGAAGATTCCTGTCGACAGGGGTATTGGAGAGTATGTGGAATGGTTCAGAAAGCTCAGGGGGTAGGGATTGATTCGCGTAGCGTTTACTGCCATAAGCGGGAAAGACTGGACCGGCACGGGGATCCACAACTACTACCTTAATCTGGTACGAGTGCTGCTCACGCATTCAAAACATCGAGTGCAGCCAGTGATCTTTGCCGGCGAAGATGCAATTGCGGCGAACCTTGAGTCGTTCTACCCCATGGATGGGGTTCAGATCATCCGCACAGCCGAGTTCAATGAAGCTTGGAGAGGCGAACGCCTGCGCCGGGCGGTCCTCTTCGGGCGGGATCGTTTGGCTGCATACGCCTTCAGTAGGCATGGAATTGACGTTGCATTCGAGTCCGCTCAGTTTCTTGGGTGGCGCTTTCCTCTTCCGACGATATCCTGGTTGCCGGATTTCCAGCACAGGAATCTGAGACACCTGTTTTCCCTCGCGGGCTGCTGGAAGCGCGACCTAGGATTTCGGGTCCAGGTGCTAAGTGGTCGACAGATCATGCTAAGCAGCGAAGACAGCAGGCGCGATTGCGAGCGATTCTTCCCCAGATCGATCGGACGGACCTCCGTGGTCCGCTTTTCTGTTGCCGTCCCGTCCCTGGACCCAAATACGCGTCCTCGAGCAGTTGCCGATAGCTATAGACTACCGGAATCATTTTTCTATTTACCCAATCAGTTCTGGAAACACAAAAATCACCGTCTCGTAATTGAGGCTTTGGCTATAGCCAAGCGTGAGGGGTACGACTTCGTCGTGGCTACTTCGGGAAGGAGCGACGATTACCGGCATCCCAATCACTTCAGCGGTCTTCAATCCCTTGTGAAATCATATGGCTTGTCGGACAACTTCCGCTTCCTCGGATTAATCCCTCGCGACCACGTTATCGGTTTGTTGCGCTCCTGCGCGGCCCTCATTAACCCCTCGTTGTCGGAGGGATGGAGCACGACGGTTGAAGAAGCTAAGATGCTCGGTGTTCCGATGTTGCTCTCCGATCTTCCGGTTCACAGAGAGCAGGCGGGGGGCTCGGCAAGCTTTTTCGATCCGCGCGCGGCGCGCCAGTTAACAACGCTGATGGCGGAACACCGCGCTATCTCCGTCCTCGAACGCCGGAACCTGGAAAGAGCGGCGATCGCAAGAGCTGACGATGGCGCAAAACGATTTGCAGAGGAATTTTCCGGTATGGTCGAACTCGCTGCGGGTGCTTGCAAGCGACCGCAGATTGCTCAACCGGCCCTGATCTGTGAATCGGTCAAACTGGAAACAAGAGCACGGGACGGTTCGATGGATCCGGCAAACCAGAAGTCCAGGGCCTGATTTAGTCATGCATTGCAATACAGTCCACGGTTCCGGTCGAGGCTGCGCCGGTATCGGATGCGATTGTCACTTGAATGGAATCTGGAGATTTGGTGATGGAAACCAAATGAGGCTGCCCGTAAACCTTGGTTAAGCTACAAGCAACGGAGTAGTGGTTATCGCGAAAAGGTGCTTTCCAAAACAGAGGCTTGCTGGTACAAGCTGCGGCGATCCGTTGGGGGGTCAAACAGCCGAGGGTAAAGCTCTCATGCTGCAGGCCGGTTGATGCGCCTATTCCTTGGGTAACTTGAAGTCTGTCGCCTTGGATCATGCCGGAAACATCCAGCCCTCTTACGAGGGGATCTTTGTTGATTCCCACCATCATGTTGCGATAGAGGTTTGAAATTATGTCGTAAGAAGCATGACCTCCCCCGGCCGACATTTCAATCATGTTTTTGCCGCCTGACGAGTCAATAATGGGAGCAGCCCCGGGTACATTTCCAACATGGGGATCGACGATCGTATTGTCAGTGGCTTGTGCTCCAATACGGATGTATGCAGCACCAGTTTGCCCTCGAATGCTGCTGGCGAAGGTCTCGCACCGTGTGGCCACGAAACGGTTGTTGTTAGCATGAATGTCGTTTTCCAAGTCGATGCAACTGTGCTGCCACCCGTCTCCACCTCCTCCTATGACGATGGAGTTATTGGATTCGCCCAGATCATAGAACGTGCCGAGGCCCTCGATCGAACCTCCGTAGAAGTGATTGGAGTTCGCCAGGTTGATCCAGCGGACACCAACATGGCCGTTTTGCGGGCAAGGTGCTCGGAAGCATGTCGTTAGAACCGTTAGCCCGTAAAAGTCATTGAAGTAAGCTCCGATGCCATGGACGTAATCCTGGCCGTCGAGAAGGACACCAACCATGGAGCCACTCTGAGGCAGGCGTACAGTGACACCGATAAACCTGCTGTTGGATATGGCCCGCAGATTAAGAGCACCAAGAGCGGAGGAATCCATGGAGATATCGAATGTGCAGTTAATAACCGTCAATCCGTTCAAATGGTAGCTTGTCGGATGATGGTTTTCGAGAGCCCACGGACCGGAGATCAAGCGAATTTGCACTCCCGCCATCCCAACTGCTCCGCTGGCGCAATCCAAGGTCATACCAGCCCTGGGATAAAGAGGCGCACGAATCGTGTAGATACCCGGAGGTACATACACTCGGCATCCAAATTGCGGGCACTGCTCGATGGCGGCCTGGAGGCTTTGGGAGCTGCTCGCGACGATGACTCCCGTGTCTGCAGCGGTGTTAGGAAGTGTGATCGGAGCTTGAGCTAACATATACGGGTTCGAACAGCATACTGCCGCCAAGAACCCGACCGCAGCATGGCAAATTAGCCGTGTCTCAAATATTCTCACTGGTTATGACTCCCGCGCATAAGCTCCATAGAATGGAGCTCTAAATGCGAAATTTGTTACAAGCGATCGCGCATGTTACTAGCGATCTAACAGAAGATTATTCCTGTTCACATGGTGGTGTGCAATCTGTTAATGCCGAGAAGGCTAATAAAATATTGTCTGCAAGAGGTCACTCTGACGCTTTTCGCTGTGAACATGGATCTCTTCGCCCTGCGATGACGAAGGAGACGACGACCGATGAACGCGACTCTCTGTATTCCACCGAGATTCCCGGTTTGGAGTCGGCATCTCCGGTGACGCAGCAACCCTGATTTTCACCTCTCTTCCTCTTTCCGATTGAGCAAAAAAGAATGAAAGTTTTGATTGTAAGTGCGGTATTTCCGCCTGAACCGGTGGTTTCGGCGCGGACCAGCTTCGAGGTCGCGAACGGGTTGGTGAGCGAAGGCCATCAGGTCACCGTGCTCGCTCCTTTCCCGAGCCGCCCCGATGGGGTGCTCTTTGCAGGATTTAGGCGGTCGCTCTACCGCAAAGAGAATATTGGATTTTGCCTGATTCGCTGCTTCTCGGTGATTTCGGAGAAGTCCACCATGGCGAGCCGAATGATAGAAAACATCAGCTTTGCCATTACTTCTTCCCTGGGGGTCTTATTCCAGCCGCGGGCAGACGTTCTCTATGTCAATTCGTGGGCAATTTTCGGGATGGGACTGGTATCGCTCGCGGCGTGGCTGCGGGGCATCCCCGCGGTGATCAGTATCCAAGACGTTTATCCCGAATCGCTGGCTCAACAGAAGCGGATTTCTACTCATTCGGCCATTTACCGGATTCTACGATGGTTGGATGGAAAAGCGGTGCGTTCGGCAAAGGCAATCATTGTGCTTTCCGATCGATTTCGCGAGACGTATGCCAAAGATCGCGGGGTTGCGGCCGATCGGATTCATGTCGTGGAGAATTGGGGAGAAAACGATTCCCGGGAACTGGACGTTCGCGGCGCATATGCCGTACGCCGGAGGTACAGAATTCCCGATCAGGCGATGCTGGCGGTGTACGGCGGTAACATCGGGGCGGCGGCCGGAGTGGAAACGGTGATTCACGCCTTCGAGTTTTTGTGGAACGAGGATAATCTTTACCTGCTGATTGCCGGGACGGGCTCTCGCCTGGCTGCGTGCCAGGCGCTCGTGAAAGAGAAAGGATTGCAGAATCGCGTCTTCTTCTACACGCCCTGGCCGAAAGAGCATACAGGAGTGGTATTAGGCGCGGCGGACTTTCTTCTGTTGCCGACACAGGGCAATCAATCCCTGGTATCGGTTCCCTCCAAACTGATCTCCTATATGCTGTCCGGGCATCCGGTACTGGCGATGGTGCACGAAGATTCCGATACCGCTGTACTGATCCGCAAGGCGCAAGCCGGCTGGATTATTCCGCCGGACGATCCGGTCCAGACCGCCGCGGCTTTGAAGGCAATTGCCAGCAGCGCTCCTGAAGAATTGCGCGCCTGTGGCGTCCGGGCTTTGGATTACGCACTTTCCAACCTCTCCCGGGAAGAAAATCTTTCCCGCATTCTCGGGCTTCTCTCGCAGATTGCGCGGCAAACGACGCCGCCGGCGGCAGTGGTTCACGAATTCAAAGCGTAGGTGTGGAAGTGCCAATCAGTAGAATGAACAGGCTGTGGAAGCGGTCTCTCGATTTGATAGCAGCGGGCATCATTCTGCTGCTTTCATCCCCGTTTCTTTTCCTCTGTGCGCTCGCGATCAAAATCACCTCGCGAGGGCCCATCTTCTTCCGGCAGGAACGTATCGGCAAGAATTGGAGGAGGTTCCGGATTGTGAAGTTCCGGACGATGGCCTGGAATGCGCCCGATCTGCGAAACGCGGACGGCAGCACATTCAATGCTGAGCATGACCCGCGCGTGACCCGCATCGGCAGGGTACTTCGGAAAACCAGCTTCGACGAGCTGCCTCAGTTGTGGAATGTGCTGTGTGGCGAAATGAGCCTCGTCGGCCCGCGGCCGGAGCTGCCGGACGGGGTTACGGGCTATCTTCCAGGCCAGTTCAAGCGGCTGGATGTTCTCCCCGGGATGACCGGATGGGCGGTGGTCCACGGACGCAACAATGTGCCAGTTAGCCGGCGCCGGGATCTGGATGCCTGGTATGCACAACATGCAAGCTTCTGGCTTGATCTGAAGATCCTCGCAAAAACGGTTGCGTTGGTAGTGCGGAGCAAGGGGATCAATCGCGGCACAAGTTCCCCATCCGCGGATGTTTCAGCGGGGGGTGCGGTGGAGGTCCAGCAATGTTCGACGGAAAGCTAGGCGCGCTGCTTCCTTTCGATGAAGGGTCGCTTCCTCTGGTGCAGGCCTGGATGAACGATGAAGAGGTAAGGCGGGGCACCGGAACGGAGGGTCCGGTTTCAGATTTTGAGCACCAGCGATGGTACCGATCGCTGATGGAAGACCGTTCCCAGCGGGTCTTCCTGATCGGGCAGCGTTCCGACGGCAAGCTGAAGCCCGTGGGCGCGATTGGCCTGCGAGGTATTAACTGGCGATCGCGCAATGCCGAGTACTGGATCTATATAGGCGATCGCGCGGCCAGAGGCAGAGGCGTGGCGGATGAGGCCTCGAGGCTGCTGCTGCGCTTTGCCTTCAGCACCTTGGGATTGCACCGCGTTTTTCTTCAGGTCAACGCAACCAATCAACCGGCAGTTCGCCTGTACCGGCGTCTTGGGTTTGTAGAGGAAGGTACCCTGCGCGGGGCGGTATTCGCCGAAGGCCGATTCGTCGATCGGCTTCTGTTTTCAATGCTGGAAGAAGAAGCCCGGCAGATCTGGCCGGAAAGGAGCGCATCGTGATTCCCAGTCTGCTGGTGTTAGGCGCGGGTCCCTTGCAGATACCTGCTCTGCATGAAGCGCGCGCACTTGGAATTCGCAGTGTGGCCCTCGACGCCAACCCCGCCGCGGTAGGACTGGCGCTGTGCGATGCTCCGCATGTAGCGGATATTCTCAATCCCGATAAGGTGGAGGCGATCGCAAGGGAAGAGCGGGTCAACGGGATCATGACGCTCTGCACCGACGCGCCGGTGAGGACGGTCGCCGAAGTAGGCGAGCGCATGGGACTTACCGCCTTGACGCCGAAGGCGGCCGCGCGTGCGACCGACAAGCGCTTGATGCGCCAGGCTTTTGCAGATGCGGGTGCTCCCTCTCCGGAGACGCGCACGGTGGAGACTTTGAGCGAGGCCAAGGTTACTGCAGAAGCTTTTGGCTACCCCGTTGCCCTTAAGATCGGGTGCAGTTCAGGGAGCCGCGGCGTTTATCGCGTGGATCGCGGCGATGCTATGGCAGCCGCCTACGAGAGCTGCCGGAGTTACCAGAAAGAAGGAGCCCTGCTGCTGGAGGAGTGGGTGGATGGCGGGGAAGTCAGCGTAGAGGGCTATTGCACGGATACCGCACATGCCATCGTCGCAATTACCGATAAGTTCCTTTTTCCCGGCAGGTCTCCTGTCGAGGCTGGCCATTGCCAACCCTCGCACTTTGAACCGCACATCCAGGAGCAGATTCGCGAAGCGGTTCACGCTGGCCTGGCCGCTCTGGGCCTGACCTGGTGCGCCTTTCACGCCGAGGTCAAGGTCTCACCGGCAAAAGGAGCGCGTCTGATTGAAATTGGAGCTCGCCTCGGAGGGGATCGCATCTCTACGCATCTCACGCCGCTCTCAACCGGCGTCAATCTGGTGCGAGTCGCGGTCCTCCTGGCCTTAGGGGAACGCCCCGAAGCGTTTCCTATCCTGGATCGCGGCGCCTGCGTTCGATATTTTGACTTGAAGCGCTCCGGCGTTCTCAAACATCTCAGCGGCCTTCGCCGGCTTTATGGCATTCCGGGGGCGGAGATCATTTATCCGGCTTCGGAACGCGATGGGCTGCTTCGCGAGGGATTCATTATTGGCGAAGTCCGCTCCAGCCTCGACCGTTATGGCCATGTTCTCTATTCCGGATCGACGCGGGAAGAGGCGATCCACCGCTGTCAGGCTGCCACCAGCATGCTGCAGTTTGAATTTGAAGACGGGGACTGCCGCAATGGCGACGGGCTGGCAGTGATGGAAACCCTGCCGCGCCGTCTTGAGAAGGTCCCGTAAGCTTCCTCAATGCCCGGGTGTGCCCGCACCCAGCTCGGCGCTCGCGACGAGAGAAGCGCCCCAAATCACAGGTTTGAAGCCGGCGTTATAGAACCCGAGTGAGCCGGAAACGCGAATCTGCTCCGGCGCGCAATCCGGAAGCCAAAGTAGATCCCCAGTACCGAGGAGCGAATAAAAGTATGGAAACGAAAACGCAGACGATCCCTTTTCATGTTGCGGACCTTGGAGAAGAAGAAGCGCAGGCGGCGGCGGATGTTGTCCGCTCCGGCTGGCTTACGATGGGTCCTAAGACAGTCGAATTTGAACGGGAATTTGCCTCCTATATAGGCGCCAAACACGCAATTGGCGTAAATTCCTGCACTGCCGCACTGCACATTGCGCTGGAAGCGATCGGACTATCCCAGGGGGATGAAGTCCTTGTGCCAACCACCACCTTTACAGCGACCGCCGAAGTCGTGGTGTATTTCAAAGCCATCCCCGTGTTGGTCGATGTAGACCCTACAACGCTCTGCATCGATCCAATAGACGCGGAGAGACGCATCACAAGCAAAACCCGCGCCATCATTCCCGTTCATTTTGCAGGTCAGCCTTGCGATATGGACAAGATCCAAGAACTCGCGGCGAGACACCATCTGGAAATTATCGAAGATGCGGCCCATTCGCTTCCTGCTTCCTATCGCGGTACGCCGGTGGGGGCCATCAGCAAACTAACCGCTTTCAGCTTCTATGCCACCAAAACGATGACCACCGGCGAGGGCGGAATGGTGACGACCAACGATGACGATCTCGCCGCCAGGATGAAGATCATGCGGCTCCACGGCATTGGCCGTGATGCGTGGAAGCGCTATAGCAGCGAGGGATCGTGGTATTACGAGGTGCTGAGCGCTGGTTTCAAGTACAACCTCACGGATATTCAATCGGCAATTGGTCTGGTTCAGTTGACGAAGTGCACGCAGATGCGCAATCGCCGGGAAGAGATTGCGCTCAAATACAACGAGATATTTTCGCAGTGCGGGTTGCTACAGACACCGATCGTGCTCGACGATCGTGAATCGGCGTGGCATCTTTATGTGCTCCGCTTGAATCTCGATCGGCTCACGATTGGGCGGGCGGAAGTCATCGAGCGATTAAAGCAGCAGGGGATCGGCACAAGCGTCCACTTCATCCCTTTGCACATGCATCCTTATTATAGGGATTCCTATGGCTACAGCGCCGAGGCTCTCCCGGTCGCAACGGCTGAGTATCAGCGGTCGATCTCACTGCCCATCTATCCTGGGATGTCACCAGATCAGGTCACATATGTGACCGAGCAGGTTCTCAGCATAGTTGGCAGCGCCCGCCGCTAATAGCGCATGCGCGACCATTTTGTTCGGGATATCAGGGGACTTGCTCGATAGCATGCCGGTGGCGTGGAAGGTTGGTTGGATGCAACCCGCCGGCCCACCCTATCCCGAGATTTCCATCTTTGCCACAGACATTCGGATGAAGGTCACCCCTCATTGACTCTAATGATGAAAATAAACGATTCCCCCTGGATTCATAGGCTGCCTGTACTCGGAATCGCACTCCTCTGGGCTTCCACTCTGCCTCTTTCAGGGCAAAGCGGGCCCAACAACGACTCCCTAATTCCGTCGATGCAAGTCTCTAATACAGCGGTGGAAGGAGTAATTGTGCCGTCTGATGAAAGCTCGATCAGAGTGCAGGGGGCCGGATCCAATCCTCCAAGCCGCCGATCGGAAGCGATTGCCGGCGCTCTTCAAGGACGAGGAGTTGCCCCTCTCTCGCCCTTGTGCTTCGAAGCGGGGGTGGGGTGGAAGGAGCGGAATGCGCCAAGTGATGCCGGAGGTGCGTCGTCGACTACCCTAGCAGCCGGATCGGGCAGCTCTCCCACTCTCTCACCCACAAAAGCAGCCTACAAGACGCTGCCTGGCGGTGAGAACTCTCTTTGCACTCGGGTGTCTGAACCGGATGCAGTTCGGGCCGCAAATTTAGCGGCGAGTCTGAACGTGGATGATGCGTCAGCTATGTCTGTAGATCGCTCAGCATTGGCGGACGTCCAGGCGACCCGGCTTCGGGGCTATGGAGCCGTGGCCAATCTCGGAGATCAAAGTTCCTCTACCGAGATGCCGAGTACCGGCAGTCGCGATCCAGGCTATCTGAGTTCGCTCCTTGCGCGCTCAAGAGCACAGCGGCGTGTTTCGTTATCGGACGCATCGCTGGCGCAGGGACAATCCGATGACCTCAATTTTCAACCCGGGCTCGGCGTTTCCACGGCGGGAGAGGGCGAAAAGCGGAAACAGCGACATGATTGCGCTAACGGGTCCAGTTTAGATCACCGCCCCGCCGGCCTGTTCCCTCCTGCGCAGGACAGCCGATGCTCGCCGCGAACAGGGGATCGGAGAAACTCCGGCTCGCAACAGGGAAATTGGCTGGGTAAAGCAACGTTTTAGGGCATTCTCAGGAACGGTGTGGACCCGCATATCGGGTCGACGCGGCCACTTCATCAAGAAATAGCCGCACCGCGATGATCCCGGCCAAGAGGTCCCATGGCCAGCGACAATGCTCTAATAGCCGCAACCGGCAGCACTGAGGGCCTGAGAAAATCCGGCAGTCCCGAAGGTCACGTTTGTGTCAGAGCCGCCCAGACCGAAGCTGAGTTGGTCGGAAGCGGCCAACCGGGCTGCCCACTTCCGGGTGAGCCGGTTCTGCATGACCTGAGCATACGGCGAGAGAGTGTGCCCATGATCGGAGATCGCCCAGGATGCGGATTCGGGCTTCTGGTCTCCGATCTGGTAGGACACGGGCATGGTGTACACCGGACCACTTTTATCGACAGCATCCTGGGGAATGGCTGATTCCATGTCTGCAACGATCGCAATGAGCTTGCCTTTCGCGCAGATCACATCCAGCTCAGCGTGAACTAGTTCTCCACGATTATTGGTGTATGTCTCTCTGGATGATGTTTGAAGGAGCGTTTGGGTATGGCTGGAGGGACCGTTGTCTGCGTAAACAGACCAGTCACCGGCCTTCTGTGCGTTTTGCGAGAAAGCAGATCCGGCAGAGAGTAGAGCAAATATCAGGGCGGTTAAGGCAAGCTTCAAGTGAATATCCTCACGTTCTTGCTGAACTGGAAAGCAGACTAGCAGCAAAGAGAGGCGCTTCTAAGACTTTTAGGTAACGAATCCAACGCACAGTGGTGATTACCTGATTGTATTCAAGTAATAAGGGTCATGGTTTGTTACGAAATCCAGGCTGTCGAGCGGGATCTCCGCGATCCCAGGCGCATCCACAGTTGAATCTGCCTCAACTAGCTGTACCGTATCGGCCGGATGCCGAAACAGATACTGGAACCATTACAAAAGCCCGCAAGGAACTCGGCCGGGAGCCGCAGACTGATTTCCATACTCTGGTCGGGGAAATGGTCGAGTCCGATCTAAAGGCTGCGCGCCGGGATGCACTGATCGAAAAACACGGCTTTCCCCCTCAACAACACCACGAATCGTAGCCAGGGCACAATTACAGAGAAAAGTTGATCTGGACACGAACAGCCGCATTCATGTTGCCAGCCCCATAGGTTTAGTGGATCTGCGATTCTCGATCGCTTGAGCAAGCAGGGTTCACCCATCTTCTTCTGGGAACGCGTACGGAGTTGGATCTAACCGACCGCTCGGCGGCCAATCGCTTCGTCGAGCAGGGGTCGGTAGCCGAAAGCGGCGAAGAAGTCAGTTGCGGCGTAACCCTCAGCTAAACAAAACCCCTCTGCGGAGCCGGCAAGACCGGCTCCGCATTTTTGTACCTGCCCGCCGATCCCCGCCCGTGTCCGATGCTTCGGAAGAACGCCGGGGCGATATCTTCGGCCCACCCGGCGCGCGCCACCGCCGCTCCCTCCGCTTGCGATCCCCCCGGCCCCTCCCCCGCCAACCCTGCTCCCTGCAAGGCAAGCTTGAGCAAACTGAACCCCAGCCCAATCCCGTGCTTCGCACATAGCTTCTCATGAAAATGGCGCACGTTCAGGGACCAGTGCGGCTGGCAAGCCCTCGCTCCGGCGGGTGCGGCTGGCGCAGGTGGGGTGGAGGACTTGCGAGTGAGCTGCCTGCTTTCGATCGGCATCTTCAGCGGCCCGCGCGCCAGCGAGGCGTTTGGCCTGCCCTGGAAGTCATGGACGGGGAAAGCTCTACTGCGGCAAGGCACGGTCGCGAAGCCTTTGCGTCGCTAGATAATGAGGACCTCAAAGGCTAGCCAAAGAAGCAATTGTCAGCACAGTCGAGCGGTTCCGGGAGAAGCGTCTGAGGCGCGGAAAACGCTCTTGTTGTCGGCCTGCTCCAAGGCATTGGATGGTTTCTGACGGGAACGCGGCCATGCTCTGGCGAAAATGATCTTTCGCCGTTTCTAGCCCGGGTCCTCTTCGGCTGATCTGGATCGAGGATACCCGTCCCAGTTTCGAAGACATTTCGTTGTCGGTCGTTCTTCGCCATACACTTTGAGAACACGTCTGCACCATACTATGAAACTTGCACTCTTCCTAAACCTACACCGGCATTTAAACTAGGTAACTATAAAAGGGACATATGGATGGGGCCGGCAGGCGTTTGTTGCAGAGGAGCATGAATCCGCGGAGGATGCGGAACTTTCGCGCAGTACTTTGGGGAGCCATGGGCTACTTGTTGTTGGCTCTCACGACCATGATTCCGCTCAGCGCGCAGCAGAACCCAGCACGCGGGCCGGCTTTAATCGGAGTGCTGCACACCTCCAGCGGGGAACCCGTCGCCGGTGCGACCATCACGACTGTCCCTGCGGTTGGACCGCTGGAGCGGTTCACTTCCATAACCGGAGCCGATGGACGGTTCTCCATTGCGGGCGTAATCCCAGGGCGATACATCATCACGGCGCAGATCCCCGGCCGGCCGCCTATCCCACGGTTGGCAGTCAGCATTACGGACGCACCCATTCTCCTTACAGTTTCTGAAGGCGGCCTTGCGGTCGCATCGAAGGCGCCCCTCGCCATCCCTCCAAACAACCCAAGCGAGAACGTCAATGAGACCGGCGCTACCGGTGGCGAAAAACTATCGAGCCAGTCGGTGAGTGAGCTGCCTTTGAACGGACGCGACTTCAGCACATTGCTGTTGCTGGCCGCCGGCACCATGACCGACGTCAATGGCGCAACCAATTTTACGCAACAGTTTGCCATTAATGGACAGCGTGGCGTGGAGGCCGTTTTCGCGATGGACGGAGCCGACATCAGCGACCCGGAGATGGGCGGGAGCACTTTTACCAATTTCAACGTCGACGCGATTCAGGAAATTCAGTCGAGCTCGGGCTGGATGCCTGCTGAAATCGGAAGGGGTGCGGCCGGATTTACAAACATCATCACGCGGTCCGGAAAGAACGGCTTTCACGGATCATTTTTTGAATTTGTGCGGAATTCCGCATTCGATGCGCGCAATTATTTCGACCATCCTTCAATCGCCGAGCCGGGCCGCATTCCGCCCTTCCGCAGAAACGAGTTTGGATTCACCAACGGCGGTCCGGTTCTGCTGCCCCACGTCTACGGCGGACGAGGTCGCACCTTCTACTTCGGGCAGTACCAAGGCTTTCGGCAGGTACTGGGAACGACCCAGGTCCTCGCGGTTCCAACTGCGGCGGAGCGCGCCGGGGAGGACACCGTAAGCTATCCCGATGGCACGACGGACACGCTGAGCGTCCCGGTCAATCCGCGCATTGCCGCGGTGCTTGCGCGGTATCCGCTGCCGAACAATCCTAGCGGAGCCTATGGCGCCCGGACTTATGCGGCGCCATCGAAGGTGGATACGGACGCGGATCAGTTTTCGATTCGCCTGGATCAGATGCTGAGCGGCAAGGGTCAGTTCCTTGCGCGATTCACTTACGACAACCTGACTGGCCCCGTAACCAACCCGGACCAGACCCTGCTCGATCCCAGTTTCGGGGTGCAGTATGTGGATCAGCAAAGGAACTTTCTTTTGACTTACACGCGCACCGCTTCGCCTCGATACTTGTGGTCGGCCTCGCTGAGCGCCACGCGCAGCACGCCGTCTTTTCCCACACCGAATCACACCGATCCTGCGCTCAAGTTTGTGGATGGTCTTTTCGAGCCGTTCAACGGAGCCGCTGGCTCAGTTATGTCCGCGTACGGCAACCTTTTCCAAGGGCAGCTCAACTTCGCGTGGACTGCGGATAACCATGCGGTGAAGTGGGGAGTGGAAGCGCGCCTGAACCGAGATACAACCTACTTCGGCTCCAGTCCAAACGGGGAATACGACTTTGGAGGCGGCACGGTGTATTCGCCGGCATTCATTCCGTCCGCCAGCGGCAATCACAATGTGCAGCCGGGCGAACCGCTGCCGGATACCTTGAGCAGTCTCTTGCTTGGCTATCCGTATGGCTACACAATTGCCGTGGCGCCGCCCTATTCTTCGGGCGGAGCACACATAGGACCGGCTGCCATCAATCGCAACAACGTGAATGCTTACCTGCAGGATACCTGGAAAATCAATGGCCGCTGGACGCTGGATTATGGTCTGCGTTACGAGCTGTACACCCCCATCACCGAGCGCGCGCATCGCACAGCCGGCTTTTTGAATCCTTATCCGTCCGCCGGCGTAGGACAGCAGTACCTGATCAATCCGCAACCCGGATATCAGACCAACCGGAACGGCTGGGGGCCGCGAGTCCAGGTGAATTGGAATGCGCCCATGGGGCTGCGTGTACACGTCGGCGGAGCCATTACCGTAATTCCTCCGAATATCTGGCAGGACAATTATCTTACCGGGTCAACACCATTCGCGGTTTATCCCAGGGTGAACGCGGCAAAGAACGGAGAGATTGCGTACGGCTTTCAGATCATGCCGGATGAACTGCCGCCCACCTACACGCCCGAGGGCGCCGACGTCTTCGCAAACGGCGACACGAAGAAAGTTCCGGCCAACACGGTTATGGATGTGGATCGCTATCAGCAGGACCTGGCTGCGCTTGCGCCTGGACATCAGCTATCGCTGCTGAATTTGAGCGCCATTGACCGCCGCTTCGGAAACGGAATTCTTCAAACCTGGGCCTTGGGACTTGAACGGACATTCGGCGGCTTGATTGCCGACGCGGCCTACGTCGGCACAACATCTTCCCAGCTCCCGCGCACTTCCTATCCCAATGCCTATCCCGGAGCTGACGCCGGTTTCGCGCCCTTCACAGACTTTGACAACTCAGGCGCGGTCACGGGAGGCTTCGGATTCGAGTCCGTCATTACCGATACGGCGCACTCGTCGTACAACGCCCTGCAAACATCGTTATCGGGACAGGTAGCGCATGGTGGGCCGGGATTACAGGCGAGCTACACCTGGGGCAGATCGATTGATGACGTCAGCGGCGTGAGCGGCGGCACAGGATCCGCGGGCGCCGTCGTCGTCTTCAGTCCTCAGGATCCGTTCGACAACCATCTCGAAAAGGGGCCGTCGAATTTCGATGTGACCCACGCCTTTACGCTCAGCGTGGCGCAGGCTCTTCACCTCGAGCACGTGGCATTCCTGCCCAGGTCAACCCGTGTGCTCACACGCGGCTGGGAATTGCTGAGTATTTCCACCATCAACAGCGGCTCGCCGTTCACCGTCTATTCCGGCATTCAGCAGACTGGCTTTGGAACGATTGGAGCCGACCGGCCAAATCAAATCCAAAAACCCAATTTGTCGACGGCGCACAGCGCAGCCCGTTCGCGTGAGGACTACTTCGGTCGCGGCGCAAACAACGCCAGCTTCTTTTCCATCCCCATCGGACTTTCCAACGGAACAGGGCCGAACTCCGGGCGTTTCGGAACCCTGGGCCGCAATTGCTTCCGCGGCCCAGCCTATTACGACTTCGATTACGCGCTCATTAAGACGACGCCGATCGGTCATCGCGCGAGCGGTCTCGAGCGCATGGACCTCCAGTTCCGCGGCGAATTCTTCAACTTATTCAACATCGTCAACATGGGACTGCCCGCAAACACCATCAAGGGCTCAGGATTCGGCGTTATCAGCAAGACCGCCGGCGCCTCCCGGCAAATTCAGCTTTCGCTCAAGCTCATTTATTGAGAAAAATGATTACCAAATCTCTAGTGCGAATCGCCAATGCGCTCATCGAAGCCGACAACTAATTGAAAGAAGTATCGCGGTTCCTTAAGCAGCTTCATCTGAAGTTCATTTGCCTGTCTCCTGATGGGCGTGTGCTTTGCTGACTTGATGCCATTCGCCTTCCTGAAATGGCGGATCAGCACCGGCACTGCGGGATGCTCCGCACAGACGGGATGCACCAGTGCCGTGTCCACTGTCCAAGTTACATTGGCGATCGGTCGCGTCGTGAGGCTTGGATCAAGCCGGGTCTTCTGATCGATCGACACCAGCCCGCCGCCACTTTGAACCATCCACTGAATATCCGCCGGAGTTGTCGCCAGACAGGACACCTCCGGCTGGGCTCCGATCTCGGCCGGCATTTTCATCAGCCCTGATGCGCCTCTGCAGCGGAGGCGGAATTGAAGCGGGGTCCCCGGTATTTTCCCCGGTTCCGGATGGGAGAACGGAAGCAAAGCGGCCTAACTGATTGAAAGCGAGACTAGCTTCGCCGCGGGGCCACGCGGCTGTTTTTCTCCACGCTCCCATTTGCTGACCACGCCAGTCGTCACATTCAGATGCGCGGCAAATACGGATTGGCTGATCGCCGCCTTGATCCATTTTTGCCCAGCCCCGATTGGTCCCCTCCCCGTCAGACGCTCATTCCTTTCATTGTTTGCGAGCAATCAGCAAAGTGAAACGCCCATCTAGCCCTTCAGACACAACGTGGAAACCAGCATTTTGCAATTCCTGTGAAACCCACCTCTGCGGAAGGCGGAGTTTGCGGTAGCAACTCTTCTCTAGAATCCAGCCGTCTGCTCCCTGAACATGAACAAGGTCATGGACCAAGGCCGATTCGGCATTGTCAAATTCAAGAAAACAAATCATTATCTTTTCTCCATCGCTCCGAACCGGGATAAACCTATCCGTCCCCGTCAATTCACTCGTGAGGTCACGGTAGGTGATAACAAAGAGCCCACCTGTTGAGAGCCTGGCGAACACATCGGTGAAGAATTGGAGGACATCCCGCCTTGATGGAAGGTGAGTAAGAGTATCGCCCATACATAACGCCAGGCTTGCCGGCTCCTCTACTGGAAGCCTTGCAAGGGAAATCAAATCCATTTCGATTGTTTTTATGTCGTGGGCGCCCGAGCGAACCGTTAGCTCTTTGAGCAACTCGGTACTCGAATCAATAGCAATTACGGGCGTGAACCCCAACTGTGCCAAAGCTATCGACTGGAAACCAGGTCCACTTCCAAGATCGAGCGCAGGCCCAGGAGGAGTCGAGGCGCCAAATTCCTTGATGGTCCGCTCAATCAGAGCCTGCTGTTCTTTTACCTTCTCCTCGAATGGAATTCCAGTCATCCACAGGTAATGCTTCGCAAGGAAATGTTCATAGTGTTCTCGTGCACTCGACATGCGCAATCGACGGCCCCCTTAAGCGGTATTGCTGATCACCTCGGCCCTACATTATTCCTGGGCCGCTCAATGGATGGCAACAACTGCCCCAAGGCCGCCTCCGCGATCGCACAGCTCAGGAGCCTATTGTTCTGAAGTTCGCACCCTCGACTCGCGTCTCTATTCCGACTTGACCCCAGCGGGCCAAATCGGAATCAAGCGCCGCCTTCTTTCTCTCCAATAGTTCGATCGCATCGGATCCAAGGATTAGGCGAAATGGAGGTTCACTGCTTTCTACCGCTACTACCATTGCCGCTGCAGCTTTCCTTGGGTCTCCCGGCTGTTGCCCGTCGCCTCCGTACAGATAGTTTTCGACAGGATCGATCACAGCTCGATAAGCCTCAAGGCGCCGCTCTGGTCTCATGTTGTGTGGTCCTGCAAATTCCGTGCAAAACGCTCCAAGTTCGACAATGGTCACTTTGATCCCGAGCGGGCTGACCTCCTCCCGGAGGACCTCGCTCCAATTGGTGTCACCTTCGGGCTCGCACTGCAGATATTACTGGTTGCCCCGGCGTTAATCGCTTACGCGTCCAGCGTTCCCTTGGATTCTCCGTTTCATCCTCGCGCCACAATCGCAGCTCGCTGGATGTTGGGATTGCCAGCCATCGTCTTTGGTTCAGCCCATCTAATCGGGATTCACGTGTTCGCAGGCATGGTCCCGCGGTGGATTCCATTTGGAAATGTTTGGGTGGTTGGGAGAGGAATCGCCTTTGTACTGTCGGGAGTTGCAATTTGCTCTGGGATTAAGGATGTTCTCGCCGCCAGGCTTCTTGCGCTGATGTTGCTGCTGTTTGAAGGTCTTGTAGAAGTTCCCCCTATCTTTGTCCATCTGCACAATCAGGCCGCTTGGGCGGCCGCCGTCTATATCCTCGCGGCGATCGGAGCATGCTGGATATTCGCCGCGTCTCTCGCACACCGCACAGTTCGACGGCGGGCCAATGCTGCGGGAAGTGCAGCGATGTCATACCAGGACCAGATGGCCGTGTGATTGAGGAACATGCCCTCGTCGAAAGCCTTCGTCAAGAGCAAACGAAGGCTTCTCAAGATTGTTCGCCAATTTGCGGGCAGGAAGATTCTGCGAGGACACCTTCGTCATACATTCGGCACGCTGCAGAAGGCCAATGGGGAAGATGGGAAGACTGTCCAGGAACTCCTAAGGCACGCGAACAGCAGGATTACGCTGGAGGTGTCCACGCAAGCCGTCACCTCGCACAAACCAGCCGCAGAGAGCAAGGTTCGCACGCATCGAACGCGAAGTGATCTCCCGCGGCATCGTCCTTTCCGTTCGGGATCTGTCTCGCAAGTTGATGCGCCTTATCCGCGCCTACTCTAAAAATACCTGCTCCTTCAAATGGAAGTACTCTAACCTGAAACGTCGTATCGCCGTATAACAATGAATTCACTGCGACAGGCCACTAGATCTCTCCCGCTGCCAGGCGTCACTTGCATGGATCCGAAGCCAGACAGTTCCATTTAATTCTGTCTCTATGAAAGCGCCGATATCCCTTACGCGTGCGGCGCATAGCTCGCTTCAACCAGAACGTCCTCTTCCGCCGAGACTAAGGTTGCGGTTCCTATAGCGGAAAGCGGGCAATGTTCGATAATTTCGATTCCATAGCCTTCGAGCGCGACGATCCTGCGAGGATGATCTGTCAATAGCCGGATGCGCCGAAGACCGAGGTCGAGCAGGATCTGAGCCCCTATTCCGACTTCACGTTGTACGCGCCGGCGGTGCTCCGGGCTGGTGAAATCGTTCTCCTCGCGATGGAATCGAAGCTTATCGGTGCCATGGACGTTCTCGAATGCAAGCCCAAGCGAGTTCTGGTGGAGATAGATGAGCGCTCCATAGCCCTCATCTGCAATTCGCTGTAAGGAGGCTCGAATATAAGAGGCGCACTCGCACGACGTGGCTCGGAACACGTCTCCAGCGAGGCAATGAGTGTGCATGCGAACCAGCACCGGCGCGTCTGAGCGGCTTAAGTCACCGCGTACGAGAGCCACATGTGACTCTGCGTCAAGGTCGGAGCCATAAGCGATCATCGAGAATTCACCAAACTCGGTCGGCAATGCAGCCTCGCCTTTGCGATGAACACAGCGTTCCTGAGCCATCCGATAGCGAACTAATTCTGCCACCGTGATCATCTTCAGTTCATGCTCCATGCAAAAGCCAATGAGATCCGGCACTCGTGCCATGGTCCCGTCGTCGTTCATGATTTCGCAAATCACGCCTGCAGGCGTTAAGCTGGCCAGCCTGGTCAGGTCCACGGATGCCTCTGTCTGTCCGGCCCTTACGAGCACCCCACCATTTTGCGCCCGTAGGGGAAATACATGGCCCGGGCGACCAAGATCGGAAGGGCGTGCCTGGGGATCAATTGCACAACGGATGGTCTCGGCACGGTCATAGGCCGAGATACCTGTAGTGACTCCCCGACCCAGGGCATCGATTGATTCCGTAAATGCGGTGCCGAAGCGTGCCGTGTTTTGTGTGCTCATCGGCTGCAGACGAAGGTAATCCAAACGTTCGCCTGTCATGGCGAGGCAAATAAGCCCGCGGCCATACTTGGCCATAAAGTTGATTGCTTCGGGAGTAATCCGTTCCGCCGCCATAGTGAGGTCGCCCTCATTCTCGCGGTCTTCATCATCGACAACCACAACCATGCGGCCAGCGCGAATCTCCTCGATGGCTGTCTGGACATCGGTAAACGGAGAGCTTCTGTCCATGAGATGACCTCGTTGTAGACACAGGCTGACGACGCGCGGAGAACGCCTGCCCATATTTGCCGCACTCCCGACAGCTATTGGCGCTCTCGGGCACATCGAACAGCGCACTCATTCGTCAGCTAACGACAATGTAGTGCGGAGACGGCCCGCAGTTGTCAGCATGCTGTCATCGGATTGTCACGAGGTTGAGACGCGAGGTTGCAGCCACCAGCAATGATTTGCACGAAGGAGATATAGCAATTCTGGCCCAGACGCCTGAATGCCTCATGAAACCGAATACCCGTTCAACAAGGCATTGATGTCAGTGGAGGGAATAAGGCGATTCGCTGTCCAGGGGGTACTCCTGACCGTACATATCGCTATGAGGTATTGTTCCGGCGCCCGCTATCGGAGCCTTGAGCACATTGAGGTTAACCGCGCGGTTCGAAAAATGCAGAGGACGGCTTAGGCCGTCGAGGAAGGACTGAGGCACGCCCTCGATCCAGACATGCAATTTGTAGTCGCCTGGAGGAATACCGCGAAGCAGGACTGAATCTTTTCCATCAGCTATCGCGTAGAGAGGCGTGCTGAGAGCGATGACGACAGCGCTCATTTCCGGATGGATATTGCAGAATATGTAGGAAACGCCTGCCATCGAGAATCTTACCGACTTACTCGAGCCTGCCTCGTAAAGACCCAAATTAAATCGTTTTCCACCAAAGAGAGAAAAAACATTATGGAAGAAAGGATCTCTGTTAGGAAACTCAATGACACTTCCTACAGGGACTACTTGCAAATGGGGAATGAACGTGCGGTTCTTCTGGAGCAACGTGTAATGACCGTGAGGAGGGAACGAAAGAGCCGGTGTGCCTGTCTGCGGCTCCAGCCAAATCACGACCGGCACGGCGCGATGCTTTCCTGGCAGTGAGGAAACGATGCTAAGACGCAACTCCGCAGGCATGCCCGCTGCGCGAGGACTTTGAGTGTAGAGGATTCCAGGCGCCAACACCACAGCGTAGAGAATCCACTCTCCGAATCTCCCTTTTCTCGTCAAAATTGATATCCCGCTCCCAGACCGATGATATTGCTGCGCGCCGGCGAGCCAATAACCGGGGAACTCGTGAGGTGCCGATATTCCAGAGAGAATTGCAAATAGGCGCTGGGACTGTAGATTACATTGCCGGTATAGGTGCGATTTCTAGAAAGATTCTGATAGACAGGGCCACGTGAAACCGCATATTGTCGCAGCTCATCGGCGAAAGCATTGTCGATTCCGAAGGCAGCATTCAATTCGAGTCGTTCGGAGAGCTTCTCTTTCAATTGAGCCCAACCTCCGACATCGTCCAGCGGGCGGAAATAATAGCCGCCTGAATCGGTATCGATGCGGTAGGCGAAATCCTTGTAAGCGCCCCCCCCGAGTCCCCCGAGCGCCTGTCCACGATAGAAGTTTCCGGTAAACTCCAGACGAGCCGGCAGAAAAAGATGGGCATCGAGGGTACCTGCCCAGGAATCAAAGCTATGTCCCAGCGGACTGGAGGAATGAGGAGCAAAATATCCACCTACGCCGAAATGACTATGGTCTTTGTGGTGATTTACGATGGGCCCTCGAAGCTCAACACGCGCTTCGACACCGGGCCACCGGCTTTCCTCGGCGCTGCTCGGGGGAATTGCCGTAAAGATCCCGGAAGGGGGTGCGGTCGGCGATAGGGGCGCATCGCCGACATCGATCAAAGCAGCCTGCAGCCGGACGCCATGAGAATCGGCCTGGCCGAAATCCTGAATGATGCCCACCTGCGGGTTCCAGCTCCATAGGTTGCCGGACCATGCTAGGGCTGGTATGGCCACGGCTGTCAGCGAAGTTGGCACGTCCGGACTGAAGATTGGACGATCGAGCGCGAAATAGGCTTCCGTATGTTCCCATCGCAGGCCCGCGTGAGCGGTGCGCAGGCGGAGCAGAGTCGTATTGCTGTTATAGTACCCAGAATAAACCGCCGGCGAATTGCTGGACGACGGATTGCCATCAAAATCGACGCGAAGATCGGCGTAACTGCGTGCGCCAAACAGATGAGGCCCGCGAGCGTCGATCCCGAGTATCGTCTGGCGAACGGTGGCCCCGGTGCTACCGGAGCCCGGAAGGGCGACTGTCGGCGTCGCCGCCATATCAACTGCGCTCGTATTTACAAAACCGTTCAGCAAAAGCAGGCCGGTAACCTTTACCGGATATTTGGATTCACTCTCCACTTTTGATTGTGCCTGGGTCGCAATCTGAGACTCCTGCATTGCCTGGCGGTCGCGAATATCCTGGATCGCCGTAGAGGTGGCTTCGGGCTTAGCCTTAGAGGAAGAAGTCGAAACCGGAACAGAAGGCGGTTGCGTACCAGCGCTCGATCCGCTCTGCGATATCTCACGCTGCAATTCACTCAATTGCTTCCGCATTTCGTCCAACTGCCGCTGTGACTGTTCCAGTTGAGTTTGGGTGCGGGCCATGGCGGCCGTTAATTTCTGAATCTGCTGTGATACGTTCTCTTGACTGGTGGCTTGGGCACAGACAGAATTCGTTGCAGATCCGAAAGCCACTATGAGGAGGGGCAGGACTCTCCATAAGCCTCGAGGATCGAGACCGGTTCGCCGAGTTGGATTATGTCCGCACATTCTCATCTGGCGTTACCTGATCGTGACGGTCATCGTCTGACGCATTCGAGTGATCCTGCACCGGAAGTTCGCGCGCCACCCTCATCTGGAAGATCGTCTCACCGGGGCGGCTGCTAAGCAAAATGACCTCCCCACCGTGCTCAACAGCAATGCAGTGCGCCAGCGTGAGCCCGAGTCCGGTGCCTTTCTGCTTCCCTTCGCTCACGAACGGATCGAAGAGACTCTCGCGAATTGTCTCCGGAACTCCTGGACCGTTGTCGATCACATTGACGATTACCTGACCTTCCTGCGTCTCCAGAATGACCATGACTTTGGCTGACATTCCCATGCCACGGACAGCCTGGCAGGCGTTGAGCAGCAGATTAAAGATGGCGCTCTCGATCTGCTTCCTGTCAGCGACAACAGCGGTCTCCGTAGGTTCGCCATACTGCGTCGTCAGCGTTACCCCCTCCGCATCGGGGTGGGCCCGAACCAGAGATGTCGCCCGTTCAAGCAGGGTTGCCATTAGCTCTGGCTGCCTCCTCATGCTGGCGCCAGTCCGGCTGAAGATCAGCAGCGATTCGATCATGTCCGTTGTACCGTTCACGGCTGCCCGGATATCACCAAAAATCTCGGCACGCTCCTTGGGAGAGAACCGATCCGAAGCGAGAAACTCCGCGTTCGCGAAGATCGCGGCGAGATAATGCCGGAGATCGTGAGAAACAGAACTCGCCATCCGGCCGATGGTCGCCAGCCGTTCGGATTCGAGCACCGCCTGATTCGCCTTCTGGATCTCACCGCGCATGCTGGAAAAGGCAGCGCTCAAATGCCGCACTTCCCGCGTGCCATGGCGCGGCACACGGTGTTCCACGTCCCCAAGACCAAAAGCCCGAACACTCCGGGAGAGTTCTTCGAGCGGGTGTGTCACCAACCGCGAGATGACAATCATCAGCATCGTGCCCGAGAGAAGCACCAGAAAACCCGCGACAAATACCATGCGGTCGGTGCGGCTGATCGAACGCTCCGCAGGCTCGAAGGATTTCAGAACGACCAGCTGCAATGAAGATGTAGCTGTTGCGGAGAGATCCTCGGTGGCCGAGAGAAATTGAACATTTCCCAATTCGACCGTAGCAGGTGCCCGGGACATGCTGGAAAGCGCGCCAGATTGCCTTGCCAAACTTGCCTGCACATCTGGCGCAAGCGTGCTGGCTACAACTTGGCCACCGCTCAAAAAAGTCGCTTCAACTCCCGCGGGCTGACTGATTTGGCGGACCGTGCGCTCAATGGAAACACCGCTCAAGACGTATCCCAACAGCGTCCCATCCCGGTCGCTACCGAAATAGAGGGGCCGTAGCGCACAGGCATAGAGCGATCCGCTATCGATCAGATAGTGCTTCGTCGGAGAAGCCAGCAGAGCCTTCATCCCCTGACGGAGGGTGTTGTCCGCAGGCGCTTTTTTGGCATAGGCCGCCACGACCCGGCCGCTCGGATCGGCCAGCATAAAAAGGTCTGTGCCACTGAGTTGCCAGAATTCGACGGCTCCATTCTGAATGGTGAGGTCGTCCCCGCTGGTCATCAGCGCCTTCAGCGTGGGCAGTTCGGCAAGAAGGGCATTCTGGCGCGCTAGGGCTTTGAGTCTGTCGGCCTGCAGGTTCTGGAAGGCAACGACCGAGCGATTCAAGTCCTGGGAAAAGTCGTTCGTCACCTGTTCCCTCAGTTGGTGGCGAACCAGCAAAACACTGGCGACAGTCACAAGGGCAATCACCAACGCCATACTGACGACAAGAAGCACATACGTTCGAAGACCCTGCTTCTCTTGTGTACCCGCTACCTGCCTGAGGGCTTCGCCTGCGGGACGCTGGACGGGATGAGCCTCATGGGACAAATTTGTATCCTGCGCCATAGATTGTCAGCAGATGTTTCGGGTTTGCAGGATCGGACTCTAGCTTTTGACGCAATTTAAGGATCTGATTATCCACCGTGCGAGTGGTCGGATAAAGATTGTATCCCCAGACCTCGTTCAGCAGGACATCGCGTGTGAGCACTCGCTCAGCATTCTCGCTGAAAAACTTCAGGAGCTTGAACTCATGAGCGGTAAGCACGACAGAATTCCCGCCGCGACGGACCGTCATTTTCTTAAAGTCGACTTCGCAATCAGCGAAGCGATAGATCGTCGGCGGCGTGGGCTTACGCTGTCTGCGGATCGCTGCCTGAACGCGGGCCGTGAGCTCTCTTGGACTAAAGGGCTTGGTGACATAGTCGTCGGCCCCCAATTCAAGAAGTAACACCTTGTCCGCAACGTCCGTGATTGCGCTGAGCACCACAACCGGAGTCTCAGCAGACAACTGCTTGAATGTCTGACAGAGTTCTCGTCCGGAGATATTGGGAAGAATCAAATCGAGTATGACCGCGAGCGGGTGTTCGCGGCGAAACAGATCGAGACCCGTCTGACCGTCGCCGGCGACAACGGCAGAGTAGCGCTCCTGACTAAAGACTCTGCGCAGAACCTTCTGCATACGTGGATCGTCTTCAATGATAAGGATGGCGCCCAGACTCACCACCGGTAGAATGTCGTTTTGGGCTTCTGTTGCCAATTGCATCTCTCGGATCATGATCTAGATCCTCACCAGTCTATTCTTGTCGAAACCGTCCCGTTTTCGCTTAAAATAAGCAAGAAATTACAATCAGATGACAATTTGGGGCTTTGGCTCCTGTTCGAGCTGCTTGTGCTCTTCTCTGCCTCGCCGCTCCAACTACGGCAAAGCTGCCTGTATGAAACTCGTGCGCTCGTATCCCCCATTCCGAGGGTCATCTGTGACAATCTTCCGGAGAGTAGTGTCGTAAGAGAGCCGTGCGATGAGCGACAGCGAAGATGCTCGTACATTCCGAAAGACGCCGCAAACATTTTTGCTTCGGCGATGTCGCCACTAGGATCGACAACTCTGTGGAAGGGTCGTCACGACGAGTGGCGTATCGGCTATAGCTTGAGGCGCGCTCTCTTCGGCTGTGTGCGCCTCTTCTATTAGGAGGCTGATCATTACGATTGACCACAATGGAAGCGAGAGATCTAACCGGTCGGTGTCCGCGATGCCGCGCACGAGAACGAACATCAAGAAGGCGA